>CAVFYC010000155.1:0-2304 GCA_963626585.1 Christensenellaceae bacterium Phil1 | reverse complement strand
AAAAAGAATACTGCTGCCCGACAATTTAACTACGCTGATATACAAATGACATCGGACAAAGAATTCGCGGAACGAGACAAAAATCCCACGAAGTAAGGCGAAATGCAAATGAAGCAGGACTAAAAGCAAACGGCATATACACAAAAATTAACAAAGGCGGTCAACGGGCCGCCTTTGTTAATTTTTGTTTTTCGCGCAAGCCCCACAATTTTTCCGAAAGCAGGGCGCGGATTTTCTTACTCCAATGTGGTTTTGATTATCTCAACCATTTCGTCGGGAGTAACGGTTTTCTGTTCGCGCATCTCCATGTTTTTCAGCGTAACAGTGCCGTTGGCAGCTTCTTCCTCGCCTATCAGCGCAACGAAAGGTATATTGTTTTCCGCTGCATACGACATCTGCTTTTTCATCTTTGAGCTGTCGGGATAAATCTCCGTCCTAATTCCTGCGCGGCGCGCTTTTCCTGCGAGCGCAAGGCATTGGCGTGTCTCCGCCTCGCCTCCGAAATTCACGAAAAACAGTTGCGTGCCGGTTTTTGCCTCTTTGGGGTAAAGGTCCAGGCCGTTCAAAACGTCGTAGATGCGGTCGGCGCCAAACGAGATGCCCACGCCGCTCAAACCAGGCATGCCGAAAATTCCCGTAAGATTGTCGTATCTTCCACCGCCGGTGATTGAACCGATGGCGAAGTCCAATGCCTTTACTTCGAAAATGCAGCCCGTGTAATAGTTAAGCCCGCGCGCAAGCGAGAGATTGAATGTTACGCTGTTTCTAAGCCCGGAATTTTTGAGCGCGTCCAATACATATTCCACTTCGTCGAGACCTTTTTTGCCCGTTTCACTGTCGGCGAATTGCTCGCGCATCACCTTGAGCTTATCTTCGTTGCTGCCGGAGAGAGCGATTATGGGCTCGAGATTCTTTATGGCCTCGGCCGAAATCCCTTCTTCGGCAAGTTCTTTCTCCACTCCCTCAAGACCAATCTTTTCAAGCTTGTCAATGGCCACCGTTACCGATGTGATTTTGTCGGCAGCCCCTATCTTTTCAGCGATAGCCGCAAGAATCTTGCGGTTGTTGATATTTATGTCCACACGAATGCCGAAACGGCTGAACACCTCGTCGATAATTTCCACGAGTTCCACTTCGTTGAGCAACGAGTCGCTTCCCACCACATCTGCATCGCATTGATAAAACTCGCGGTAGCGTCCCTTTTGCGGGCGGTCGGCTCTCCAAACGGGCTGTATCTGATAACGTCGGAACGGCATCTTGATTTCCTCGCGATGCTGCACCACAAAACGCGCAAAAGGCACGGTGAGGTCATAACGCAAACCCTTTTCGCAAATCTGCGCCGCGAGCTTGCCCACGCTCTCGGCCTTGAAATCCTCGGCCGAAAGCCCGCCGATGAAATTCCCGCTGTTGAGAATCTTGAAAAGCAGTTTGTCGCCCTCCTCGCCATACTTTCCCATAAGAGTGGAAAGGTTTTCGAGCGCAGGAGTCTCTATCTGGCGAAAACCATAAAGCTCGTAAACATCACGGATAGTATTGAAAATATAATTGCGCTTGGCCATTTCCTGCGGAAGGAAGTCGCGCGTACCTTTGGGTATTGACGGTTTTGTAGTCATCTTGAGAAAAATTTTCCGGTTAGCAAACGCCGAACCTTTGTTTCAAGATACAAAATTACAGTTTTCCCACCAAATTTCGCGAATAACCATCACACAAAAGCCCATTTGCCCACCCGCAGCCCAAGCCACGCCTCGCGATACGCCCAAAAAGCCTGCAGCAATGCAACATAAGGCACAATCCACGCGCCGCAAACCACCCCGTTTTCACAACACGGCATCTCGCAAAAACTCCGGGCCACCAAATTTAAATTCCGGGCCATGTAGTTTAAATTAGATGCGGCGGAGTTTTTAACATTTCGCATCTCGTTTTTTCAGCACCAAATAAGGCTTTTTTCAAGTCAAGACACCACAAAACGATAAGCCATATTATTTTAATCATGTCAGACATTGTTTGAATAAAGTCTGACATCGTTTTTGCGATATTTGATATCGTTTTTCCGGTATCTAATAACGCTTTTCCAAAATCCGATATATATCGAAAAAAGTTTGATTTCTTCTCGAAAATATTTTGCATTATCAAAAACATTACATACATTTGCAGCAATGCTATAGGTGAATAACTTCATGGAAACGACCTTAATCCGCCCCCAACCGCCGACGCCAAGCGCAGGCGCGTTAAAAAGAGCCGCAGACGAATACCAATAACTACAACTATGAACCGAACTATTTTCATCATCATTTGCATGGGCTT
>CAVFYC010000154.1:0-2521 GCA_963626585.1 Christensenellaceae bacterium Phil1 | reverse complement strand
TTATTTAAATAATATCGGTTATCGTTTTTGCGGTTTCTTGACTTGAAAAAAGCGTGATTGTGCGCCGAAAAAACGAGTTGCGAAATGTTAAAAACTCCGCCGCATCTAATTTAAATTACATGGCCCGGAATTTAAATTTGGTGGCCCGGAGTTTTTGCGAGATGCCGTGTAGTTTTTTCGTCGTTGCGATGCCGTGTTTCAGCAAGGCTTCGGTTTCTTTTTCCACGCTCGGTTTTATTATTTCGCTTGGGATTTTTCTATAATTCCAAACAAGAAATCGCTTTGTTTTGCGTCCGAATTTGAATGTTTCGCATAGGCGAGCGTGGGGATTGCGTTGCAGAATAAATGTATGCCGTTCTTCGGCAGTTAAACTACCATAACTGCGTGGGATACTCCCACGCCGTAAAGTTTTTCTGGCTATTTAAAGCCATATTCCTTCCCAAAGTTCTTTTCCTTGGGCACAACTATCACGTTTAAGCGTTTTGATGCCGTTTATTTCGCCCGCTTCTATGCCTATTCCACTATACATGTTCCAATTGTGCGAGATATCCAAATAGTGAAGTTTGAGGGCTTCTTTGCTACACGACCCGGTTATCATAAATTGATACAAGTTGCAATTTCTGAGGTCGGCTTTCTCAACATTTCTTGGGAATCTTACGCTTGACAACTCTGTATCGTGCAAAACTATTTCACGAAGTTTGGGCAGACTATCCTTTTCAAAACAAAAGGCTCGGCGACTAATCTTTACATACGACACTCCTTTTTTGTTGCGAGGCGCTGTTGTCAATATTTTACAATTGCTCATGTCCAATGTTTCCAATGATTTGGGAAGTTTTTCTTTTACTCCGATGCTGTGAGACCAGAAATAATTGCCCGATAGGTTCAGATTTTTAATTTTGTATGTCCTCAAATCGGGCATATTTTTTATACCTAACTTTTCAAGTTCGCTTAGCCATTGGCGGACTGTGCGCGAATTATTAAGAATAGGCATGTCTTTCAATTCCTTTTTCATATTTCGGTCTGAAAGGTCGCAAGTTTCGACAAAAGTGCCCTTTGGCAGTGCCGCAAGTTGTTTCAAACTTTTCACGAGCCTTACGGTATCGTTTTCGTAAGTGCTGACACGGCTGGTGTCTGTTCCGCAATTGCTTGCGCGAAGCCCGTGATAAAAGGGAAGCGTTAAAAAACAGCTCCCCAGCCAGGCTAATAAAACTATTGCGTATTTGGCTTTCATCTTCTTGGGATTTTTTGAGGTTATCAATGGCTGTCGTAACGACTTTTGTATTCGCCCCTCACTTTGTCAAGCACTTCTTTGTCGTATTTGTCAAGATATTTGTGTTCGTTATTGTTAATATCATCCCATTTGCGTTTTTGCCAACCTTTTTCTGCGTTTTTCTCGTAGAATATTCTGACGAAATTATCCGAGAAACCTCTTTCTTTAAGAAAATTAGCGTGTTCTTCTGCAGTTTTCCCATTTTTTAGGGACTCTTTGTACCAATAAAAATGTTTTGCATGCAAAGACTCATGCCCAATGGAAGCTGCAAAAGTACCATCTACGGTACCATCGTGTAAGTATCCTCCATTGTCTTTTTCTTTGCCTATAAATCTCTTGTTAAAACCATCTTCACCAACATATTTGCTGTTTATGCTAATAGTATCGGTTTCTCCATCTGTGTTCATTGGAATGTTGTCTTTATCTTCAGCCAAATCGAATGTAAGTTTCGAATTCCCATTTACAAATTGCGACAGAATGTTACGAAGGGATTGGCTTGAATGTAAAAGTTCTGTCAACTGCGTAGCAAGTGCAGGGTTTTTCATTAAGTTGTCGCTGAACTTGATACCAGTATAAGGTTGGTTTGTAACAACTAATCCCAATCCAGAACCAGAGCCTTCAGAGTTTCCACACCCATATTCTGCGGGATACCAACCGCTTTCCAACCCAGAGCCGCTTCCACTGCCCGAACCACTTCCACAACCATATGATGTCGTTGTGGCGTCTTGATTAATGATTTTGTCCACCAGTTCTTCAGTAACTGGACGTAAATTTTTTTTGTTCATGATGTATTTTTTTTGAACATTATGGGGACAGATGTTTTATTTATGAGGATTTGTGTGTCCCGTTGGCACATTTCCTTGTTTTATACACGCGCCTACACTTGGCGTTGGTGTTTTCATGAATATATTGTTCTTTGTTCTGCTGCAAATGTATGTAAAGTTTTTGAAATTGCAAAATATTTTTGAGATAAAATCAAACTTTTTTCGATAGATATCGAATTCAAGAAAAGCCTTATTTGATGCCCAAAAAAACATATCAAATGTCGCAAAAACAATGTCTGACATTATTCAAACAATATCGGTTATCGTTTTTACGGTTTCTTGACTTGAAAAAAGCGTTGTTGTGTGCAGAAAAAACTACACGGCATCTCGCAAAAACTCCGCCGCATCTAATTTAAATTAGATGCGGCGGAATTTAAATTTCATGGCCCGGAGTTTTTAAAAGATGCCGACTTGTTTTTCCGCCATG
>CAVFYC010000153.1:0-2623 GCA_963626585.1 Christensenellaceae bacterium Phil1 | reverse complement strand
ACGATTTATTTGAACACAACAGTAAAGGCAAATTTTTTTTATAGGCGATCCTTGTCAGCTACCACCAGTTGGACAAGATTTTTCTCCCGCGCTCTCTGCTGATTATCTAAAAGAAGAATACGGATACACCACAATAGAAGTTTCTCTCACCGACATAAAAAGGCAGGAAAACGGCAATGACATTATATTTGCTGCGCACAAAATGCGAATACTTTACGAAAATCCTCAACCTTGGAAATGGGCTAAATTCCCTTTAAAAGGTTGCAGAAACATACACATTCTAAATAGTCAGACCGAATTGGTAAGCAGATACGTTGAAACCGTAAAGAAAAACGGCTTCAACGATGCTACGATGATATGCAACTCAAACCGTCAAAGTAATCTTGTAACGCAATTCATACGACCAGCTTTAGGACTGAACTCTACCACACTTCAAGCAGGCGACCTTTTACTCATCACTCAGAACAATTATATTTCCGGCCTTATGAACGGCGATATTGTGATGGTTGAAGAAGTTGGAAATCAAGAAATCGTAGCAGGACTTACTTTTATTGACGTAAGTATAAAAAGTATGGCTAATAAACAGACATTCTCTCTAAAACTTATTGCGGACATACTATATGCTAATGAAACTAACATATCACAATCGCAACAGCGAAATCTTTTCATAGATTTTTATTACCGTATGAAAGATTTGGGTATTAAGAAAACCAACAATAATAATTCTGAATTTAATCGTCAGATGATGAAAGACCCTTATCTAAATGCTCTGCGTGCGGTTTATGGCTATTCTATCACTTGTCACAAAGTTCAAGGTGGAGAATGGAACAATATTTTTCTTGACATTCCCCGCAATTTTGCCTTAGGCGAAAAACCTTATGTTTACCAATGGATATATACGGCTATGACCCGTGCAAAAAAAGATTTGTACGTAGTTGATGACTTCTTTATAATGTAGCTATGGAACTGGTGATAAACAATTTCGGAGTATCATTAAGTCGCGACAACGAGGGATTTGTAATTACTAACGCTGATGGGCGTCAACGCATTCCTGTAGCAGGTGTTAACGCGATACAAATAAGCCGCGGAGCACAGATAACAAGCGATGCTATATTACTTGCCGTTGAAAATGAAATAGAAGTGATATTCAGCGACAAAGCAGGCACTCCTATAGCAAGGATATGGAGTCCCAAATATGGTTCAGTTTCTACTATTCGCAAAGGACAGCTCACATTTTCTTTTTCACACGATGCCGTAGAATGGATAAAGGATGTAATACGTAGCAAAATCTCCAATCAACAAGCTTTATTGCTTATGTTATCTGCAGAAGGCTACGACAATGAAGTTGAAAAGGCAAACCGACGTCTTGAAGACTATCGTACAAAAATTCAATCCATTTCAGGAAAAGTTGTATCGGATATAGCCCCTACTCTACGCGGTTGGGAAGGTGTTTCATCGCGTATATATTTCGACGTACTCAATCTATTTCTCCCTTCTGAATATCGTTTTGAAAAGCGCTCGCAACACCCAGCCACCGACATTGCTAACGCTCTACTCAATTACGGCTACGGACTTTTGTACGGCAAGATCGAAGGCGCGCTAATCAAAGCGGGAATAGACCCATACGTTGGAGTTATGCACAGAGACGATTATAATCGTCCAGTGCTTGTTTACGACATAATAGAACTCTATCGTGTCTGGATAGATTTTGTTGTCGTGCAACTTCTTCGCCAAAAAGCCATTACCAGCGAGCATTATTCGGTTCGGCCCGACGGTTCTTATTGGCTTGAAGCTTTAGGACGGCGCATTTTGATACAATCGGTAAACGACTACTTAGACGAAATTACAGAAAGCGATGCCACCCAGCAGCGTAGCCGGCTTACCCAAATCAACGTTTACGCCAAGAAAATGGCACAAAGGTTCAAACATTACATTTGATTATACCATGGTTTCAATTGGGAACAATATAAAAAGCACTACAGAGCAATTGCAAAAAGTGCAGATAAGACAAATTTTCGACATAATAAGGAAGCCGCGTCCTGAAACAGCATCTCTGATAGAACAACTCCGAATCGTAAGAAATTTGAACCCATCTGGATATGCCGGCCTCAAACAGCGTTTGCCTTTCTTTGTGTGTGCATTGTTCAATCCGCCTTATCGCAAAAACGAGAACTTTGCCTATACGGAATATTTCCTCATCGACATCGATCATATTGCCGAAAAAGGAATCGTACTTCAGGATTTGCGCCAGAAAATATCGGCAGACCCACGAACGGTTATGTGTTTTGTATCTCCGGGAGGCGATGGTCTGAAAGTTATGTTCAAACTCTCGGAAAGATGTTACGATGCAGGATTGTACAAAACGTTCTACAAAATTTTTGCAACCAAATATTCCCAGAATTTCAACATAGAACAGGTGATCGATACCAAGACATGCGATGTAGCCCGTGCATGTTTCTTGAGCGCCGACCCCAATGTGTCTTTCAATCCTTCTGCCGAAACCATTACTCTTTCCGATTACATAAATCCTGACGAAGATATTCTTGTAGCTTTCGACCTTAAAAACAAAATAGAGAAAGAGGAAAAACAAAAGACGGCTGAAAACAAGAGCAAGGAACAGAAG
>CAVFYC010000152.1:0-2626 GCA_963626585.1 Christensenellaceae bacterium Phil1 | reverse complement strand
AAAAACTCCGCCGCATCTAATTTAAATTACATGGCCCGGAATTTAAATTTGGTGGCCCGGAGTTTTTCACTAAATCCGATATAGTTTTTTCGGGGTGGGGAAGCCGTTTTACGGCATCGTTTCAAGGGCAAATAAAAACTCCCCCAGCGTCTCGCTGGAGGAGTTTCATGCATGCTGTATTTAAATTAAGAAAAGAATTTCTAGGTTCTTGTCATGCCGTCAACGCTTGTTTACCATGCGTCTTCGGGCGAAACACCGTTGTAGACGTTCTTCGGCGCAAATTCCACGTAGTCGAGCACAAACATCGTGGACGTATTTGCGAGCACACTCTTGAAACGAATGTAATAAGTCTGGTCGGGTTTGAGATTTCCAGTGTGGAAAATCTTGCGCAAGCGGTGCTCGGAACGCACATTATAGAGAGTGGTTCCCACAGTTCCGCCCGTGGAAGGACCTTCGTGCTTGCAGCCCATCATATATCCGTGGTTGCGCATATTACGGTCGCGCTCGCGGTTGAGATCCTCGTCTTCGTCATCATAGAGTGCCCAGCCGATGAGCGGATTTGTAACCTGAATTCGTTCGTCAATGGGCAGGCCCTCTGCTTGAAGGTTATTCTTGTCGGTTCCGAAGTAGAGCTGAGCCATTCCGCGGTTTGAAGAGTAGGAATAAACCAGACGTATTTCCCACGAGCCCTCAAATGGAACGGGCGGCAAGCGCAATGTGAAGTCATACTGTCCCGTTACGTTGTGCTCATCGCAATACATATCGTTCCAGCCACAGTTGTAGCCCGTGAGATAATGGTAGTCGGTTTCCTCGGCATTGAGTGTAAGATAATCCACATAGCCCTTGGGCAAATATATACCGTTTTGTCCTTCTTTTATAAACAATCCATTTGTGATAAGCTCAGGATAATAAGTTGACAGGTCCATGCGAATTCGTTGGTTGAGCACTTTCCCGGGAACGTCTTCACTATATACGAGGATATCGTCTATGGGGTAGTAGAAACCGTTCAGAGCATTGTTGTCATAATCTCCGTTGTTGGATTTGATGCCAATGCCCGGAATCATTACGGTAGTCTCTGTGTATGTGCTGGCGTCGTATGTGGAATAACGGTTGATGCGTATTCCGTCGGTGTGCGGGCCTTCTGTCATTTTTATCATGCGTCGGTGTGATTCTGTCATGGTCTCCCAGAAATTATCGCAGTTGATGGAGAGGCGCGTGGGGTTCTTGTAAGAGAAACCATATTCTGTGCGGTGAACCACAAGCCAGTTGAAAGGAATACGGGCGGGCAGCAAGTGATAAGCCACGAACTCGTTAACGGGATTTTTACTGTCGGTGAGTTCCTGAGATGAGGCATAGGGGTAAGCTTCGGCGCATTTCTCTTTGATTTGCTCCATTATCTTTTCGGCGTTTACCACAACTCCGGCTTCCACAATGGGGAGGTCGATGTTCCATTTCTCATGGAATACGCTGTCGGTCTCGAGCAATACGGTGTATCCGAAATATCGGTGTTGCGGAATGATATCATTCCAGTTTGGCGAGCCAGTATATTTTTCGGGGTAGTCATTTTTTTCGTATTCCTCGTCGCGGTATTTTGTCAACTTCTGTGCCCAGCCGGTTTTTTCCAGGAGCATGGAGAAAATCTTGGTGTTCTCGGCGCTTTCTATTATGTTGCTGATGTAGGCATTTGAGAGAAGAACCACACGGTCAACCACATGAACGTAACCATTTTCGACCTCGTTGTCGCGGGATATAACTATCGCGTCGCTGTTAATCTTTGTAATTGCTCGTCCGTCAATTGTGTCGAATTGTATGGTCATATATCGGTCGTCCGCGTTGGTTATGGGCATTGTTCCTTCGTTGAGGTCGGCAATACGATAGGCGTCTCCGTCTTTACTGTCAAGGATGCTGCATCTCACGATACGCTCGGCAATTGAGTCGCTCACTTGTTCAACGGGAAAGTTGGGCGTGTTGTAGATTGAGTCGAGCAGATGGTGCATGGCGTTGTCGGTGGGGGCAAAAACGGTGTAGTTGCCGCGCGCCGAAAGCAGGTCGGAGAATGTGGACTTTGACTTCTCGCTCAATTTTACCTTGCGCAAAACGTAGGTGTATAGCTTGAAACTGTCGTTTTTCTCCAAAAAACTGGTAACCATGTCGCCTGTGAATGTGTAGAGGTTTGAACTGTCTACGGTGTCGGAGCAACTTGTAAACGGCACAAACGTTAGGCTTAGCACTATGAATGCCAAACAGCCAATAATACTTTTAACAGTTTTCATATAATAGTATTTTATTGTTTCTTCTGTGGGTGAAAGTTGGTTTTCATGTATATTGTCAACCATTTTTCCACGATGCAATCGGTAGCAAAGATAATATTTTTTTGTTATGTAACATAAGGGAACATTTTTTTTGCGATATTTTTTATTCGGCTTGCTTGTTTTTTGCTGATTTGTGCGTTGTTTTTAACAATTGCCATTGATGTCGTGAAAATTGGTGGGGATAGAGAATTGCTTGAAAGCCATAGCGTTTACAAAGCTTCACGACAGGGTTTTCACGAGGTAGCTTGGAGTGGAAAACTCCGCCGCATCTCGTTTAAATTAGATGCGGCGGAATTTAAATTTGGTGGCCCGGA
>CAVFYC010000151.1:0-2671 GCA_963626585.1 Christensenellaceae bacterium Phil1 | reverse complement strand
TTAAATTCCGACGCATCTCGTAAAAATTAGATGCGGCGGAGTTTTTCACTACAAGCCACCAAGTTTTTTCGTCAAGCGACACCGCTAAAAAACCAACGGCTTTTTTACCAACGAGATGCTTTTCGGGGCAAATTTCGCGCGTTTAATTGTTAATTTAATAACTAAATCTTGAAATTAAGCCAATATAGTTAAAATTCCCAATAAAGACAAAGAAAAACTACATACACTTAACGGGAGTATTTCTACATTTGCCGTATGAAAAAGTCAACGATCATAATAGTTGCAATACTGATGGGCATTTGCTTCGTCATATTGTTTTTCCTTCAGCTCAGCTATCTGCGCGAAGTAATCGACATTCGTCGCGAGCAGTTCAGCGAATCGGTTAACCGAAGTATCACGCGAGTGAGCCACAATATGGAGTTCGAAGAAACTCGCCGCGGCCTCATACTCGACGCCAAGCGTTTTATCCGCCCGAATGCCGAGATAGCAGTGCGCGACACCATTACGCCGCAGCTCAACAACGCCGAGGCCGTAAATCCGCACCTTAAAAAAGACACCACAACGGCGCAATTCCCTCTTTTGGAGACTATGCCGGGCATGCAGTCGGAGAAACTTCCGATTGAAATGCTCCACCAGCCGCCGTTCCCCAAGAGCAATATCACCAAGGAGATGAAAGATGTGATCAAGAAGCGCTATGTTTACCAATCAAATACGCTCAACGACGTAATATATCTGCTCCTGTCCGAATCAAGCTCGAAGCCAATCAACAAACGTATCGACTTCCGCGACCTTGACCGCAACTTGAAATTCGAACTGGCCAACAACGGAATAAACATAACCTACCATTTCCGTCTGCTCGACCATAAAGGCAAGGAAATATACCGTTGCACAGATTACAGCTCAGACGGAGAAGACCATGCAGTGGCGCGAATTCTGTTTCCAAACGATTCGCCCGACAACATGACCATTATAAAGCTCCACTTCCCCGACATGAACCGCTACATATTCCAGAGCATTCGTTTTATGGTGCCCGCGCTCATGTTTACAATAATCCTGCTCGTGATGTACGTGTTTATCATTTATCTCATATTGCGCCAACGCAAATATACAGAGATGAAAAATGATTTTATAAACAACATGACCCACGAGTTCAAGACTCCAATTTCAACGATATCCCTTGCCGCACAAATGTTGTCAGACCCCTCGGTGGGCAAGAACGAGAAAATGTTCCAGCATCTCTCAGGTGTGATAAACGACGAGACAAAACGTTTGCGCTTCCAGGTAGAAAAAGTGTTGCAGGTGTCGCTTTATGAGCACAACAAGGCACGCTACAACAAACGCGAGCTTGATATGAACAAACTTATCGAAGATGTGGCCCACACCTACCTTATAAAGGTGAACAATGTGGGAGGCGAACTCACCACCGGGCTTGCTGCGGAAAACTCCATGGTATACGGCGACGAAATCCACCTTACGAATGTGATTTTCAACCTGCTTGACAACGCCTTGAAGTATCGCCGCGAAGACACGCCGCTACATCTGCAGATTTCCACGCGCAACGACGGCAACCATATCGTGATTGACGTGAAGGACAACGGCATTGGAATAAAACGCGAGGACATTCACAAGATTTTCACCCGTTTCTATCGCGTTCACACGGGCAACCGCCACGACGTTAAGGGCTTTGGTCTCGGCCTGGCCTATGTAAAACAAATCGTGGAACTGCACGACGGCAACATACACGCCGAAAGCCAATACGGCAAAGGCACTGATTTCGTAATTAATTTACCAATAATAAAAAACTGACTATGGACGAACAAATGCACATTCTTCTTTGCGAAGACGATGAGAATCTAGGAATGCTCCTGCGCGAGTATTTGCAAGCAAAAGGTTTTGACACCGAACTTTGCCAGGACGGCGAAGCTGGCTTCCGCTCTTTCATGAAAAACAAGTTTGACATCTGCGTTCTCGATGTGATGATGCCGAAAAAAGACGGCTTTACTCTTGCAAAGGAAATACGTCAGGTGAATTCTGAAGTGCCTATAATTTTCCTTACAGCCAAGACATTGAAGGCCGACATACTGAACGGTTTCAAAATAGGCGGCGACGACTACATCACAAAGCCGTTCTCGATGGAAGAACTTGTGTTTCGTATTGAAGCGATACTGCGCCGCGTTCACGGCAAAAAGACCAACGAACAAACGAGCTACCAGATTGGCAAGTTTGCATTCGACACACAAAAACAGACTCTCAAGATTGGCGAGGAGACTACCAAGCTCACTACAAAGGAATGCGACCTGCTGAAACTTTTGTGCGAGCACGCCAACGAGATATTGCAGCGTGATTTTGCCTTGAAGACTATTTGGGTGGACGACAACTATTTCAATGCGCGCAGCATGGACGTTTACATCACCAAGCTCCGCAAACATTTGCGCGCCGACCCCGATGTTGAAATCATCAACATACACGGCAAAGGCTACAAGCTTATCATTCCGTCTTAAACGGCAGAAAACCAAAACAAAAGCGCACCGGCACAAAGTCGGTGCGCTTTTGTTTTTTACTTCCCCGCATCTCGTGGAAAACTCCGCCGCATCTAATTTAAATTCCGACGCATCTAATTTAAATTTGGTGGCCCGGAGTTTTTGCGAGATGCCGACTTGTTTTTTTCCCT
>CAVFYC010000150.1:0-2769 GCA_963626585.1 Christensenellaceae bacterium Phil1 | reverse complement strand
GCATTCCCCGCCACGGCAACGGCACAAGATGCGGTGTTCGCTGTGGGAGAGCCTTTGCCGCGCACAACAAGCGGCATGTAGGCCGAAGACTACGGCATGGGGAAAAACGAGCATGGCTTGGCGTAAAAATTCCAACGCATCTCGTGAAAAACTCCGGGCCACCAAATTTAAATTAGATGCGGCGGAATTTAAATTATGTCTGACCTCGTAAAAACGATATTTGCGCAAGTTTTATCTTTCTCTTTATCAAAGAAATACGAAAACCGTTTTTCATCTCCTTTTGAGCCTTATTGCAGCGGCGTTTGTTTTTTTCTTATTTTTACATTGAAATCCTGTAATAATTCCGCAAGGTGTCTGTCTTGATAATAGAACTACCATAAACGACATGACCGACCAACAAATCGTAGAACGCATACTCAAATACCACGAGCACCGGCTCTTTGGCGTTGTTGTGGGCAAGTATTCGGGCGTCGTGCTTTCGAAGGCGTTGGGAATCACACGCGACCAGGAGCTTGCCGCAGAGGTTTCGCAACAAACCTTTATCAAGGCATACACCAACCTTGATTCCTGGGGCGGCGGGGCTTCGCTTGCGCCGTGGCTCACGGTGATTGCGGCGCATATAGCCATCAATATGCTCGACAAGATTAAGCGCCGAAACGACGTCCCGCTCCCGGACGACATTCCCGAAGAGGAGGATTTTTCGGAGGAACATGAAGAAAAACTTGCCGCCATGCGCGAAGCCGTGAAGCGGCTTGCGCCGCAAGACAGGCAGATAATTCTGCTGCATTACTATAAGAATATGAAAACCGACGAGATTGCAAAAACTTTGAAGCTGTCGCCGGCAAACGTGCTCGTGAAACTGCACAGAATACGTGAGAAATTGAAACAACAACTAAATACAAAAGAAAATGGACGATAGACAACTCGACAAACTTATACGCGAAAATTTTGAACGGGAGGCTATGCTCGAAGACATCAACCGCCAGGTGATGCACCAAATCAGCCATCAGGAGCGCCGCATAACGTTGCGAAAATTCCTGTGCATGGTTGCAGTGGCGTTCGGAACGCCACTGATTTTGTTGGGATACGGCATCACCATCTATAAATGCATTGCAGAGCAACCGCTGTCCCCCCTGGTGCAGGCGTTCCTCGGTGTGTCGGTATTGATAGCCCTTGTATCGTTTGCAAAATTAATTCAGAAATTTTCTTCCCGAAACTTGTAATAATTCCCGAGGCATTCTGTCATAAGGGTGAAGTCAAACAAATTAAATTCTAAAGAAATGATTAAAGATCTAGCAGGCTTGGTTGCAATAATATTGTCTTTGGGAATTCCCGTGGCAGCTATAATTTGCACAGTAATAGCCAAAATCAAAAAAAGAAATGCCGACGTAGAATTGCGCAAGGCTATTGTGGAAAACAATGTGGACGCCGAAACGGCAAAGGTGATTATCAGCGAACAGACACCCGCGAAAAAACAGTCGAGAAGGTTGGGCAACCTCACAGTAGGGCTTACCTTCATCGGGGCAGCGCTCGGCACTTTGATTCCGCTGCTTTGCGGACTGCCGTTAAACGATGTAATTGGCGGATTCACGCTCTGCGGATTCATAGCACTCGGTATCGGCGTCGCGCTGCTTGCAGCATTCCTGATTATTTGGAAGCTCCGCACAAAAACCGAGGCTCAGGAAAATACCGATACCCAAGAAGAGAAATAATACACGCAACGGGCGAAAGCCCTACCCCATTACTTTTACGATTAAACTTGAGGCTGCAATTTTTGCAGCCTTTTTTCATTGCCCCGCGCGCCGCAACAAACGCCGCAAAGCCTTTCGGCCCCACACCACAACGAGCGCAAACAAAACGCGCGTGGATATAATCCAAAACACACCTATCCCAATCGCGCCGAAAACGCACGTGTCTTCGATGATAGAGTGGTTCATCGCCAGATGTCGGTTTACCGCAGCCGCTTTGTCGCGTGAAATTTCTCCGCTTTGTATACATTCGTACATCACCGCGCCGCCGTAGGAAATTCCCAAAGTGTTCCCGACGAGCCAAAAATAGGCGGCGTCTTCGGGAAGTCCGAATAGCCGCATCACAGGTCGCAGGCAGCGCGAAATAGCATTGAGCAAACGGTAAGCCTGAAGCATGTTCTGCAAAACCATCACCGAGTAAATTATAACGAACATCATTATAGTTACTTTCAGGTTGGCCACAGTCCAGTTTGCAGCCATTTCCGCAAACGTGGCATCGGTTGCCGGCGCAGCTCCAAAGCCAAACTGTTGCGGCATGTCGGGCAAAACAAGATTTAGATAAAACGCCGCCGCAAAAGCCATGGCTATCCTCAAAACCACCATGCCCGCAAACGAAGATCCAGTGCGATGAGTTACGCTGCACTCCATTGGCAGCGCGTGGCAAAGCAACATCATGAGCGACACAATGGTTGCCTGCCGCAGGGTAAGCGTGAGCGAAAGAAGCACAGCAATTCCCGCATAAGTGGTGAGCGATGCAGCCGTAATGAAAGCCACTGCGCTCTCGCCGGGAAGCCCAATGCTTCGAAATACAGGGTCGATATATCGCGCAAACCACGCTATCGCGCCCACGTATTGCAGCAGAGTAACCACAAGGGATATCGGAATCATCATTTTGAGCAACCAAAGCGTCATTTTCCACGACTTCGGCAATGCGGCAACCGCACACCGTTTTATTCTCGCCGCATGAAGCACAAACAATCTCCTTTCCATTTTTCCCAAAATGCTTGATTCTTCGGCAAAA
>CAVFYC010000149.1:0-3029 GCA_963626585.1 Christensenellaceae bacterium Phil1 | reverse complement strand
AATTTAAATTTGGTGGCCCGGAGTTTTTGCGAGATGCCGACTTGTTTTTTTCCCTGCACAGCAGGGGCTGAAAATATCGGTTTCAATATGTTTTGAATACCTCACAAATCAGAATGCAAAGACCACAAACGCGCATGCGTCCCACACTGCATGCGAGATAATTAGCGCCGTGAGGCTTTTGGGGAATATCCTATAAACCAGACCCCAGCAAAAGCCTACCACAAGGGCTGCCATTACGAGCATAAAGTTGAACGACCAGATGTGAACCAATGTGTAGCACGCCGTGGCAAGAATAAAACCTACGGTAGGGCTGAACCTTTGCATCAAACGGCGTTGCACGAAGCCGCGCCAGAATATCTCTTCGGCAGGACCTATTATAAAAAGCAGCAAGAGCGCGATGAGAGTGGAATTTGTGCCGTCGCGCATGGAATATATCATATCCACTTGCGGCCGCGCAAAGTTGAAAATCATCTGAGATAGCTTGTCGCCAATAAAAAACACCCACCAAAGAGCAAATGCAATGAGGAGACCGAACGATATTTGCTTCCAGGTTATCCTTATGTCCTTTGTCCACTCGCGGCAAAGCACAGTGGCAGTGGCCGTAAGCGCTATGGCCGAGAATGTCATGGCTATCCAGAAATTGAGATAGGGCGCAGTCCATGGCGAAAACATCATGAACCACAAAACGGCAGCTATCGCAATGCCGCAAACCACTCCCCTATTGCCGCCAACCTTTGCCGTCATCACAATATGCCTCCCAACACGAAGCCCAGGGCATAGAGTATGCCGAAAAGGAACTGAAATTGCGCTGTGCTTTGGTCAAGGCGAGGTATTCCGCCTTTGCCTTTGTCGAGGTTGCGCATCATTTGCTTCACATTCCCTATGCCAACCGGAAGAGAAAGGAAGGAAATCAAAAGCCACCAGCTCAATCCTGCAAACAAACAGAACAAAACCACAAGCAAATAGGGCAAAGCTATCTCGCAAAGGTAAATCCATTGCGACGCACGCTCGCCAACTTTTCCGCAAATGGTGCGAAGCCCGGCATTGCGGTCGTCGGCAATGTCGCGAGTGTTGTTGGCATGAAGTATAGCCACGATGTGCAAACCGAAAGGCAGGCAAAACAGCAGCATCTCGGTATGGTAATTACCCGTAGCCACATAGCACGTACCAATACTCGGCAACAAGGCAAAACAAAGCAATATGTCCAAATCTCCAAGCACATTAGCTTTCATCACATAGTAGTAAAGGGGCAACAGCAGCCCGAGTGCGCCGAGCCAAATGGCCGAGAAATCGGAACGCATCAGTATCACGGCCCCTATCAACGAACCTGCGGCGAGCAATGCCCAACCATAATGCAAAATCTCACGGGGCTTGAACATTCCAGAACGTATCCAGGTAACGCCGTTCACGCAGTCAGGGCCGTCGACACCGCGTTTGAAATCATAATAGTCGCTCACAAGATTTCCTCCGGCGTGGAGAATCATAAGCAGAGGCAGGCAAAGCGCAGCGTTGAGCCAGTTCACAGATTCGGCAAAGCCTCCCGCGCGACTGATGTAAAACAAATATGCAACTGTAACCAATACCGCCACCGAGGAAGTGGTGAACGACCACGGGCGAACGGCAATAAACCAATCCTTGAAGGTCCTGTTTTGTGCTATCTCCATTATTGTCTGTCTATAATCCGATGTCGTTTTTTCAAATCCGGTCCAAAGCCTGTTTTATATCGTCGAGAATATCCTCGCAGTCCTCAATGCCCACCGAAAGACGTATCAAATCGGGCGCGATGCCTGCTTCGCGCAATTGTTCGTCGCTTAGCTGGCGATGGGTATGGCTTGCAGGGTGGAGCACACAGGAGCGCGCATCTGCCACATGGGTTACAATCGCAATCATTTCGAGAGAGTCCATGAATTTTATCGCAGTTTCGCGGTCGCCTTTCAGACCAAAAGCCATCACTCCGCAGGAGCCGTTTGGAAGATATTTCTTTGCGAGTTCATTATTCTTGTCATCGTTTAGCCCACAATAGTGCACCCACGCCACGCGCGGGTCGGAGTGCAGAAATTCAGCCACGCGCTGTGCATTCTTGCAGTGCTGCGCCATACGCAAAGGCAGAGTTTCGAGACCAAGATTGAGAAGGAACGAATTTTGCGGGGCGGGCACGGCTCCGAGGTCTCTTTGCAACTGCGCTACAATCTTTGTAATGTATCCGAGCTTGCCGAATGCTTTTGTGTAGGTCAGTCCGTGATATGATTCGTCGGGCGTGCAGAGTCCGGGATATTTGTCCTTGTTTGCCTCCCAGTCGAAATTGCCGCTGTCAACTACCACGCCGCCCACCTGAGTTGCGTGGCCGTCCATATATTTTGTGGTTGAATGGGTAACGATGTCGCAGCCCCATTCAAACGGGCGGCAGTTTATCGGTGTGGCAAAGGTGTTGTCGACAATCAGAGGCACTCCGTTTTTGTGGGCGATGCGTGCAAATTTCTCTATATCGAGCACATTGCAGCCGGGGTTGGATATTGTTTCGCCGAAAAGCACACGGGTGTTCGGGCGGAAGGCTTTCTGTATTTCCTCTTCGGGAGCTTCGGGATTTACAAAGGTACATTCTATGCCGAGCTTCTTGAGAGTTACGCCGAAGAGGTTATATGTTCCGCCGTAGATCTCGTTTGAAGCCACCACATGGTCGCCGGCTTCACAAATATTGAACACCGCGTAAAGATTTGCAGCCTGCCCGCTCGAAGTAAGCACCGCGCCCACTCCGCCTTCCAGGGCAGCGATTTTTGCAGCCACGGCGTCGTTTGTGGGGTTTTGCAGACGGGTGTAAAAATATCCCTCCTTTTTGAGATCAAACAGCATTGCCATTTCCTCGGAGTTGTCGTATTTGAAAGTTGTGCTTTGAATTATGGGGAGCACACGCGGCTCGCCGTTTTTGGGTTGCCAGCCGGCTTGCACACAGAGCGTGGCAGGTTTCAAGTTTTGCTTCATTGTAAGAATTAAATAAGTTTCGGGGGCAAAATTAGGCATTATATTTCCAA
>CAVFYC010000148.1:0-3035 GCA_963626585.1 Christensenellaceae bacterium Phil1 | reverse complement strand
CCGCCGCATCTAATTTAAATTAGATGCGGCGGAATTTAAATTTCATGGCCCGGAATTTTTAACGAAGTCTGACATCGTTAAAATCGATGTCAGACTTCGTTTTCAGAACACTAAATCTTACTTCGAAAAGTAGTCGTTTTTATTGATTTGCAACGGATTGCCTGAATGTTGCAAACCGGGGCGGGGAAAATGTGTGGGTGAGGCGATATGCTGCGTGCGGAAACCGGGGGCTTACGGCGCAGGGGTGAGGTTTTTTATCTGACCAGCACTTTCTTCCCGTTGTGAATGTAGATTCCTTTTGCCGTTGGGGCGGCGATTTTCACGCCTTCAATGGTAAACCAAACGTCTTGCTGGGGCTCGCCGATGCCTATAATGTTATGAATACCGTTTGTCTGCGCACGGTTGTGGCTAAACACCCAGTCAAGACGCTTGGTCGTGTAACTCATGATGCATGTGTTTTCATGAGTCCACCCTTCCACTGTTTCGTAAACCGCTTCGTCTCCGAATTCCAACAGTTGTGAGATGAAATCTTCTGCGGTTTTTCTTACATTTTCGTTCATTATTTTGTCGGCCAATCCCATTACGTTGTAAACTGGGGTTGTTGCCGCATTTTCAGCATTCATTCCCGAGGGGTTTGCGGCGCACGGCATTGCTGCGGCAAAGTAGTTGGGATAGGTGGAAAGCATTTTCCATGTTCCCGTGCCGCCCATCGAGCCGCCGAAGATGTATATGCGTGCGGTGTCGATGCTTTGTGTGCGTACCGTAAAGTCGAGCAGCGATTTCACCACCTTTGCCATTCCTCCCCAGCCTTTTGTGCGGTCGGGACATTGCGGTACCAGAAATACCGACGGCGTATCGTTTGCTGCCAAGTAGCGTGCGATTGAGTCTATTCCCGGTTCTTGCATTTGCGTTTCGTTGTCGGAGCCGCAACTTGAACCGCCGTGCAGATAAATCACGAGCCTTGCGGGGGTGTTGTTGTCGTTTGTGGTTTTTGCCATGCGGTAGGCCAGTGCCGTGTTTTCAAATTCGCGTTGCAGTTTCACGAATTCCATTGCGCTGTCTTGCGCTTTAGTTGTAGCGGCAAAGGCTATTAGCATGATTGCAGCCGCTGCTGTTTTGCTGAAAATGTTCATTGTATGTTTAAAGTATTAATGTAGTCTGCTTGTTCTGCGTCCGCGCAAAGGTGTTTTGCCTTTTCCTTTGTTTTTTCTCGCGCGCAGTTTGTTTTGTATGGAGTTTTCCACCTTGTAGAACTTTTGCAGTTGTTCCGGGGTGAGCACTTTTGCGAATTTGTCGGCATATTCTATGCGTATCTCCTGTGCCCGTTGCTGCCGCTCCATACGTTGTTTGAGCTGCGCCGACACTTCTTCGGAGGTTGCGGCTTTTTGTGGTTTTTCCTTGTTGCCCCAGGCCGAAATCATTGCCTTGTTGTATTTTTCGTATACGGGGCGGAATTGTTTTACCTGCTCGGCGGAGAGATTCAACCGGTTTGTAATTTCGCAAACTTTGGCATCAAACAAACGGTCGTTGAAGTTGCCTTGCGCCATTGCGGGAATTGCGAGCAATATGATGATTGCAGTTATGATTGTCTTTGATGTTTTCATTGTTTTGTTGTTTTTGATTGTTTCAATATTCGGCTATTTCGTCGATATCATAGTAATAGATTTGCGCCGCTTCGTCGTCGGAAATATTGTCGAGGAAACTGTCTAGCGGGCTTGCGCTTGGGTTTTGCGCAATTGCGGTGTTGCGGTTTTCGTATAGCTTTTGTCCGCCCCAGAATGCCGTTGCAGCTATCACCACCACTGCTGCCACAGCCGCTGCGGCCTTTGGAAATTGCAGCCTTGTGCTTTTGCGTATGCGCTTTTGCCTTATGGCATTTTCCGTAGCGTTTGCCATCAGATTTTCAACGTATTCATTGCTTTCGTTGAAAGGCATTTTTTTGCCGTAGTCCTCGAAGTTTTTCATTCCGGTGAGTTTTGTTTGATATATTCCTTGATTTTTTCGGCGGCATAATGGTAATTGGTTTTCAGAGTGCCTGTTTTGCTGCCGGTGATTTCTGCAATTTGTTCATACGACATCTCATCGTAGTAGCGCATGTTGAACACTATTCTTTGTCGTGTGGGCAATTGCAGCAACGCTTTCTGAAACAGCATTTCGGCTGCCGCTCCGTCGATTTCGCTTTCGGCCTGCAGTTTTTGGGTGAGCGTATCTCCGAGCGAGTCGATGCTTTGGAAGATGCCTGTTTGCCGTCGGAGTATTTGCAGTGCCTCGTTGGTGGCAATCTTGTATATCCAGGATTTCAGGCGTTGGGCATCACCGTCGAAACCGTCTATCTTGTCGTAGATTTTGATACAGGTTTCCTGCACTGCGTCTTCTGCATCGTCGTGTCCCACTACTATGCGCCTCACATGCCAGTAGAGGGCGCGTCCGTATTTGCGCATCAGCTCGCGAAAGCCTTGCTCGCGAAGCGAAGCATTGCGCAACATATTCAGCAGAAAATCATCGGTGCAGACAGTATTCATGATTTTGAGCGAAGTTAGGCGATTGTTTTTACCAATATATAGGTTATTCTTTTTCCGTTCTCCATTATTTCGTAAACCAAGTTGCCGTGTCGATAGTATCGGCGGTGGTTTTTGTGGAAAAACGTTCCGCCATGGGGCACTTTGTAGCATATCATGCCTATTCTGGGTGCCGCTTTGCGGTGGGCCTTGGCTCTGCGCTCCGTTCTGAACGGGCCGCCGTGCTTGCTGTGGCGCATGCGCGCCTGCAGGTCTTGCGGAATGGCGAAAAGCATTGCTAATGCCGATGCGATAATTAGATTTTTCATGACTTTCCGAATTGTTTTAGCGGCATTTTCATGCCGTCGGGTTGATAGATGTTATGTTTTGCTCCGGAAGCTTTCAATCATATAATGCATGACATAGGGCAAAGTTAAAAAGAAAAATCAAATTTTTTTTACGACTCGGCATCTCGTAAAAATTCCGGGCCACCAAATTTAAATTCCGCCGCATCTAATTTAAATTAGATGCGGCGGA
>CAVFYC010000147.1:0-3092 GCA_963626585.1 Christensenellaceae bacterium Phil1 | reverse complement strand
TGAAACACGCGGCAAGCACTGCCGAAAAACTATAATGGGATTTCGCAAAAACAATATCTGATATTATAAAAATAATGTCTGACATCGTTTGAATTATGTCAGACATCGTAAAAACCATATGCCGCGCCTCTTTTTGCATACCTTATATATATGTCTCCGCGAACAGAATCGAAAACATTTTGCCGCGAGTCAGAAACCCTGCTGTGCAGGGCGAAAAAACAAGTCGGCATCTTGTAAAAACTCCGGGCCATGAAATTTAAATTAGATGCGTCGGAATTTAAATTCCGGGCCTTGGAGTTTTTCACGAGATGCGTTGCAGTTTTTAAAACAAAAATCCGGTGAAAGTATTTCAAGCATCTACACTTTCACCGGACCGTTATAATCCGAAATATTCGGCATCAGAGCCGAAACACATCTCGCTGTTTTCTTGCTATATACCCCTGAATCTTATTTTATTGCGCTGCCGTCTGCACCATCGGGGGTAGGATTGTTCTCCTTGTCGGTACGGCTGTTAAGTTTCTCTATATTGCCCACAAGAACTTCGGTAACGCTGCGCTGAATACCGTTCTTGTCAGTATAAGTATTGGTGCGGAGTTGCCCTTCTACGTAAAGTTTGTCGCCTTTGTGCACATATTTTTCCACAAACTGCGCCGTTTCGCGCCAAGCCACAAGGCGATGCCATTCTGTACGCTCCGGCACTTGCGTTCCATTCTTTAACGTATACGCGCGCTCCGATGTAGCGAGCGACAAATGCGCCACAGCCATGTTGCTGTCAACATAGCGGATTTCGGGCTCGCGCCCCACATTTCCTATAAGCATTACCTTGTTTAGCGACATATCGTTTAGTTTTAGGGTTATCTTATTCTATATGAATCTCTCACGAGCTTGTCGTCATGACGAATGCCCTTGTAGGCAAATACCACGAGGATTATCGCAAACAGCGGCAATGCCTCGTAAACTTCAAAGCCCGGATTGAGTTTCAGATACTTCGCAATGGATATCACACAGCTCATGCGGGTGATGTAGTACGCAAGCAGTACAAATATTATCCACCAACACATGCGCATTTGCAGTTTGCGTTTGCGGAACATCATAATAGCTGCCGCCGACAAGCCAGCCGCGCCCAACAACATCACGCCCATTATGGAATAAAGGTGATTTGAACTGTGGGCATCGCTTAGCGAGAAATTCGACAGCGTAGCAATACAAATTCCCGCCTCAGGGTGTTTGAATATTGCGGTAATTCCAAACGCCGAAACCACAAGCAGCACAAACGCCAACAACAGAAATATTGTCTGTTTCCTTTGTATCATTTTCTAAAAGGGAAAAATTCGCAACAATATGCCGCGCTTACACAATTCCTTCCTCTCCCGTTGTAGGATTGCGGTAGTACAAACGATCGTCAACAAATTCCTGCTCCGCGATAAGCACCGGTTTTGGAAGATGTTCGTAATAGCGGGAAATTTCTATCTGCTCGCGATTTTCAAAAACCTCATCAAGATTTTCGTTGGTCGAAGCAAATTCCTGCAATTTCTTTTGAAGATCATTTTTCATCGCCACCGATATTTGGTTTGCGCGACGCGACATTATTACAACGCTTTCATAAACATTGTTTGTACCTTTTGCAAAATCGATAATGTTGCGCGTTTGGGTATTGGTAGGCGCATCAATTTTCTTATAATCCATCTTGTTGAAAAATATATTGTCTTGTGAAAATTCTATTGCTCTAAAGTTTGTTTCCCGGGCTCTGGGGTTTGTTTTTCGGCTTCTTTTGCTTGTTTTTCCGCGCTTTTCGCAGCCGCCTTCTCCTCTTTAGCCGTTACGGAGATGTCTTTTCTTTGAGTTTTCTCGAAGATTGTTTTAGCCTCCGCCAGATATTTTGATTCCGGGAATTCGTTGGCAAACGCATAATATTCCTCGGAAGCCGCATCGAGACGCTCGCGTTTTTTCGCCTCTACGCTGTGGGTTGCAAGAAGATACTTTGCGCGCAGCAGCATTATGGCGAAATCTTCACGGCGTTTGGAATAGGGATAATCTCTCATGGCATTTTCTGCCGTGATGATGCATGCCTGATAGTTGTTTCCGCCAAAGGAGCAGTTTCCAAAGTAGCTGCCGAGGTCGAAATAGGTCTTTGCCGAAAGGAATTCCTTTTCCACGAGTTTGTCCTGCAACTTGAAAATCATGTTTTGCGCATCTTTTGTGTAGGAGCTCTGAGGATAAATTTCGAGCATATTCTGAAAAGCCGTTACGGCCTCGTATGTTTCGGTTTGGTCGAGTTTTGGTTCGGGCGTGTTGCTATACAATGCCATCGCATGGTAATATCGTGCGTCCAATGTATATATGCCGTTGGTATATGTCTCGTAGTATTTTTTCAGGAAGTTGGCAGCAGATTCGTAGTCTCGCGCCTTGTATGCCGATATTCCGAGGAGATAGAGACTTTCCTCGCCTTTGTCGGTTCCTTTCATCACAGAAATCACATCTTGCAGGAGCACAACGGCTTTTGTATATTTCCCGTCGGCATAAAACTGCTTTGCAGCCTCATATTTGTTCAGATAATCTGAATTTTTGAGTATGCTGTTGAATTGTCCGCACGATGTCAGCATCATTGTTGCCAACAGCGTAAAGGCGAGCATTGTTTTCTTCGAATTCATAGGGGCACTATATATCGTTTGCAAAGTTACGAAGAATTATTCATTCGGCAAGTTAGCAAAACTTAAAGTTAATGTAGCAAGCCTATTGCGGGCAAGTTTTTGCTATATGCGATGTAGTAAAAACGATATCAGACATTATTTGAATAATGTCAGACATTGTTTAAATAATATCAGACATCGGAAAAACAAGATATGACATAGGAAAAACGAGGTCTGACAGGGCTTTTTACGAGATGCGTCGGAATTTAAATTAGATGCGTTGGAATTTAAATTTGGTGGCCCGGAGTTTTTCACGAGATGCCTTGTAGTTTTTTCGATGTCCATACAAGGGTTTTCGGGGACAAGGAACGCTCTGCCTACAAGCCGGAAAAAGTCAAGGATTGCTAGGAGGAGACAATCGCCGGCGGCGATATTCCGACGGAGTAACGCCGAAGCGTTTTT
>CAVFYC010000146.1:0-3179 GCA_963626585.1 Christensenellaceae bacterium Phil1 | reverse complement strand
GGCGGCGTATGCATAAACTTCGTCCCCAAATCTACAATGATGGAGATAGAGTAAAGGACAAAAGAAAAAACACCACCTTTATACTCCACACAATCAACATGTTACCCCCCCCCCGAAAAGAAACAACGGTCGTCGAATATAGAACTTTACAGGATACTCGTAATGCTGCTTATCGTAAGCCATCACTACGTTGTAAACTCCGGAGTTTTGAACGAGACTGCCAATCTTCCGTTATCATGGCGCACAATTCTTTTATACGTCATTGGAATGTGGGGGAAAACAGGGATAAATTGTTTTGTGCTGATTACAGGTTTTTTCATGTGCAAGTCCAACATCACGCTACGCAAGTTCCTTAAATTGTTGTTGGAAGTAGTGTTCTACAATATCGTATTGAATTTGATTTTCGCTGCAAGTGGTTACGCTGATTTCAGTCCGTTTTCTTTTATCCTTGCAATTCTGCCAATACAGAGCGTAGGCAATAATTTCATCGGCTGCTACCTTTTGTTCTTTTTGTTCATTCCGTTTATGAACATACTGATCAAAAACATGACGCAACGGCAACATATAATACTCATAGCCTTGACAACTTTCGTATACACGATACTCGGCTCATCATTTATAATTGATGTAAAACTAAACTACATCACGTGGTTTTGTGTTCTGTATTTCATCGCATCATATCTAAGGCTCTACGATTTTCCAGGCAAGGAGCAAAGCCGTCCGTGGTTTTGGGGAACTATTGTTAGCATACCAATTGCAATTGCCAGCGTGATAGGAATAACTCTCCTACAACAACACGCAGGAAAAACGCTCAACTTTTCGAACGCATGCTTTTTCGTCAGCGATTCAAACAAGATATTCGCGGTAATTATAAGTCTGTGTTCGTTTATGTGGTTTCGCAACTTGAAGATACGGCAGAACAAAACAATAAATACGATTGCCGCAAGCGTGTTCGGGGTTTTGCTTATCCACGCCAACAGCGACGTAATGCGCCAATGGCTTTGGAAAGATATATGTAACGTTGCAGGAAATTTTCAGTCGCAATACTTTTTACTGCACGCCCTGACAGTTCCTTGCGTAATCTTTCTGTGTTGCATCGCCATTGACTTTATCAGAATTCATACTATAGAAACTCCAATTATAAACACATGTCTTAAAGCTATAAACAGCCACAAGAACATATTTCCTAAACTTGCCAATAAATGAAAGATATCATAACCGTAACATCACCGCTACTTCCCAACCTTGATGAGTTTCACGAATATCTGAAACAGATATGGGACAGCAAATGGATAACCAACAACGGATCTTTTCACAAGAAATTTGAATCAGCACTCGCTGATTTTCTAAAAGTACCATACGTAAGTTTGTTTACAAACGGTACTCTCCCGTTAATCACCGCGCTTCAAGCTCTGCACATCACCGGAGAAGTTATTACAACGCCATACAGTTTTGTGGCAACAACCCACGCCCTATGGTGGAACGGCATAAAACCGGTGTTTGTTGACATAGACCCCAAGACTGGAAATATCGACCCCGTGAAGATTGAAGCGGCGATAACTCCGCGCACCACAGCAATTTTGCCAGTGCATGTCTACGGAAAGCCATGCGACACAGACGCGATACAAAACATTGCCGACAAATACGGGCTCAAAGTAATTTACGACGCTGCCCATGCGTTTGGCGTAGAGGTCAATGGCAAGAGTATTCTCAACGCAGGCGATTTGAGCACTCTAAGTTTTCATGCCACCAAAGTCTTCAACACAATCGAAGGCGGGGCTATGGTGATGCACGACGAGAAGACTAAAAAACGCATCGACTATCTGAAAAATTTCGGTTTCGCAGGCGAGACCGAAGTTGTGGGACCTGGAATAAACAGCAAGATGGACGAGGTGCGCGCAGCCTACGGACTTTTGAATTTGCAGCAAGTTGACAAAGCCATTAAGGCACGTCAGCAAGTTGCCATAAAATATCGCGAAGCCTTGAAAGGTGTTGAGGGGATTTCTTTCTTTGAAGATATGCCGGGAGTAAAGCACAACTACAGTTATTTCCCGATTTTCGTAGACGCCGACATATACGGTATGACCCGAGACGAACTTTACGCGAAAATGAAGGCACACGATGTGTTGGGACGCAGATATTTCTATCCTTTGATCAGTGATTTTTCCACTTATCGCGGTTTGGAAAGCGCCACGCCCGAGAATCTGCCCAACGCTCATAAGATGGCGGATTCCGTTATCTGCCTGCCAATGCATCACGCACTTGACGAAGAAGACGTACAAAGAATTATCAGTTTAATTATACGCTGATGCAGCAAAAGAAAAAGCTAATGCTTTTAGGAGGAGAGCGTTATCTTCTTCCCGTAATCAAGGCGGCCCACAACCATAACATTCACGTTATAACAGTGGACTGTCTGCCCAATAACATCGCGCACAAATATTCTGAAGAATTCCACAATTTAAGTATCCTTGACAAAGAAGCGGTACTACAACTTGCCGAGAAATTAAAAATCGACGGCATCATGTCGTTCGGAGTAGCCTCCGGTGTAGTAACAGCGTCCTATGTCGCAGAAAAGTTGGAACTTAATTTCCAATGTTCCTACTCTACTGCATGTATTCTGCAAGACAAAGCAAAATTCAGGAGGTTTCTTGCCGAAAACAACTTCAATGTACCTAACGCCAAAGACTTTTCAAATATAGACGAAGCACTTGCTGATATCGATTATTTCAATTGGCCCGTAATTGTCAAGCCTGTTGATTCTGTTGGCAACAAAGGTGTTTCATGGATTTACAATCCGGAAAATCTACCGCAGGCTATTGAAAATGCTTTGAGCGAATCACACAACGGGCATTTCGTTATAGAAGATTTTCTTGAAAAGGCAGGGAAATCTTTCGTCGCAGAATGTTTTACCATTAACGGCAAGTTGGTGTATTGTTCTTTCTCTGATCTACATTTCGACTCACATGCAAAAAATCCGGACACTCCCACTGCGTACAGTTGGCCCTCTACGATGCCACAAGAAGCACAAGACGAACTACGACGCGAGCTTCAGCGCCTGATGACATCGCTTAACGTAAGAACTGGAATTCATTATGTAGAAATATGCTCGTGCGCCAATGGCAATACATATATAATAAAGGTTTCTCCGCGCGGAATCGGTAATAGCTTGGCAGAAATGC
>CAVFYC010000145.1:0-3181 GCA_963626585.1 Christensenellaceae bacterium Phil1 | reverse complement strand
AAAGTTGACGCACCCTATTTCACCGAACTCAACGAAGCAATCACCGATGCCGCAGGCGTTGTGAAAGATTCCAAGGTAGGTCCTAACCCCGGCGACAACCAGGGCGACGCAACCGCCTTGAATGCAGCTGTCGAGGAAGCACGCACAATGTATGACGAAGCTTCTGCAACCGATGACGAAGTAAATCAAATGATTGCCAAACTTCAGGAAGAAACCGAGAAGTTCCAGCAGCAGGATCACTCAATGCGTGGAATCGACGACGGCTACTATTATTTCCAGAGCTACCGTACAAGTTTCCAGGCCTCAGAACCGGGATTCCTTGCCATGCAACTTACGCAAGACACCTATTTGAAATGGAGAGCAATCAATAAGAAAGATCCCAAATATGTGTTCAAAGTTACTTCACTCGGCAACGGAGAATTTTCTATTGAGAACATGCTTTACGCACGCTACATCGACAAGAGCGACGCAAGCGGTATAGCAACAACCAACACGCAGACAACTCCGCAGACATTTACCTACAGCGGCGCTGACGGCCTTTGGTACATAAAGAATACCACTGACAACAAACCGTACTCCATCAGAACTTACGAGACAGAGCTCAGCGGTTCGATTGAAACCAACGACGGAAGCAACGCACTCAACAAATGGTATCTCAAGAAGATTACTGATCAAAATCTTATCGACAGTCTGCTCAACGTTTCCAAACAAACGCGTACAACAGAAGCCATGACGGTTGCATTGCAAAAGGCCGAACCGGCTTGCAAGGCGGTTTACACTTACGACGTAGACCATGACAACGGACTTATAACCGAGGTAAACGAAACCAATCCGCGCGACGGACAAATTTGGGGCTCGCAAGTCAACGACACATATACAAGCTATGCAAATCTCATCGACAAGAATTCCGACGGCAGCTACAATCTTAATTCCTGCTTCCAGAGTACGTGGGACGCTTCGGCTTATCCTAACGGCAGACAGCCTCTGCAGGTAGACCTTCGCAACAATCCTGTTCAGAACTTCGAATTCTATTTCGGTCTCCGCAACAATGATTGGGGCTGGAAGGAATGCTGGAGCGACATCGACGTATATGCTACAAACGATGCCAATGTTGCAGGCAAGGACGACCTTACTGAATCGGAATGGACCCATGTAGGAAACTACACCGACCTCACTTCGTACATCAAGCCCGCCGGCGCTAACATCAACAGCACGGGAAGATATTTCTACTACCGCATCACGGGCCTCGACCAGCCTTACCGCTTCATTCGTTTCATAGTAAACAGCACGATTGACCCGCAGGCCGCAATGATGTATACCATTGGAGCGTTCCAGATGTACGATGTAGTGCTCAACGAGGAGAATTCTCCTTACAACTATATCGAAGGATTGAAAGAACTTGTTGACCAACTCAACGAAGAGATCGCAAAGGGCAAAGAAAGCGTGGCTAACAATAACGCTACCGAAGAAGCTGTTGCAAAGATCATCGAGCTTACAAAGAAAGTTGTGGCCCTCACTCCTGACACCGACCCGTTGGACGAAAAACTTGCTGAGGTTAAAGCATACGTCAACAAGTACAGCGACGAAGACAACTGGGGCGATGTAACCTCAGAACAGCTCGAAACTATGCTTGATGTCATTGGCGAAGCAGAAGAGTACGACCACGATCAACCGCAACAGGCCGATCTCGACGCACGTCTCGCTAAACTCAACGCGGCATTTGCTCTCTACAAAACTCAGCAGAAGAAACCTGAAACCGGAGTTTGGTATTATATTTCCAACACCGACAAATCGCGTCCCGGATATACCGAGGAAGGCGGAACAGGAGACATCTGGAGCCGCTGGTGTAACGACAACGTAATAATGGCGCCCCACACCAACGTAACAAGAGACGAGTCCTACACAGAGAAAGACTATGTAACTTGGAGCGGATACGACCATCTGAGCCAGACGCTCTCAGACAGTGTGCCCGCCGACCCGTATTCAATGTGGAGACTCGTTAAGATTGAAGGCAACGACGCAGAAGACGTTTACGCTTTGCAGAGCCGTGCAACCGGCCACTACCTTGGCGTAACAAGCAACCACAATGGTGCTGCCGGCATGTCTAAGACTCCCGTTCCCTACAAATTCAATTTGCTCAAGAGCGGTCAGTTCCACATCATCTGCCAAGATGCAAGCAACACATGGAGCACTCCGCTCCACGCCGACGGACGTAAGTGGTTGCTCTCCTGGGAAAGTGGTGAAGACTCACCTTCTACTTGGACTCTCAATCCTATTGATTCCGACGACATCTACTATGGCGAGCTCACAGTGCGCAACAACAGCGCAATGATACTCACATTGCCGTACGCATACAACGACGAAACCGTAGCAGATCTCAACAAAGAAAACTACGTAACGACCTACGCAGTGAAAGGTCTGTCGGACGATGCAAACAAACTCTTGCTCACAAAGAAGACAACCTTTGAAGCAGGTGAGCCGATGGTTGTAATCGTTGGCGATCCCGCAACCTATGCCGACGCTGACGAAGGCGTGAGAATCTTCCTCCCGCTTGCCGACGAATTCTCCTATGACGTGAAAGCAGCCAACGGACTTGTAGGAACATTCACCTACTCCACCGTACCTCTCAACGTAGGCTTGCTCAAAGGCGACAGCGTGATTTCCAACACCAACCAGGCAGCCAAGCTCTATGGTCAGCGCGGATATGTAAACGTAGGCGGAGTAACCAACTATGAAGACATGTCGACCGACGCAGTGCTCTACCTGAACGGCGAATTTGTGAACAATATCAACGTAGTTCCCACCAACGGAACCAACGGCAAGGTAGACGTTTACACCACCGACGGCGTGCTCGTTAAGAAGAACGTCAAGGCAGAAAACGCAACCGACGGCCTGAAGAAGGGCGTATACATCATCGGAAAAGAAAAGGTGCTCGTAAAATAAGCCACCCATTTCCATAACACAATCAACCGCCGCAGTTCCCCAGCGAACCGCGGCGGTTCTTTTATACCCATAACCATGCTTTTCGGTACTGTAAAAGGAGTTCTCCCGTGCCGGAAAACCACCCCCAACAAGCCCTCGCGTAAACACCTGATAAACACACGGAAAAACCAAATGCGCATATCGCGAAAACAATGTCTGATATTATTTAAACAATGTCAGACATTATTCAAATAAAGTC
>CAVFYC010000144.1:0-3193 GCA_963626585.1 Christensenellaceae bacterium Phil1 | reverse complement strand
TCAAGCCTTGTTTGAGGTTTGACGATTCGTCATGCACCTACCGCTGAATAGTTACAAATCCCGATGTCGCAAACAATTCTTCTCTTCCCGTATATCGCAAAAACGATGTCTGACTTCGTTTGAATGATATCAGACATTGTTTAAATTATGTCTGACATCGTTTTCACAAGATGCCTTGGAGTTTTTACCACATCTCGCCACGGTTTGGCGACAAGGCTTTTCTTCTGAAAATGTGCGGTTTAGTTTTTCCCTTCTCCGCATTTCTTTTTTCCCATAGGCACGGCCCGTTTTTGTGCGGGCCACTATTTGCAACCAAAATGCAGTATTGTTAGCGCAATTATTGCTATATTTGCTGCATAAAAGGATTTAAACCTTATTTTATCCTGCTCTAAGCAAATAAGACTGGGTTTAATTACCGTAAAAAGATATAAAGAAAGTATAAGCATGCTTACAAAAACAACCATAGCCTTTGCCGGGCTTATGACCTGCGCTCAGGCTTTCGCACAGACCGACAGCATTGCCCCCGTTGACACAGCCGGAGGAATAACAAACCGGAACCACAACTTGCAAGGCGTTGCGGTGAAAGCAAAAGTGGCTACGCGGCGAATGGCGGGCGCTGAAAACGGAATGGTTATCGGACAGAAGGAACTTTTCAGGGCAGCTTGTTGCAATCTTGGTGAGAGTTTTGAAACCAATCCCTCAGTTGATGTGAGCTACACCGACGCCGCCACGGGCATTAAGCAGATAAAATTGCTCGGGCTCTCGGGAACTTATGTTCAGATGCTGTCGGAAACTTTGCCCGACTTCAGAAATTCCGCTTTGCCCTACTCTTTGGGCTACGTGCCCGGCTCGTGGTTGAAAGCAATTCAGGTTTCAAAAGGTTGCTCATCGGTGAAAAACGGATACGAATCAATCACAGGGCAACTCAACATTGACTTTCTGAAACCCGAAGACGAAGAACAGACAAACCTCAACCTTTATGCCAACACCAAGACCAAGGTAGAGGCAAACGCTTCGCACAACTGGCATATCACAAACAGACTTAGCACAATCTTGATGGGACATGCCGAAAAATCGTTCAAGGAACACGACGAAAATCACGACAATTTTTACGACAAGCCCAAAGCTACGCAATACAACATCATGAACCGTTGGGCTTATGTGGGCTCGAAATATATTTTCCACGGCGGACTGTCGGCACTGCATGAGGAAAGAAACGGCGGACAAATGCACCGCAACTCCGACATAACGCCTCTTTATAAAATAGGAATAGAAGGCAGCCGATACAATGCCTATATGAAACACGCCATTGTGCTCAACGCCGAAAAAGGAACAAACATCGCGCTCATGACATCGGCCACAATGCAGGAGCTAAGCAGCAAATTCGGCAACAAGTCCTATTACGCCAACGACAAAAACGCCTACGCATCGCTGATGTACGAAACAAATCTCACTCCGCTGCACAACATTTCGGCAGGAGTGAGCCTGAATCACGACTATATCTCACAACATGTTTCAAACAAGCGTATGATTTGGAAAGGAGACAGCGTGCCGCAAAAATTCCACGAGACGGAAACCACTCCGGGAGCGTATGCCCAATACACGTTTAACCTTCACAACAAAATCGTAGCAATGGCAGGGTGGCGCATAGACCATAGCAGCCGTTTCGGAACGTTTGCCACACCGCGCTTCCACGTTAAATTTCAGCCCGTGCCGCTTTTCGGCCTGCGCTTGTCGGCCGGAAAAGGCTACAGAACGGTCAACGCCCTCACGGAATACAACAACCTAACGGCGAGCGGGCGTATTCTCAAAATCGGGAACCTCAAACAGGAACGCGCATGGAACTACGGCGCAAGCATGGCGTTTGTAATTCCCGTTTCGTCGAAGGTGCTCAAAATAAATGCCGAGTATTATTACACCACATTCGGCAACCAGGCCGTGGTGGACTATGACAGCAACCTTTCAACCATCAGCATAGAAAATCTGAACGGCAAATCCTATTCGCACACCCTGCAAATAGATGCCACATACCCGTTTTTCGAAGGCTTCTCGCTCACCGCAGCGTGGAGATACAATGACGTGAAGACTACATACGGCGGAAAACTGATGGACCGCCCTTTGACAAGCAAATACAAGGGACTCGTTACGGCGCAATACAAGACTCCGCTCGAAAAATGGCAATTTGATTTAACGCTACAGCTTAACGGCAGCGGAAGAATACCAAATCATACACTTGGCAACGGCACTGTGGCGTACAACAAGCGCTTTCACGCCTTCGAACAACTCAGCGCGCAAATCACAAGAGAGTTCAGGTATTTCTCAATATACCTCGGCGGAGAAAACCTAACAAACTTCAAACAGAAAAATCCCATTGTCAACGCTGCGTCCCCGTGGAGCAGCACGTTCGACCCCACTCTCGTTTGGGGCCCGGTGCATGGCGCGATGGCATATGTGGGAGTGCGCGCAAAATTCTGAAACATACAAAAATGCATATCATAAAAGAAACGTAACATGAAGGAGTTAATACTTTTTTCAGCAATCATGCTCGGCGCGGCAAGCACTTCGGCAAAAGACATAAAGACTATCGCGCTCACTACAACGCCCCAAATGCACTGCGCAAACTGCGAAACGAAAATCAAAAACGCATTGCGTTTCGACAAAGGCGTGAAACAAATCAAAACCAATGTAGCAGAGCAAACCGTAACCGTGAAATTCGACGCCGACAAAGTGTCGCAGGAAAAACTATTTGAGGACTTGAAAAAAATAGGCTACGACTCGCGCCTGCTCAAACCCGGAGAAAAAGTGAAACGAAACGAGGGAGAAGCCTGCGGAAACATGTAAGAATTTTCGAGAAAGCCAATCAAACAATCTATCCTGCACAAATTCAACAATATACGCAGAACATTTCAAGCGTTCTCCCATACAGTTTTCACTACATGGCTTGTCGCAAAAATTCCGGGCCACCAAATTTAAATTCCGCCGCATCTAATTCAAATTAGATGCGGCGGAGTTTTTACGACACGGCACATAGATTTTTGCACATCAGTTTCGGGGGAAATTGCAACATATCTGCTACAACCGTAGAGCGGACATAAAACAAAAAATCCCGGCAATCAAATTGCCGGGATTCTATATGCGATTTTATTTCTGCGGCGGCTGCGGCCCTTCGTGCTTGTTCTTCGACATTTGCCGC
>CAVFYC010000143.1:0-3244 GCA_963626585.1 Christensenellaceae bacterium Phil1 | reverse complement strand
CCACCGGCATTCCTGCTACCCGAAGGTCTGTGGCCCGCCATTGGCAAAAGAAGTCTTCCCGGTTTTCGTTTTTAATTGATGAGTATCCCAATCGAACCGATACGACCCTATGTCTTGTTTCGTTGTCTTTTCTTATTGCAAAGATACGGCTATTCTCCCAACCCTCCAAGTTTTGATGCTGGTTTTTAGATTTCTTTGCTGTCAAAATCGGTATTTCTGCGGCACCCGAAAGGTGTTTTCCGGATGGGATTCATGTCGTTTGCCGGAACAACCGTGCTGCTCGCGTTTGCCTTCTATGCCACTTAGCAGTCGTAACTATGCCATTTACGAGGCGTAAATGGCATAGTTACGACCCGTAAATGCCCCACTTATGGGTCGTAAATGGGTCACTTTTGAAACCCATTGGTCGTCAAAGACTTACAAGACTGTTTTTTCGAGGTATAAAAGACGCATTCAGAGCCTTACCATCTGCTGAACAATTCGATGGTAAACTTGCTTCCGAACTCGTGGAAACTGCCGTTGAGAAAGCTGCCAAAGAGACCGACGGAGAAATAACGCGTGGTGAATCCGTAGCCCAACTCGAAGTACGGTCGGGTGTGTTGTATCTGCAAAGAACTAAGATACAGGCGTTCCGTCTCAATATATCTTCCCAATATGGGCATCCATGTGAGCAGAAGAAATGGCGATTCGTACGAGGCGTTGGTGCGCAGATAGAAGCGCGAAGCGTTGTACCACTGGCTATTGAGCAACTGGAAGTCGCCGGTCCAGTCATCATCCCAACCTCCGGGAAGATAGTTTTCGTGGAAATTGCTGAAGTCAACAAAGAAGACACTCTTCTTATTGGTATAGAATCCACCACCGAACCGGACGGAATAGCGACGCATACGGGGCAGACGCTTGCTGAACGACGCATCAAACTCCCATCGCTCATACTCTGTGTTTGAGTGCATTATGTGGCGCACACCGCGCTCATAGTTACCTGTAAACACAGGGCCGTAGTGGAAAGGGATATAAGTGACGGTAAGAAACGGGGCGAAACTGTAGTAGGCCGAAGGCTTGCCGGCCAGGGTCATTGGCTCCGGATTGACGGCCCGACGCTTGTGGAACACCGCTCCGAGATTGATGTTTATCGGTTTGCCAATGGTTGTGTTCCATGCCGCCTTGAGCATATTGTCTTTGAAATAGTTAAGACCGAGCGCGTCAAAGTTGATGGTGTCCATGTGTTCCGACTTTATCATGTCGAGAACCCCCGAATCTGTAATCCTGTTTCCGTTGGCAAACGTCAGTTCTACCCATCGCCGCTTGCTTGAATTATAAGTATATCTGAGTGTGGCGTTTATGAAAAGCTGTTTAATCTTGAAGTTATATCCCAAGTCGGGACTTAAGGAAATGTTCCGTTCCGACGAAAAAAGATATTGTGCACCAAGTTTCAACCTATAGGCCATGCCTCGACTGCGGCTGTAACTGAGATATGAGGGATTGATTAGAGGCGATACGCTTAGCGACACATTGGACGATTGCACGTTGGAACTGTTGACGAGATAGTTGCCCAACGCATCCAGAGTGGCTCGGCTCGCTTTGCCAATCGTTCTTCCGGTAGGAGCGGAGACGGTGTCGGTTGCGGTGTTTTGCAATTCCTGATACTGGCGATAGGCTTCTCTTTCAATGTTGTTCAGCGCAACAGGACGAATGGAGTCCATGATTTCGGGAGAACAGACGTTGCTGATGGAGTCGGGCAGGGTAGTGGTGCAGTTGTAAACAGCAAGGATATTGGCTCTAATATCGTTGCCCGCAAACTTGAACTGCGCCATCACCTTGCACGATACTGGCAGTCTACCGCCGCCTTCGGGCTTCTCGCCCATGTCAACGTCCACGTCAAACTTTATCATGTCGTGCTCTCCGTTCAGTTGACAGTTGACAATCCGTCCCGTACTGTTCTCCACAATGGCAAAACCCGAAACCAATTGGGTATTCGTTTGCCTTGGAGTAAATGTTATGCAGGAGCGTCCGTTGGGCGAAGGGCTGATTCTGTAACGGTAAAAAATCTTGTTGCCGCGATGAAAAGGCGACAAAAGGATGTCTTTGTAGAGCGATATGCCATAAAGATTGGGACTGATATACTGTATCACAGTACTCATTGCCTCGGAGTTGTGCGGTATTGTATTGACGAAAACCTGGCGTTTCATACCGTAGTCGCCCACACTGTTGTATGTAATCTGTCCATACACCTCGCCTACATAGTTGCGCCTACCTTTGGCGATGTAGAACATGGAGGGAATCAAAAATAGGGTAGGGTTGCGCTTCAGCGTGCGCAGATTGCATTTGATATACGCGTTGCCCGTGCTGCCGCTTGCAGTTGTAGTAAAATTGCGCCGATATGAGAACATACGCTCCACCACCAAGGTGTCTTGTAGATTCCTTGAAGGGGCATAATTATAACTGTCCGGTAGGTTATGTTCAGCCAATACTTCCCCTTGGAGGCTTTCTGAAAAAGCATAACCATAACAGTACAGGAATATACCGAGCAGTGTTGTGATCCGCAGAAGTGCCGTATGCCTTAGTTTCACGCCCCAAAATTATCAATAAATATCGAAGAGGGCAAGACAAAACATCTGTTTGTTTTTCAAGAAACGCCTCTTCTTTCACTTTCAACCCGCCATATCGCCACCGTCAGAGAGTTTTTCCGTCAAACAGAAGATAGTTTCTTTCTAAACGAAAGGTATTCGCCTTTGGACGAAAGACAAAACAAGCCTTTAATGTTAATGCCGGGCATAACGAAAAAAGCAGCAAACCAAAATCGCTGATTTGCTGCCTTTTAACGTAAATGTACTACGATATTGAATGGATATTCTATGTGTTCGAGTTTGTAAAGCTTAGCCCAAATACTTCATAAGTATCTTTGCGTTGCCGCTGTCGCGCAGCTTTGCGATGCTCTTTTCGCGTATTTGGCGCACACGTTCACGGGTGAGACCCAATTGATCTCCTATTTCTTCGAGTCCTTTCTCATGACATCCGATGCCGAAACATTCCCTGATGATGGTTATTTCACGCTCCTTGAGCACCTTTGAAAGTACAGTATTCAGCTCCAAAGCCATCGACTCATGGTCAACATAGCGGTCTGTACGACTGTCTTCTCCGCTGGCCATAACATCAAGCATACAGTTGTCTTCACCGTCCTGAAATGGTGCATCGATGGAAACATGGTGTCCGTCGGCCATAAGGCTTTGGCCTATCTTGTCTTCGT
>CAVFYC010000142.1:0-3326 GCA_963626585.1 Christensenellaceae bacterium Phil1 | reverse complement strand
TTTGTCTTACTTCGGCCGTTCAACGTGTTTACTTCGGCCGTTCAACGTGCTTACTTCGACCGATCAACGTGCTTACTTCGGCCGTTCAACGTGCTTACTTCGGCCGAAGTAAGACAAACTCCTCGGACTTCTTGGCAAAACACATCAGACCTTTTGGGAAACACCTCTGACTTCTTGGCATACACATTAGGCTTCTTGGCAAACACATCGGACATCTCGGCACACACATCAGTTAAAACAAAGCCATACATAGCTCGAACAAAAAACAACATCGTTTCAGCCTCAAAACACGTAGGACGAAACGCTTACAACGTAGCACGATTTTAACAAATTGCAACGTGCTTTGGGGCGGATAATGGCACAAAAAGCACAGACAAGACGCATTTGCGCAAAAAATTACGCGTAATACGACATTTTTAGTTGGCAAAACACTGCCGTTTCGCTAAATAATATTACTTTTGCGAAAAGACTATTGCAGAACACGCCTATATGGCATGGAAAGCATACAAGACCAACAATCAGGAAACATCGTAGAAGCAACCCGCAACCTCACATTAATATAATGTAATGCGGCTTCCGAATATCAAGAATATGCGGACTTCTTACGCTACGCCCAACATCAAGAACATCATAAAACCGTACAAACATCATTCAATAATATATATGGAAAATAAAAGAGTTTATTTGTTTGGTAACGGCAGTGCCGAAGGAAATGCCAGCATGCGCAATCTGCTTGGCGGAAAAGGCGCCAACGTTGCCGAGATGAATCTTCTGGGAATACCAGTTCCCCCAGGATTCACCATTACCACCGACATGTGTAACGAATACTACCGCATAGGCAAGGAAGCAGTCGTAAGCCTGCTCAAAGAAGATGTGGAGCATTCCGTAGAACATATAGAGAAGTTGATGAACAGCAAGTTTGGCGACCCCGTCAACCCCCTGCTCGTCTCAGTACGCTCAGGCGCAAGAGCATCAATGCCCGGCATGATGGACACAATCCTCAACCTCGGCTTGAACGACGAAGTGGCCGAAGGACTCGCCAAAAAGACCAACAACCCACGCTTTGCCTATGACGCCTACCGCCGCTTCGTGCAAATGTACGGCGACGTGGTATTGGGCATGAAGCCAAAAAGCAAAGAAGACATCGACCCCTTTGAGGCAATCATCGAAAAGGTGAAGTCGCAGCGAGGCATCACCCTTGACAACGACCTTACCACCGAAGAACTCAAACAACTCGTAGCAGAATTCAAGGCAGCAATCAAAGAACGCACCGGAGTAGACTTCCCCAACGACCCGATGGAACAACTCTGGGGCGCAATCTGCGCAGTGTTCGACAGCTGGATGAACGAACGCGCCATACTCTACCGCAAGATGGAAGGAATACCCGCAGAATGGGGAACAGCCGTATCGGTAATGGCAATGGTATTCGGCAACATGGGCGACAGCTCCGCCACCGGCGTATGCTTCAGCCGCGATGCCGCAACAGGCGAAAACGTGTTCAGCGGCGAATGGCTCGTCAACGCACAAGGCGAAGACGTTGTGGCAGGTATTCGCACCCCGCAGCAAATCACCAAAGCCGGCTCGCAGAAGTGGGCAGAAATGCAGGGAGTGAGCGAAGAAGAACGCCTTGCCAAATATCCCTCCATGGAAGAGGCAATGCCCGAAATCTACAAACAACTCAACGCAATCCAAAACAAACTCGAAGACCACTACCGCGATATGCAGGACATGGAGTTCACCGTTCAGGAAGGTAAGCTCTGGTTCTTGCAAACCCGCAACGGCAAACGCACGGGAACAGCAATGGTGAAAATCGCAATGGACCTCCTTCACGAAGGAAAGATTGACGAGAAAACAGCACTCGAACGTTGCGAGCCCAACAAGCTCGACGAATTGCTCCACCCCGTCTTCGACAAGAAAGCACTCGCCAAAGTAAAATCCCTGACCCGCGGACTTCCCGCTTCACCGGGCGCAGCAACCGGCCAGATAGTATTCTTTGCCGACGACGCCGCAAGATGGCACAAAGACGGCCACAAAGTGGTAATGGTACGTATCGAAACATCGCCCGAAGACCTCGCAGGAATGGCTGAAGCCGAAGGAATCCTCACAGCACGCGGCGGTATGACCTCACACGCAGCCGTAGTGGCTCGCGGTATGGGCAAATGCTGCGTATCAGGTGCCGGCGCATTGGTAATCGACTACAAGAAACGCACAGTAACAATCGACGGAGTTGTGCTTCACGAGGGTGATTACATCTCAATCAACGGTTCTACCGGCGACGTATACCAGGGAGAAATCACAACCCAGGCAGCAGAATTCTCCGGCTCGTTTGCAGAACTCATGCAACTCTGCGACAAATACACCCGCTTGGTTGTAAGAACAAATGCCGACACTCCCCGCGATGCGTCAGTTGCCAGAAAATTCGGCGCAGTGGGTATCGGACTTTGCCGCACAGAACACATGTTCTTCGACGACCAGAAAATCGTGGCAATGCGCGAGATGATTCTTTCTGACAGCAAGGAAGGACGCGAGAAAGCTCTCTGCAAACTACTCCCCTATCAGAAAGAAGATTTCAAAGGCATCTTCAAAGCAATGGACGGCTATCCCGTTAATATCCGCCTGCTCGACCCGCCTCTTCACGAGTTCGTTCCCCACGACGAAAAGGGCCAGGAAGAAATGGCAAAAGACATGGGAGTAACCGTAGAATATATCCGTCAGCGCATAGAAAGTCTCTCTGAACACAATCCTATGCTCGGACATCGCGGCTGCCGTTTGGGAAACACTTATCCCGAAATCACACAAATGCAGACGCGCGCAATTCTCGGCGCAGCAATAGAATTGAAGCGCGAAGGCTATGATCCCCACCCCGAAATCATGGTTCCGCTCATCGGTATCCTTTATGAATTCGAGGCTCAGGAGAAGATTATCCGCGACACGGCAGCCCAACTCTTCAAGGAAGAAGGCATTGAAGTTCCGTTCAAAGTTGGTACGATGATCGAGATACCCCGTGCAGCCCTCACAGCCGACAAGATAGCTTCGCGCGCAGAGTATTTCTCTTTCGGTACAAACGACTTGACCCAGATGACATTCGGTTATTCGCGCGACGACATTGCTTCGTTCTTGCCCGTATATCTCGAAAAGAAGATACTTAAAGTTGATCCGTTCCAAGTGCTTGACCAAAACGGCGTAGGACAACTTATAGAAATCGCCGTAGAACGCGGTCGCGCAGTGCGTTCCGATTTGAAATGCGGCATTTGCGGCGAACACGGCGGCGAACCTTCGTCGGTTAAATTCTGCCATAAAGTAGGATTGAACTACGTTTCCTGCTC
>CAVFYC010000141.1:0-3425 GCA_963626585.1 Christensenellaceae bacterium Phil1 | reverse complement strand
TTCATTTCGAGCTTTTGCTTCACAGATATGTCCTCTCCATTGGCATCTACAAACTTATACTCAAGGAAAGGAAGACTTTGGTCGGGAATAACTTTGACACCGAACCTTGTGTACAATTTCCACTTGGTTTTCATGGAAAACAAACCGGCGGAAATATAAGCATAAACGTATGGGTGTACGTATAAAACAAATTTCTTTATTCCAGAATCATATAGCCCTTTGAGTTTGCGGTCGAGAATATCAGCCAAAAGCAATGACGATTTAATTTTGCCCGTTCCCCCGCAAGTGGGACAGGTTTCCTCTACAGCAACCTCGGTTACCGGGCGCACCCTTTGCCTTGTGATTTGCATCAGCCCGAATTTCGACAACGGCAAAATGTTGTGTCGTGCGCGATCGTTCTGCATTGCAAGATTCATTCTCTCGTAAAGCTTCTGACGATCTTCAGCAAGATTCATGTCTATAAAGTCAACAACTATAATGCCGCCCATATCGCGCAACCGTAACTGCCTTGCCAATTCATCGGCCGCGCCAAGGTTTACTTCCAATGCGTTTGCTTCTTGACCGTCGGGGTTCTTTGCGCGATTGCCGCTGTTTACGTCCACTACATGCAGAGCTTCTGTGTGTTCAATAATGAGATACGCTCCGTGTTTATAGGTAACTGTTCGTCCGAAAGCCGACTTGATTTGTTTTGTTACTCCGTAGTTGTCGAAAATAGGAATTTTACCATCGTAAAATTTCACAAGATCTTTGCTTTCCGGCGCTATAAGATGAAGATATCCCGATATTTCATCTGCGATATCCTTGTTGTTTACGAAAACATTCTCGAACGACGGGTTATACATGTCGCGTAACAAAGCAGACGCTCTTCCTATTTCTTCGTAGACAAGGGTAGGGCGCTTTTGCGTGTTGGCTGCTTTTCTGAAGGCATCGTGGCAACGTTTGAGAAGGGCTTTCATTTCGCTGTCGAGTTCAGATGCTCTTTTCCCTTCTGCCACTGTGCGAATTATTACGCCGAAGTTGCGCGGCTTTATGCTGTATACAAGTTGTTTCAACCTTGCTCTTTCTGCATCGCTTTTGATTTTTGACGAAACGGAAACTTTATCGCTGAAAGGTATAAGCACTATATTTCGTCCGGCAAAAGACAATTCGCCACACATACGTGGTCCTTTTGTGGAAATAGGTTCCTTTGCAACTTGCACGAGTATTTCCGAGCCGGCTTGTAGTATGTCGCCGATTTTTCCGTTTTTGGGAAGGTCTGCTTCTGGAGTCAATTTAGTTTGTTCCAAAGGCTTGTAGTTTCCAGCGGCGATGTTTTTTTCGTATTGCAATGCGGTGTTGAAATGAAAGCCGAGGTCCAAATAATGCAGAAATGCCTCGCGTTCGTAACCAACGTCAACAAAACAGGCATTTAGTGCGGGTAACAATTTCTTAACCTTGGCTATATATATATTGCCTACGGCATTGCTTTCGGCGCGTTTCTCGCTTTGATATTCAACGAGCCGTTTGTCTTCGAGAAGTGCTATTGATATGTCTTTGGGGCATACATTTACTATTACTTCGCTTGTCATTTTCATCGTTTATGTCGTAAAGAAAACTATCTGTTGGTTTCTTTACGGCTGTTTCTTTTTCTTATCGTAAGGCATTTGCATCCCGGGCATGAGTTATAAAAAACAAGAACAAACTAACGCTCCGCATTTTCTTGCTGCAAGCGAATAGTTTGTCCTTGTTTCTTTAAGATATTGCGGAGAATAGGCTTATTTGCTCTTATGTCTGTTCTTACGCAATCTTTTTTTACGCTTGTGAGTTGACATCTTATGTCTTTTCTTCTTTTTTCCGCTTGGCATTGTGATTAAATTTAAAAGTTCTTGTATGTTATGTTTTCAGTTTGTTTGCAATAGCTTCTTTTACGGAAACTTATTGTTTAACAGAGCTGACAAATGTCTTTGCCGGTTTGAAAGCTGGGATATTGTGCTCGGGGATTTCGATAGTAGTGTTCTTCGAAATATTGCGTGCAACTTTTTTCGCGCGCTTTTTCAAAATAAAGCTGCCGAATCCGCGAAGGTAAACGTTCTCGCCACTTTCGAGCGAACCTTTGACCGAGGTCATAAACGCTTCAACCGTTGTAAGAACTGTAGCTTTATCTATACCAGTCTGTTTCGAAATTTCATTTACAATTTCTGCTTTAGTCATAACGATTATCGTATAATGTATGTTTGTAATTATTGTCTGTGAATTCTGAATTTGCGTGCAAAGTTATATTTTTCTCTTGATATATAGAAATATGCGCTCTCTATTTTTAGGCAATCCGAAAGTTTTATGCCTATTTTGCTTGAGAAAATCCGAGCCTGTTATGATTTTTCTTCTTGGTCGAAAACTTTGGTGAACGATTCGGGGGCCGGAGTCTCGAATTTCAACGGTTCGCGGGTGCGTGGGTGATACAGGCACAGACGATAGGCGTGCAGACACAGACGTCCAGCGGGGTCGGGTGCATTGCCGTATTTCATATCGCCACACACGGGGTGTCCGATGTCTTGCATGTGAACGCGTATCTGGTTTTTTCGCCCTGTGTCCAATTTCAGTTCCACCAAGGAGAAACGTTCTGACGATTGCAAGGTACGGAAATGCGTCAGGGCATATTTCCCACCATTGTCTACCGGCGAACTTTCCGTGATATAGTCGTCATTGTCTTTCAGCCAACTCTCAATGGAGCCTTGCTTTTGCTCCATTTTTCCCTCTACAAGCGCCATGTATCGCCGGTCTGTTACTATCTGCTTCCAGTTGTGCTCGAGTATTTGTTCTGTTTCAATGTTTTTTGCATACACCATAAGCCCTGATGTATCTCGGTCAAGACGGTGAACCACATGGGACGTACATTTTTGGTGCGATTGCCTTAGATGGTCGTCCAATACCGTCTTTACATTATATGGGTGGTGTGGAGCGGGGGCAGAAAGTATGCCCGGATTTTTGTCTACTATAATAATGTCGCGGTCTTCGTAGACTATTCTTACAAATTTGCTGTTCATCGTTCCAGAATGCTTGTGGCGGCTTATCTCTACAGTCATGCCGGGAGTTAAAGCAAAGTTGTGCTTTGTGGTAATGTTCTTGTTTACCATCACACCGCCGTTGGTAAGAATGGCTTTAGCCTTGGTGTGGCTTATACCAAAGAGTGCTTTCTCTACAAACGGCAGAAGTTCGTCGTTTTTCTTTACCGTAAACGATAAATATTTTGATTGTCTTTTGTTCATACGTCGCGCATTTATATTGGTTTGCAAAGGTAAGAATTGTTTTGCGCAAATGAAAAAAAACAATGTCTGATATTATCAAAAACGATGTCTGATATAATTTAAATTCCGACGCATCTAATTTAAATTACATGGCCCGGAGTTTTTCCGTTTAGCGCATGCCGTAAATACGGCGCGCAATAG
>CAVFYC010000140.1:0-3485 GCA_963626585.1 Christensenellaceae bacterium Phil1 | reverse complement strand
GCATCTAATTTAAATTAGATGCGGCGGAGTTTTTACGAGATGCCGTGTAGTTTTTTCGCCCTCGTTTGGGGGTATTTTTTCCTCGTAAAAGAATACGGTTTTGCTATATGGAATCCCTGAGATTTACGATTTCGGATTTGCCGTGAGTGAACCTGTTGCGACGGGACGGTTGGGGCGAAAACGGCGAAACCGAGATATTGTCGCTGATAGTGGTTACCGCTTTTCCGCCGCGGTATTTCGTCCAACGCAGCATGATTTGTTCCACGTAATTATAGGTTTCGCTGCCAATCATATAGCCATATTTCACCACCGGGTCGTTATAATATTGCGGTTTGTCGAGATTTCGTATAAAAAAACTCACGTCGTTGTAGCTCGTAGGTGATTTGCCGTATTTTTTCGCAAGGTTCATGGCATCGCGGATATGGCGCGGACCTCCGTTGTAGGCGGCAAGGGTGAAACGAATACGGTCGACGCGGTTGCGAACATCGCCGAAACCCGCCTGCAGTTGCCTAAGGTAGCGACAGCCTGCGTCGATGTTTTCCTTGGGGTCGTATATGTCGCTTATTCCAAGGCTTTTTGCAGTGGAAGGAATGATTTGCATCAATCCCTTAGCCCCTGCCCATGAAACGGCATCGGGATCAAATCCCGATTCCTGGTAACATTGCGCCGCAATAAGCCGCCAATCCCAACCCATGTGGCGGCTGCCGCGAATGAATTCCGCATCGTATTGTGAAATTATGCCCTTGCTGCGCGAAACATATGGCGCTCTGACATGACGTTTTACGGAGGCCGTGCCGAAATGTTTGCTGTCCTCTTTCATTATCTCCGTTTCCATTCCCGGCTTGTACCATGAATTTAGCGCTTCCTCCAAATCCGGTTGGTCTTTTCTCACACTCCAGCCCGTCAAAGTCTTGCCCTTTCCGCTCCGCATGCCGCAAATCTGCAACTCGTGTGCTTTGACAATTTCGCTCGACAGGGGATAGGCAATAATATCCGCCTCGCCCGACGAAAGCATCTTGATCATGGCGGCAGTATCAGCCACGGCCTCAATCCTCACTCCCATGCCTTCGCCCTTTGCAAAGTGGGAAAGCAACTCGAAAGCCGTGCCGGTTTCCTTGCCGTGGTATTCATAATAAGTATTGCGCCCGTACATCGTAACGGCAATGATCTCGCCCGATTCTTCTATGTCGGCAAGGTCGCAATGTGCGGTCTGCTTCTGCTCATTGGCGGGAGGCGCTTGTTTGTGTGCATCTTTGCTTCCGCACGAAACGGCAGCAAACGCAAAAAGTAGGTATATAATCTTAAATCGCAGCACTTTGAACGGCTTTTTGTGCCTGCAAATTTAGCACATTTGAAGTTTATGGCGTCTGTAATGCGGGAAAAGGCAAAAAATATCGCCTCTGAGCGCAAAAAACATCTGATTATGTGAAGAATGTGAAATAAATTGCCTAACTTTGCGCCCGCATTAAGCCATGCGAAATGCGAAACATAATGTCTAACATGTTTAATTAATTATCAAACAATTCAAATGGAAGAAATTAAAAACACTCCGCTGGAAAACTTCGACTGGGAAGCTTTTGAGAATGGCTCTATCGAAACTGCCGCTCAAAAAGAAAGCGAAGAAAAGGCCTACGACCAAACGCTCAACAAGGTAAGCGAGCACGAAGTTGTAGAAGGCAAAATTATCTCGCTCGACAAACGTCAGGCTATCGTAGACATCAGCTACAAAAGCGACGGCGTAATTCCTATCAGCGATTTCCGTTACAATCCCGACGTGAAAGTTGGTGATGTTGTTGAGGTTTACATTGAAAGCTTGGAGGACAAGAAAGGTCAGCTCCTGCTCTCACATAAAAAAGCACGCGCACTCAAAGCATGGGATCGCGTTAACCAGGCTCTCGACGACAAGGAGGTTATACAAGGCTATATTAAGAGTCGTACAAAAGGCGGCATGATAGTTGACGTATTCGGCATCGAAGCATTCTTGCCCGGCTCGCAAATTGATGTTAAACCTATTCGCGATTACGATGTATTTGTTGGAAAAACAATGGAATTCCAGGTTGTTAAAATCAATCAGGAGTATCGCAACGTTATTGTGTCGCACAAAGCTCTTATCGAGGCAGAACTCGAAGCTCAGAAGAAAGAAATTATCAGCAAACTCCAGAAAGGTCAAGTGCTCGAAGGTATTGTTAAGAACATTACAACCTACGGCGTATTTATCGACCTTGGTGGCGTTGACGGACTTATTCATATCACCGATCTTTCCTGGGGTCGTGTTAACGATCCGCACGACTTCGTTGAAATTGGTCAGAAGCTCAACGTTGTTATTCTTGACTTCGACGACGAGAAGAAGCGTATCGCTCTCGGCTTGAAGCAGCTCACTCCGCATCCATGGGATTCGCTTGATGCAAATCTTAAGGTAGGCGATCATATCAAGGGTAAAGTTATCGTTATCGCTGACTACGGAGCATTTGTAGAGATAGCTCCGGGCGTTGAAGGCCTTATCCACGTTAGCGAGATGAGTTGGAGTCAGCACCTTCGCTCAGCACAAGATTTCCTTAAGGTAGGTGATGAAGTTGAAGCCGTTGTTCTTTCTCTCAACCGCGAAGAGCGTAAGATGTCCCTCGGTTTGAAGCAACTCAAGGAAGACCCTTGGAAAGATATCGAAAGCAAATATCCTGTTGGAAGCAAGCATACTGCAAAAGTTCGCAACTTTACAAACTTCGGCGTGTTTGTTGAACTCGAAGAGGGTATAGATGGTCTTATCCACATCTCAGATCTTTCTTGGACCAAGAAGATCAAACACCCGTCAGAGTTCACTCAGATTGGCGCAGACATCGAGGTTAGCGTTCTTGAAATCGACAAGGAAAACCGTCGTTTGAGCCTCGGTCACAAGCAGCTTGAAGACAATCCTTGGGACGTGTTTGAAACTGTGTTCACCGTAGGTTCTGTTCACGAGGGAACTATCGTAAATCTCATGGACAAGGGTGCTACCGTTCAGCTTGAGTATGGCGTTGAAGGTTTCGTTACTCCCAAACATCTTACAAAGGAAGACGGCTCAAAGGCTAAGCTCAACGAGAAACTTGCGTTCAAGGTTATAGAATTCAATAAGGACAGCCACCGTATTATTCTTTCTCACAGCCGTACATTCGAGGAGAATGCACACGAGGAGAAGCACAACACAAGCAAGGCTCCCAAGAAAGATGATGGTGTACAGATTAAGAATCAGGCAGCAGCCAACTCGCTCGGCGATATCGACGCTTTGGCAGAGTTGAAAGCTAAGATGGAAAAAGGAGAATAATCTCTAAGAATTATTCTTTACATAATAAGAAAAGGGAATGTCCTTAAAGGACGTTCCCTTTTTGTTTTCGTTTGTGATTTCTACAGCGTTATCTGTAGAATGTCGTAGCGTACTATTTCCCCCGGTTTTTCAGTAACTATTCAGCGGTAGGTGCATGACGAATCGTCAAACCTCAAACAAGGCTTGA
>CAVFYC010000139.1:0-3819 GCA_963626585.1 Christensenellaceae bacterium Phil1 | reverse complement strand
CACGTTGAACGTACGAAGTAAGACAAACTAACGGCATCAAACGGGAAAATAGATGCGGGCTTAGAACAAACACATGGGGGGATTCCAACAAACACACGGGGAAATTACAATAAACACACGAGTTCATTCCAACAAATACAAGAATGATTCCCCCTGAAAGACAACAAAAAAGTGCCGTATGAACAAATCATACGACACTTTTGTAAGTATATAAGAAATTCTTACTTCACCTTTGCAACGATAGCGCTGAAAGCTTTGGGATCGTTGATAGCAAGGTCGGCAAGAACCTTACGGTTGATTTCGATACCAGCCTTGTGAAGCGCACCCATAAGCTGTGAATAAGAGAAACCCTCAAGGCGAGCAGCAGCGTTGATACGTTGAATCCAAAGAGCGCGGAACTCGCGTTTCTTTGCACGACGATCTCTGAACGCATAGGTCAAACCTTTCTCATAGGTGTTCTTGGCAACGGTCCAAACGTTCTTGCGCGCGCCAAAATAACCTCTGGTCTTCTTTAAAATTTTCTTTCTCTTGTTACGTGATGCTACGTGATTTACTGATCTTGGCATTTTGTTTTGTGTTTTTGAATGTCAGCGCCGTGATTGTTCTACGGACTTTTGGGCTGTACACTCGGGTTAATGATGTTTGTTTGATTAACGCTTAAGCAAAAGCTCGCGAACTTGTTTTACATTCGATTTGTCAACAAGAGCAACGTGATCCAAGTTGCGTTTTTGCTTCTTTGTCTTCTTCGTCAAGATGTGGCTATGAAAAGCGTGATGACGTTTGATCTTACCTGTCGCGGTGAAAGAGAATCTCTTCTTAGCACCCGAATTGGTCTTTTGTTTTGGCATTTTACTTTATAGTTTTGATGTTTTTATAATTGCGCGCGCAACGTATACCAACTACATTTACACGACACATTTCCTATTCTTTATTCTCCTTCGATAGTCGGAGCCTTGTATTCTTTGGGAGCCTTTGCCTTGGGAGCCTTCTTTTCCTCCCTCACAGCAACTTCCGACGGCTTGCTTTCGCCATTGCTCTTGCTTACCTTCTTGGGGCTAATGAATATCGTCATTCGCTTTTCCTCCAATACAGGCATTTGCTCCACCTTTCCGTATTCCTCCAAATCGCTCGCAAATCTCAGAAGCAAAACCTCGCCTTGTTCCTTGAACAATATGCTGCGACCTTTGAAAAACACATAAGCCTTCACTTTGTTCCCATCAGAAAGAAACCCTTTGGCATGCTTCAGTTTGAAATTATAGTCATGGTCATCGGTTTGCGGTCCGAAGCGAATCTCCTTCACATCAATCTTAACCTGCTTGGCTTTCATCTCTTTCTGATGCTTCTTCTGTTGATAGAGAAACTTGGAGTAGTCTATCAATCTGCAAACAGGGGGATCAGCATTCGGGGATATTTCCACCAAATCCAAATTCTCCCGTTGCGCCATAGCTATGGCCTGATGCGTAGGCATTACCGTGGGAGCTATGTTGTCGCCAACCACACGTACTTCACGTACATGTATCTGTTCGTTTATGCGATATTTGTTTTTAAGTTTATCGTTCTTCATTCAGAGTAATTTGTAGTCTGAAGTTCCGCCCCTTTTATAGGGCGGAACTCAAACCGGCTGCAAATTTAATACTTATTTGTTTCTTGGAGAACTTCTTGGCTGATTTTATCTGCAAAATCCTCAAATTTCATCGCACCTTGGTCGCCCACGCCTTGTTTGCGCACGGCAACCGTGCCGTTTGCTTCTTCTTTTTCGCCAACTACGAGCAAATAAGGAATATGCTGCATTTCGTTGTCGCGTATCTTGCGTCCGATCTTTTCGCTACGGGCATCTACTTCAACGCGAACATTGTGCTCGTCAAGATATTGTCTCACTTTTTCAGCGTAGTCGTTGTATTTGTCGGAAATCGGAAGCACTACGGCCTGCACCGGAGTAAGCCAGAGAGGGAAGTGTCCGCAAGTGTGTTCGATAAGAACTGCGACAAATCTTTCAAGCGAGCCGAAAGGAGCGCGGTGTATCATGACGGGGCGATGTTTTTCATTGTCGTCGCCCATATATTCAAGCCCGAAGCGTTCCGGAAGGTTGTAGTCTACTTGAATTGTACCCAACTGCCAACGGCGTCCAATGGCATCTTTTACCATGAAGTCAAGCTTAGGACCATAGAAAGCTGCTTCGCCGTATTCAATATGTGCATTAAGTCCTTTTTCCTTGCACGCTTCGATAATGGCATTCTCGGCTTTTTCCCAATTCTCGTCGCTACCGATGTATTTGCTGTGGTCTTTCTGGTCGCGAAGTGAGATTTGCGCTTCAAAAGACTCGAATTTCAGCGCATGGAAAATAATCATAATAATGTCCATTACGCGCAAGAATTCCGATTTCACCTGATCGGGGCGGCAGAATATGTGGGCATCGTCCTGCGTAAAGCCGCGAACCCTTGTCAGTCCGTGAAGTTCGCCGCTTTGTTCGTAGCGATAAACTGTTCCGAACTCTGCAATACGCAAGGGGAGGTCTTTGTATGAACGCGGCTTGCGCGCGTAAACTTCGCAGTGGTGAGGGCAGTTCATCGGTTTCAGCATATATTCTTCGCCTTCCTCGGGAGTATGTATCGGCTGGAACGAATCTTTTCCGTATTTAGCATAATGGCCGGAAGTTACGTAGAGTTGTTTGCTTCCGATGTGCGGAGTGATTACCTGCAAATAGCCAAAGCGATGCTGAATGCGTTTGAGGAAATTTGTAAGTTGCTCGCGGAGCATTGTTCCTTTGGGCAACCAGATTGGAAGTCCTTTTCCCACGCGTTCGGAGAACATGAACAATTCCATTTCCTTGCCTATTTTTCTGTGGTCGCGTTTCTTCGCTTCTTCAAGTAGGGCGAGGTATTCGTCAAGCATCTTTTTCTTTGGGAAAGAAATGCCGTAGATACGGGTCATCTGCGGATTCTTTGCATCGCCGCGCCAGAAAGCCGCGCTGATAGCCATTACTTTTACGGCTTTGATGGGAGTTGTGTCAACCAAGTGCGGACCACGGCAAAGATCCACATAGCTGCCTTGTTGATAGATTGTGATGTTTCCGTCTTCAAGTTCGCTTATGAGTTCACACTTATAGGTCTGTCCTTTTGATTGGAACATTTCAAGCGCATCGGCTTTTGAAATGTTTTTACGAACGAGTTTCTCCTTGCGTTTCAGGAGTTCCTGCATTTTCTGTTCTATCTTCACGAAATCGCTTTCGCGTATCACGGTGCCCTCGGGTGGGGTTACATCGTAATAATAACCGCTTTCGATAGCCGGGCCTATACCGAATTGTGTGCCGGGGAAGAGTTCCTGTACGGCCTCTGCCATGAGATGGGCTGATGTATGCCAAAAAGTATGTTTACCTTCTTCGTCGTCCCAGGTCAATATCTGAACTGTGGTGCTTTCTTCAATAGGGCGGCTAAGATCTTCTACGTCGTTGCCAACTTTTATTGCCAACGCATTCTTCGCCAATTGCGGAGAAATTCCTTCTGCGATTTCAAGTCCCGTTACTCCTTCGTTGTATTGTTTTTTGGAGCCGTCGGGAAAAGTCAATTCTATCATGGTTGATATTATTTGTAGTTGTCTTTGTTTTGAAAAGCCAGCCGAACACCATGTTCCGGCTTGTATCCATTTGGCTGCAAAGGTAATGATTTTATTCGTATCAAGATACAAACGCGATTCATTTTAATAGGAAAACAAACTATATGGGGTAAACAATAAACGGGTTCTAATAATATATATGAATATAGCTGCCGTAGCGGGCTTAAAAACAGCAATTTTTAGTTCGCTACGCGTCGGATTTTACAT
>CAVFYC010000138.1:0-3894 GCA_963626585.1 Christensenellaceae bacterium Phil1 | reverse complement strand
TTTTGCATTATCAAAAACATTGCATATATTTGCGGTATAACAAAAGAAAAAGAATTTCATGAAAACGCCAACGCCAAGTGTAGGCGCGGCATAAAAAAAGGAAATGTGCCAACGGGACACACAAATCCTGATAAATAAAACATTGTCCCCATCACTTTCATAAAACAAAAGCATATGAAAGAAAAAAAACTAAGACCAGTTACTGAAGAACTGGTTGACAAAATCATTAATCAAGACGCCGCAACGACATCATATGGTTGCGGAAGTGGCTCTGGCAGTGGAAGCGGCTCTGGGTGCGGTTCAGGATCGGGTAGCGGCTGTGGCTGTGGATCTGGAAGCGGTAGTGGGTCTGGCGATGAAGACAAATATCAAAAAGTCCCATATAGTGGGAATTTTTCCGTGAAACAAACTATTTCCTATGATGTAAACTATGAATTCGAGGTCGTATTCAGTGGAACTTTCAACGTTTACATAGACCGATATCACAAATATGAAGAATGGACTTTGCACGAAGAAAGAATTGATATGAATTTCTCCGTAAACGGCATAGAAAGACGATATGGATATGACGCCCAAGGAAAACCTATCATCTATTCTACTTCGGGAGGTTCTAAATCTTTTCCATTCTGCATGGGATTTCGTCAATCTTGCCAAATAGATTGTAAAACTATTTCACCGGAAGAAAACAATCTCTATGCAGACTTGGTAGGCGAATTGGGATTTGATATTTCCAGTTCGTATATGGACGATGCCCACATCGTATTAAGTCGAAAAAACATCACTTGTAATCTTCACTTAAAATGAGAATTTTAATTTCAATCACATTATTCCTGCTGCCGTTTATGACGGCGGCAGGACAAGTGAAGCAGGAAAACTATAATCAAATCATGAACGATTCGCTAAGTACCATGTTTCACGACGGACAAAACTTGGAGAAATATCACGATTTGTGGAAATATAGTTTTGGTGGCTTCAAGCGCGTAACGAGTGCCGACAAAGACACTCTGGTGTGCTATACATACATTACTGATTGGGGAATTCCCGGATACAAAAACTCTGTGGGCACAGTAAACCTGAAAGTGGAAGACCAATGTAGGTACAAAGGCTTTGAAAAAATGTCAAGAATCGTTTTTCAAACGAGCAAAAAAATCCGGAAACTCAAACGCCACATTCGAATGAAGGTAAAAGCTTATCAGAGTTACCAGTGGGCAGATCCCGACAACCCTTACGTGAAAGAGGTTACCGCATATATAGATTTCTTCCCGTTCCAAAATATCGACATGAGCCGTGTGCGCTACACCATAAAGCGCAAAAAATACCGCTTCATCGAGAAATACGGAGCTAGTTCCAGTAAAATTAAAGAACGCAAGCGTAAACAGCAAATCAAAGAAGACGAATGGAAACGCAAGCGCCTTGAAAAAGATAGGAAATGGATTGAGAATTATTACCGCAAATACCCATACGTAGAAAAATAATCTGCCCGCAAAAAACAACACGGCATCTCGCGAAAACTCCGGGCCACCAAATTTAAATTCCGGGCCATGTAGTTTAAATTAGATGCGGCGGAGTTTTTAACATTTCGCATCTCGTTTTTTCAGCACCCAATAACGCTTTTCTGAAATCCGATATATATCGAAAAAAGTTTGATTTTTCTCAAAAATGTTTTGCAATGTCCAAAACTTCAAATACTTTTGTAGCAACTTAAATGATTAAAAGACTTATGAAAACAAGAATTTTATTGATCATCTTTGCCATAGCCTCCACATTGGGGGCTATGGCACAAAACAAAAACACCACTGATCTAAAAGAAGAAAAGCAATTTCACTTGTATAAGATTTATTCTCATAAAGGAAAGGTTAATGCAAGCAGTTCAGTCTGGCTTATTTGCAAATATGATCAGAGCAGAAAAAACTATAAGTCTCTCACTCTTTTTGTGGAACACTTATTGAATCCCGGTCCGGGCACTCCGCAATATTACATCTGGAACGACACCACATTTTTGACTAAAATTCCGATTGATGGGAAAGTTCGTTTAAAATATACCCTTATAGACAAATACCTCGAAAGGAAAAATTTTAACGATAACAATATATTGGAGGACAAAGGGCTGCGGCCGCTTTACGAAACCACAGTAAAATTCAATGGCAAGAAGAGTGAAGACAAAGCCCTAAAAGCAAAAGTGAAACTAAAGTTCATTGACCGCGACAAGGCGCAGCACTACATTCTTTATCAAAATCCGATAAGAGATAAAGACTCAAAAAAATGAAACCTATTATCCTATTGTAGGTCTGTTGTCTGACATCGTGTGCGTCTGATCTCAGTTCGTCCAAAAAAGACTTGCTCCAAAAGACAGCGCTCGCGTGAAAAGCGACAGCATCAAGTAGGACGGTAAATTCAACAACGATATTTTTCACGGCGCGAGCATTAAAGCCTGCGCCGTTTTTCATAACAAAAAAAACGAGACTGATGAAAATTATACAAACCCTATGGTGCGGCGAAAGAAAGCTCACGGAATCGCCGTTTTGGTGGCTCAACGCGGAATACAACCTGATGTCGTGGGCTTTGAGTTGCCTGAGTTTGAAAGAACATTTCAACGAAATCACACTCTATACCGACAGCGAGGGGGCAAGAGTGCTTGTCGACACGCTCAAACTCCCTTACTCCGAAGTTACATTGAGTTTCGACAATTTCAACTGCCTCACCTGCCATTGGGCGCTTGCCAAAGTGCGCGCCTACTCAATGCAGACCTCGCCGTTCCTGCACATCGACGGCGACATATACCTGCCAAAACAGTTGCCCAAAGACATCGTGAAAGCGCAGCTTGTTGCGCAAAACAAGGAATACTGCTCCGAATATTACAAAGGCATGATAAGCCGTTTTCTCGCCGTTGACGGACTGAAACTTGCGCCCCGATTTTCCGAGGCATTGGCCAGAGACGATGTGCCGTCGTATAATCTCGGTTTCTGCGGCGGCAACAACCTGAAATTCTTCGGTGAATTTTGCGAAGAAGTGGAAAGATTTTTTAGCGACAACGACTTCAACGGCGAGAGGTTTCGCAACGCCGACATTAGTGCCAATGTGGTTTACGAGCAAATGTTCTTCGCAATAATGGCACGCGACAAAGGCATCGACATATCCACCATTTGTCCTCATACAATACGCGACAACGGATATCGCGCCGATGAATTTTGCGACATGGACCATTACGGCCAACGGCAGTTTGTTCATATTCTCGGCGGACACAAGCGCACGCAAGAGGTATGCGACATGGTGGAACGCACACTGCTGCGAAAATACCCCGAAACGTATGAAAGAATCGCCGCGCTGTTTCCCGCGCGCCACCCGAGGCTCTACGGCATAACTGCAAGCCCGTCCACGGAAAACGCCACGGCAGAATATCAAAACTTCCTCAAATCGACAGAGGAATATTGGCGCACACTGACGCCCCGCGAACTGTTGGAACAGGAAAAGAAAACCGCCGAAAACATCGCATTCCCCAACTCAACCGCCGAAGAACGGCAAACATTCATTCTGCAACGCAACCCCTATGCCCGCCTATACGAAATGGCAGACACCGAACGCGAAACAATGAGCCGGCGGCTGAACTTCGACAACAATTGCCGGGACATCGCAATTATTCCGTCGGTTTCGGGCAAAGGCTACAAGGAATTTCCGCTCAACAGCATGGCATACAATATTATCGACATGCTCTCCGAGCCCACAACATATGCGGAACTGTGCGATAGCCTCGCCTCGTGTTTCAGCCAAATCCCAAGCGAAAAAATAAAACTGGGCGTGGAAAAAGAGACCGAAGCCTTGCTGAAAAACGGCATCGCAACGGCGAAAAAACTACACGGCATCTCGTAAAAACTCCGGGCCACCAAATTTAAATTC
>CAVFYC010000137.1:0-3903 GCA_963626585.1 Christensenellaceae bacterium Phil1 | reverse complement strand
ATCCTTGTCTGTTGTAGGTGCTGCAAAACGTGTGTTTTGCTATTTTGCAGGCGTTTCTTGTAGTTTTTTTAGGAAAGGTGAGATGTTTTTGAAAAAACATAATATTTTGTTTTCCTTGCCAGAAAATAATTTGTATATTTATCGCGTGTTGTAAAACAAAAAACAATACGATCATGAGAACTAAGCTGCTTTTTGCTTTCGTTGTAGTATTATTTGTATCGTGCGGAAACAGAACCGACAAAGGTTCTGGAGTTTCTATGCCCCAAACAACGGATACCAATAATAAATGTGGTAAAATCGATACCATATCTGCTAAAAAAGATACGGCTGTGTTGCAAGACGAGCGAGTAGAGCTATTGCGTTTTACTACAAGATGCTCCATACCCAAAGCGATATTAGACCAAGTGAGAAGAAAGAAACAGTTGAGGGAAAGCGTAGAAAATGAAGTGGCTAAAGTGTACGATGAAATCAAAAAAGATAAAACAGACAGTGTAACCCCTTAAAAAATAGAAGATGGAACAAAAAGAAAGAAAACTTCGACCTGTTACTAATGAGGACATAGAGAGAATCCTTAACAGTTACAATTTGACAGAATGCTCCGGCTCGGGTTGCGGCTCTGGCTGCGGTAGTAGTTATGAGGTCTTTTGTGAAACGCAGAATTTTGGGAATTTGAAATAGAAGACTAAAGATATTTTGAAACAGATATAATTGTATAATAAAAAGACAAACCATTATGAGAACAACATTGCTTATTGCTTTTGTAGCGGTATTGTTTGTTGCGTGTGGAAGCAGAAGCGGCAAAAATTCTGAAGTTCCTGCGCCCCTAGCAACGGATACCAATAATATATGTAGCAAGATCGATACTGTTTCAGCAAAAGTAGACACAGCTGTGCCGCAAAAAAAAATAATCGAAGGAATACAACATGTTGTCTGTCATTTACCTATGGGTCCTGGTGGCAAAGAGTGGCTTGATTCTGTGAAACGAGAGAGAAAAAAGATGGATAGTTTGGAAAATGTAGCGGCTAAGACACACAATGAAATGAAAGAATATAAAACAGACAGTGTGAGCGAAAAAGCGGATAGTGTGAGTAATAAAACAGATAGCGTGAGCAATTAGAATTTCAAAGAAGGACATATAATCCAAAGCCGAGAAATAGGATTTCAGTCCTGAAAAGATAGATTTGGCGGGGGATACATTTCGGTGTGTTTCCCGCTTTTTTGTGCCTTTGTATGTATCTCGTATTCAGGGGATACGGAGGGGCGAAAATTCCAAGGCATCTAATTTGAATTAGATGCCTTGGAATTTAAATTTGGTGGCCCGGAGTTTTTGCGATATCCGATGTGCGAAAATCCTTGTCTGTTGTAGGTGCTGCAAAACGTGTGTTTTGCTATTTTGCAGGCGTTGTTTTTGGGGCGAAAAGCGGAAAAGACTCTAAAAGATTAAAAAGAATAAATTTTATAGGGTGTGTTTTGTTGAAAACACTTAACTTTGGAGAGAAATATGCAAAAACAAAGTGTATCATGAAGGCTAATTTAAATATTAGAAAGGTATTTGGGCTTGTGTCGCTGGTAATGGTGATGGCGGCAGGGGCTTTGGTTTCCTCGTGCTCCGACAAGGTTGACGAGTCGAACCTTTATGTGTTCTCGGGAGAGAATGCTACGGATTTTATTAAGAAACAACCGCAGCTCAGCAAATATTATGTGCTTCTCACCAAGGCACGTTCGGGCAACGGGCGCGGCTCTACAATGGACCATTTGCTCGAGAGTCGTGGCAACTACACATGTTTTATACCCACCGACGATGCCGTGCAGATGTTTCTCGACTCTGTTTCGAACCAGAACAATTTTGATGTAAACCAGGTGAGCGATTCGCTGGCGCAGGTCATAGTGTTCAACAGCATTATCGACAATGGGGACGTTGAAGCCTACAAGTCGACCGATTTCCAGGAGGGAGTGTTGCAAATGAAAACGATGGCCGACCGATATATCGTGATAAATTTCGCAGCAAACGACAGCGGAAAGGTAATAACACGCATAAATACTTTCTCGCAGATAATAAGCGGCGACAACAAAGTGGAGAACGGACAGATTCATGTGGTTGACCGCGTGGTGATGCCTGCTTCCACATCTCTGCCGGGGCTTTTGGGCATGCAGGACAACACCCGAATTTTTGCGCACCTGCTCGAAGTTACGACGTGGGCTGACAGTATGACAAAATATCGCGACGACGCTTATGAGCTGGAAGACCACCCGCAAAATTACAAGCATGTGTGGTATAGCGAACGCCTTAACGAACCGCTGCACCACAACTACGGATATACGGCATTCGTTGAGCCCGACAGTTTGCTGGAGGCAGAGTGGGGCATAACGCTCAATGTGGAAAACGGAGTGGTTACAAATTGGGACGAAATCATGCCTGTGATCAACCAGAAGGTAAAGGAGTATTATCCGCTCGCCACATCGGACGACCCTACAAGCCTTGAAAACGCACTCAACCAGTTTGTGGGATACCATATAATAGATGTGGGAATGGCCTACAACAATATAGTGATAACAAAAGGACAGTTGGGATATTCCTACTCGCGTCCCGAACAGCTCGGAATAGACAAGTTTGAATATTACGAGACTATGGGAAAGGATCATCGCATCATAAAATTCACGCTCGGCCAGCAAACCGACGGCATAAGGATTAACCGCTACGTGAGCGAGTATGACAACGACACGTATAGCGAACTGCAAGTGCCGATAAAGGGTCTGCTCGTAAATTCACAGAACGGCGGACGCGACAACCAGGCTCTCAACGGTTTTTATCACACCATCGACGGAATTCTCGTGTATAACGACGATGTGAAATACAAGGTGCTAAACGAGAGAATGCGTTGGGACACGCAGACAATGCAGCACGAACTTCTTACAAACGGTCTGCGCCAACAGCCACAGAACATATATAATATGATACCTGCCGGATATTGCCGCAAGATAACTTTCTCTAATCAGACACTCTTTATATCCATAAACAACTACAATATAAATTGGCTCAACTACGAGGCCGATGACGTGGTGCTTGAAGGATATTACGACATAACGTGGCAACTTCCTCCTGTGCCCTACGACGGAACGTATGAGTTGCGTATGGGCTATTGTAACGACAGTGGAAGAGGAATGTTGCAGTTCTATTTCGGCACGGATCCCAACAACCTTGCAGCGGTGGGGCTTCCAATCGACGCCCGCATTGAGCCCAACAAATCTGTGATAGGCTGGATTAAAGACGATCCCGATGATGCTGACCTGAATCGCGAGAACGACAAGGCCATGCGCAACCACACGTTTATGAAATGCCCAGAGAGTTTCGGCTTCAACTCTACAAATGTCGTGGAAGGCGGACGCAATTACGGTCCCGGCGGAGCAAAACTGCGCCACATCATTACCACGGCAAACTGCAAGCCCGGCGTAACATACTACATGCGTATGAAATCATTGCTCAACGGACCTGCAAACTTCGGTCCCGACTTTATTGAATGGGTGCCCAAGAGTGTTTACAACGGCAGCAAACCCGAAGACAAATGGTAAGCTTCTGAATAATTTTTTTTAGTTCATGATAATAATACGATGCGAGGGACGCCTGCGGGTGTCCCTCGCTTTTTATGTGTTCACGCAAAACCTAAACATTCCCACGCAGAAAGTTTTTGGGGCCACGCATTATATATATAAGGTATAGGCAGAGAATTTCCGTAGACGAAATGCGGTTTTCACACGATGCACATATCGTTTTTCCAATGTCAGACATTATTTAAACGATATCAGACATTATTTGAATAATATCAGACATCGTTTTTGCGAAAACCATAGCCCTTTTTGCGAAGTGCAAAATAATGTATCTGTGCGGCCATGTTAGCGAAACGG
>CAVFYC010000136.1:0-3962 GCA_963626585.1 Christensenellaceae bacterium Phil1 | reverse complement strand
CCACCAAATTTAAATTAGATGCGTCGGAATTTAAATTCCGACGCATCTCGTAAAAACGATATTTTACAACGAAAAAACAGCATACTATCTGATATAAACAAAATTTATGAAAAATTTTACCCCCCCCATTTTCGCGCGGCTTAAATAGCCGTGCAAACAATTGCAGGAGAGTTAGTTTTGATGCGCCGGCGCATGAAAGCCGTGCGGCGGGCATCGTGAGAAAAATTGCAAGGCGCATGGTTGTTGCGGCAACCATTGCGCTTTTTGCTGCAACCGACGCAAAGGCGCAGAATTTCGTTGTAGACAATTTGATTTTCCAAGTAACCGATGCCGCAAACCATGAAGTGAAAATCACAGGGGCTTCCATAAAATACGGAAGCGTTTCGTTGCCTTCGGGAGTGGTCTACAACGAAACGAAATATACAGTTACTTCTATCGGCGACAATGCTTTTAACGACGGCTATTACCAATTGGTGATAAATGCACAGATGCCGTCGCAACTCCAAGCCATAGGCGCAAAAGCTTTCTCGGGTTGCCGACGAATGAAAGGCGACCTTGTGCTGCCGCAGACGCTCAAGAAAATCGGTATGTACGCATTCTATAATTGCGATTCGGTTTCGGGCGTGCTCACCATACCGGCAAATGTGGAGGAAATAGGCGAACGCGCATTTGCCAACTGCAAAAGTTTGACGGGAATCACATATCGCGCACGCAATGTCTCGGATTATTCCGGCACCAACCTTATATTTACTTCCGTGGGCGATTATACTTCGGGCATTCCCCTTGTAATTGGAAAAGAAGTGGAACGTGTGCCGAACAATATGTTTGCTTCCACCACCGCCAACGTCCGCAGTTTGATATTCGAGCCAGGCAGCGTGTGCACCGAGATAGGCAATGGCGCTTTCTACCATAGCCGTAGCCGCAATGTGAAGTATCCCGGATTTTATCCCCAAGGACGTTTGGAAATTCCGGCATCGGTGAAGAAAATAGAGCGGAATGCTTTTGCCTACAACACACAATTTACGAGCGTTGTGATACCTGCTTCGGTCGACAGCATAAAAGAGGACGCTTTCCGCGAATTGGAGGGAGTTGACAGCCTGTATTTTCTTGCCGACTGTGCCTTTGAATCGCAAACAAACCGCTACACGGAAGTACTCGCGGCGTTTACCGACATGGGAGAAGCCACCGACGGACTGCATGTATTCTTCGGGAAAAAAGTGAAACGCATCTGGGAAAACCAATTCAGCCAGACAAATCTGCGAAGCGTAACATTCGAAGAAGGAAGTGCGCTTGAAGAAATCGGCAGCAGCGCTCTCGCCGTGGCTACATTGCAGGGAGATATAACTTTGCCCAATACCGTGCGCACGATAGGCTACCAAGCTTTTTACGAAACCGCCATCTCTTCGGTCAATATCCCCGAAGGAACGGAAACAATAGGCGAGGGCGCGTTTTCTCTCTGCAACAATTTGGAAAAGGTGGAATATTGTGCGAAAGATGCCAAACTTGTTTCAGACCAATACTATGGCGCGGGCGCTTTCGTGGGTTCTGGTCTTTCTGTCAACGGATATGCGCTTTCCGTTGGCCGCAATGTGAAAATAATTCCCCCGTGCTTGTTTGAAAACGGTGGGGCGGAGGAAAGCAAACGTGAGGAAGGCGGCGGAGCAAATGCGATAGATTTTGCAGCGCAAGGCATTCTCGACAGCATAGGTGCCTCGGCTTTCAACGGAAATACGCTTCTCACCGGCACGATAAGCATTCCCGCCACGGTGAGAAGCGTTGGAGAAAGCGCGTTCTACGGTTGCAGCGGAATTTCCAAGGCTATAATTCCTTCTAATGTGGAGCGCGTGGGCAACCATGTCTTTTATAATTGCAACGCTCTCGAATATGCTTCATACGATGTGGCCAACGGCACGGGCGTAAACCTTTTCCCTGTAGCCAAAAGCTTTAATGAAACGGGCGAGGAGGGAGAGATTTCAAACTATGTGCTTGTGATTGGCAAAAATGTGGCTACTATTCCCGACGGCTTCTGTTATGGTGGTGCCGTCGACAGCATCTCGTTGCGAAATGCGGGCAAGCTGCGCGAAATAGGTAAGAGTGCGTTTGCTTTTTGTGGCGAAATGCGCGGACACGATGAGTTGTTATTTCCCGAAGGTCTCGAATCGGTTGGCGAATATGCGTTCAGCGGGTGCAATAAACTTGACGGCGCGTTGCGCATTCCCTCTACAATCAAAACTTTGGGGCGCGAGGCGTTTGACGGATTTGTTGCCGACAGTTTGATATACAATGCGCCCGGAATTACAAAGTATATGCTTTTCTTCAATACCGGTCTGGAATTCGCGGGAGGGCTTGTAGTTGGTGCGGCAATCGAGGAAATCGAAAAAGAAATGTTTGCCGACTGCGACATATCCACTCTCAGTTTCGAACAAGGCAGTGTGCTCACGCGGATAGGCGCTAACGCTTTTTCAAAGAGGGTGAAAGGAGGTGCGCTTGTGCTTCCCGAGGGTTTGAAAGTCATTGGCAGCGGTGCGTTTGCTGATTGCGGCTTCACGGGAAAGCTTGTGCTGCCCGCGATGCTTGACACCATTGGTTCTTCGGCCTTTATGAATTGCGCGGGACTTGTTTGCGACAATTTTGTGTTCCCCAAGAATCTGACGGAAATCCCTGCCTACGCTTTTTCGGGCTGCAAAGGATTTACGGGCACGCTTCGCATTCCTTCGAGAATAGAGAGTCTGGGATTTGATGCCTTTGCTGGAACTAACTTCACGCATCTTGTGATAGAAGACTCGGATATGCCGCTCCTCACAGGCAATGATTTCAACAAGACAGGCGGTTGGATTATAAAATCACGCCCGATGACACGGGCTACGGCCATGAAAGGTTATCTCAATCCGCGTGGAATGTTTGCCGATATGCCGTTGGAGACTGTCTATGTGGGCCGAAATCTCAACTATCTGTGCGGAGCTATGGCCGACATGGCTGTGGCGCGGCAATATTATTCGCCTTTCAACAAAGCGCGGAGCATCAAGAAAATCGTGCTCGGCCCAAAAGTTACTTTGATAAGGCACTACCAGTTCAGCAACTGCACCGCGCTCGAAACGATAGCCATTCCCGAGGGCGTGGATACCATTTGCCAGGGCGCGTTCATCGAGGACAGTGCGCTCGTTGTGGTACGTATTCCGCGCAGTGTGGGATATATCGGCGGCAGTGCCTTTGCCGGTTGTGTTTCGCTCGCAGAAGTTTACGTGGGCAACGAACAGAATGTGGCCAATGCCGTAAAACTTACGCGCGCCGTGGCTGAAGATGCCACCACGATAGACAGTTATGCGTTTGCTTCGTGTGGAAATCTGCGCAGCGTGGTGCTTTATGACAATGTGAACCAGATTGGCGACTACGCCTTTGGCTATTGTTCTGCGCTTACCGATTTTTATTGCCTCAGCACCGTGCCTCAGGCGGTTAGCACCAAAGCTTTTTACAATGTCGACACAAAAGCGTGCAGTTTGCACGTGCCTTCGGGAAGCAAACCGGCTTATGATTCGGCTGACGTGTGGAAAGATTTTATGGTGGACGAGAAAAAACTGACCGCCATAGGGAAGGTGGAAATCGACGACGAGGCTACGGAAATCGCCCGATACACATTGGACGGACAACGTATATTTGCGCCGCAACAAGGTGTGAACATAGTGAAGATGAGCAACGGCACGGTGAAAAAAGTGCTTGTGAAATAACGAATCATACGGCTGCCGCATTTTTAAGAATGCCGACACGCATATATAATATAGGGGGCGGAATAAACCGCCCTCTTTCGTTTTAAAAACTCCTCTGTCGGGGTGTAAATTCCAATGTTTTGGATTTAGGTGATATCTGTTTGTGGATTAATGTTTTGCGTATGTAGGAAAAGCGTGGTAAAATCTCAGAAAAACTCCGGGCCACCAAATTTAAATTCCGCCGCATCTAATTTAAAT
>CAVFYC010000135.1:0-4040 GCA_963626585.1 Christensenellaceae bacterium Phil1 | reverse complement strand
AATTTAAATTTGGTGGCCCGGAGTTTTTAACGAGATGCGGTGTTGTATTTTCGAGATGCGGTGTCGTTTTTTCGAGATGCGGCGGAGTTTTTTCGAGGTGTTGGGTGGGGTGATTTTCTTCTTATGGGTGTTTGGGGAGAAACTCTTTGCGGTGGTTTTTCCTGTTGTGAAACTTAATGTGTATATTTGTGCTTACTAATTAAATCGAAGATGAAATTACAAGAGGGGGCATACGAAAATCTGATTACCGAAGAGTTGCAGACTGATATGCGGGAAACTGAATGTGATGGCTTGGTGTGCAAACGGGACGAGATTGACGATGCGGAATCGCCTTCTATGTTGGCGGAACATATTGGCAGAATTGTGAGCAATAGGCTTTCAGATGATAATCTTTCGGCTGAAGAACGTGTGGCTTTTGTGAACCGTTTGATTGATTTCATAGGTGAGCAGAAGGAAGATAGGGTTGTGAAGGATCGCGAGATGCTTTCGGCTGTTGTTTCCAAACAAGAGGTGGCGCGGCTGCGGGCTACGAATCAGAATTTGGTTCGGCCTTTGACGGGATTCCGGGTTAGTAGTCTTTTTACTGGCGGACATGGTAATGTTCCCTTGAATGCGGAGATTGAACGCGACATTGAGAGTGCTGACAATATATATCTTATTGTTTCGTTCTTGAAACTTTCTGGGCTGAACCTTATTTACGACAAACTGAAAAGGTTTTGCGAAAATCCTGAACATAAGTTGCGTGTTATTACTACGACTTATTGCGGCGTTACTGAGGCGAAGGCTGTGGAACGTCTGGCGAAGTTGCCGAATACTGAGATACGTATTTCATATAATACCAAGATAGAGCGGCTTCATGCCAAATCGTATATTTTTGAGCGCAAGTCGGGATTCAGCACGGCTTATATTGGTTCTTCAAATTTGTCGAAATCGGCACAGACCGACGGATTGGAGTGGAATATCAGGGTTACGAATGTGGAGAATCCGCATATCATTAAAACGGCGTTTGCTACGTTTAATCTTTATTGGAACAGTCATAATTTTGAGGACTTCAATGAGGGTGGCGTGGAGAAACTTTATCGCGAACTTGCGAGGGAGAAGAGCCCAAAGAATGGTTTGGCCAATTCTTTGATGAGATATACGATACTTCCCCACCAGAAACAGATTCTTGACAGGCTTGCTGTTGTTCGCGAGATGGGTGTGAAGAGAAATCTTGTTGTAGCTGCAACCGGTACGGGCAAGACTGTTGTTTCTGCGTTCGACTATAAATTGTTTTCCGAGACCAATCGTAATCGCTTGCTCTTTGTGGCGCATCGCCAGGAGATTCTTGTTCAATCGCGAAACGCTTACCGGAGTGTGCTTATGGACGCGAATTTTGGCGATGTTTGGGTGGGGCAATACAAGCCGGTAGGTGGAATTGACCATCTCTTTGTTTCGGTTCAGACTTTCAATTCAAAATACGACGAGATATTCAGCAATTTGCCCCAGAACTACTATGATTATATCGTGATAGACGAGGCGCATCACTCTACGGCCGACAGCTATCGAAAGGTATTGGAGCATTTTTCTCCGAAATTGCTGATAGGACTTACGGCAACGCCGGAACGTATGGACGGGGTGAGTCTTCTTCCCGATTTCGACAATCAGATTAGTGCCGAGATACGTTTGCCGAAAGCTTTGGACGAGGGTCTGCTTACGCCTTTCCAATATCTTTGCATTAGCGACAATACAGATTTGACCGACGACGACTTGATGCAGGGCTGCAAGTATGTTGCAACGAAACTTACTGGGAAACTTTGCAACAAGGAGCGTGTGTGTTTAATCGTAAACCGCCTTCGGTATTATCTTCCTGATGAAACAAAATGCAGGGCCTTGGGTTTCTGCGCAACGAAAGAGCATGCGCGCTACATGGCAGAGGCTTTCAGAGCTTTTGGATTGAAGGCAGATTATCTTACGTCTGACAGAGATGACCGCGAACTGCTAAACAAACAATTGACAAATGGCGATATAAATTATTTGTTTGTTGTAGACATGTTCAACGAGGGTATTGACATTCCTTCGGTCGATACGGTTTTGTTTCTCCGCCCCACAGAATCTTTGACAGTCTTTTTGCAGCAGTTGGGCCGCGGTCTGCGTTTGTATCCGGGCAAGGAACTTCTTATGGTGTTTGACTTTGTTGCGCAGCTTAACCAGAAATACGATTTTACAAGCCGTTTCCGCAGCCTTATGGTGAGGAAAGACAAAAGCGTAGTGGAGCAAGTAAAAAATGGGTTCACTCTGCTTCCTCACGGCTGTACTATTCATATGGAAGAAAAGGCGCAGCAGTATGTTCTTGACAATATAAAAGCGGCTGTTTACAACAAAAAAAGACTTGTGCAGGAACTTCGTGGTTACGACCATTGTCCTACGCTCAAAGAATTCATAGATAATAATGGCCAGGACGTACGTATTGTTTACAAAGGCGGCAACTGTTGGACGAGTTTGAAGCGCGAGGCGGGATTGTGTGCCTATGATTCTGACGAATATACCAAACGTTTTGAAAAAGGCATAGGCAATCTTGTTCATACCAACAGTGTTGCTTATCTTAGTTTTGTCAAAAGAATTCTGTCATGCCTTGACAACGTGAAGTTTGCCGATGAAAGAGAAAATACATTTGGCGTGATGCTGTATTATACGCTTTACACCGAAAAGATAAGCAAGGTTGGTTTCCGCAATATCGAAGAAGGAATTTCCCTGCTCGCCAACTATCCGCTTTTTATTGCAGAACTGCAAGAATTGACCGACTATCTTTTGGCTAATATCGAAACCAAAACGTTCTCGGTGGGCGAGGGGCTCCCTGTTGCTCTCGAACAGTATGGCTGCTATACGCGCGAAGAAATATTTGCCATATTCGGGCGGCAAACAGCTGATAAAAGAATGCAAGGATGTGTGTCGGGCGCATTCAATATAGAGGAGATGAACACGGAGTTGTTTTTTGTTACGCTAAACAAGTCGGACAAAGATTTTTCTCCCTCTACAATGTATGACGATTATGTGGTAAATGAGAACCAGTTTCATTGGAAATCGTTGAACACAGATACGCATCAAGGCCGGGGCCGCCGGTTTGTGGAGCAGGCGAAAAACAAGAAAAAATTCCTTTTGTTTGTCCGGGAATACAAGCGCGACGGTTTTGGCAATACCTGCCCGTTTTATTGTTTCGGTCTGGTTGATTACATTTCATCGCGCGACGACAAACCGATGAGCATTGACTGGCGTATGCATCAGCCTATACTCCCGCAATTCATCAAAGCCGTATAAGAAACAAATGAAGACAGTAAACGTAGTAGCTGCAATAATTCAAGATTCCGCCGGAAGGTATTTCGCCACTCAGCGAGGCTATGGCGAATGGAAAGACTGGTGGGAATTTCCCGGTGGAAAGGTTGAAAGCGGCGAGAACTCGGTTGAAGCTCTGAAACGCGAGATTAAAGAAGAACTTGCAGCCGAAATAAGTGTGGACGACAAGCTTTGCAGGGTGGAATACGACTATCCAAAGTTTCATCTTTCTATGGACTGTTACATGTGTCGACTGGTTTCGTGCGTTCCAACCCTTCTTGAACACGAAGATTCGCGCTGGTTGAAAAAAGAAGAACTCAACACGGTGGAATGGCTCCCGGCTGACAAAGAAATTATAGCGCTTCTGTAAACATATAGTCATATTATATAGCCCCTTTGTGCGGTTTGCAACAAGCATAGTCTGACAACAAAAAAGCCATGGCAGACATTTGCTGAATTATACACGGCTAAGTGGTTGTTTCTGCGTGTGTTGGCAGGAAAAAAAAGGATATATTTCCCTGCAACTGCTATATGGTTTTTCTTAGAACCGATGTCGTAAAAACTCCGCCGCATCTCGTTTAAATTAGATGCGGCGGAATTTAAATTTGGTGGCCCGGAGTTTTTACGCCCTGCGCATGCCGTAAAAACTATAAGGTTTCTTGTAAAAACAATGTCGGGACATATAAAAACGCTTTGCCGTTGCGTTATAAAAACGGGGCGTGAACCAA
>CAVFYC010000134.1:0-4068 GCA_963626585.1 Christensenellaceae bacterium Phil1 | reverse complement strand
TTACGAGGTCAGACATAATTTAAATTAGATGCGTCGGAATTTAAATTATGTCTGACATTGTTTTTACGAAATGGGATATCGTTTTTACGGTATCTTTTTTTGTTTCTCCACCGCCGCAAAACCAACTATCCTTCACTTGTTGCAAAGGGAAGCAAATACATTTTCTTTGATTTTACTAACACACTTATATTTATTATCTTTGCAATGCCTTATGCCAGGCAGTAAACAGCAAAATCGAAACGTACACCATTTTATATGAAACATATACGCAACTTCTGCATAATAGCCCATATTGATCACGGAAAGTCAACATTGGCAGACAGACTGCTTGAACGCACAAAAACCATCAAGATTACCGAAGGGCAAATGCTTGACGACATGGACCTTGAACGCGAACGCGGAATAACAATCAAGAGCCATGCCATTCAAATGAAATATGAGCACAAGGGAGAAGCCTATACGCTCAACCTTATCGACACTCCGGGACACGTAGACTTCTCCTACGAAGTAAGCCGTTCCATATCGGCGTGCGAAGGTGCGCTGCTCGTGGTAGACGCAACGCAGGGCGTGCAGGCACAAACAATCTCAAACCTATATATGGCAATTGAGAACGATTTGGAAATAATTCCCGTAATCAACAAATGCGACATGCCCAACGCCATGCCCGAGAAAGTGGAAGACGAAATAGTGGACCTCATAGGCTGCAAGCCCGAAGACATTATTCGCGCCTCAGCTCGTACCGGCATGGGCATAGACGAGATACTCGAAGCCATAGTGGAGAAAGTACCCGCTCCCACCGGCGATGAAAACGCACCGTTGCAGGCGTTGATTTTCGACTCCGTGTTCAACAGTTTCAGGGGAATAATCGCATATTTCAAAATAGTAAACGGCTCTATAAGCCAAGGCGACCACGTGGTGTTTGTCAACACAAAACAAGACTACGTTGCCGACGAAGTGGGAGTGCTCGAAATGAACCTTGTGCCCAAGAAAACGCTACACTGCGGCGATGTGGGATACATAGTGAGCGGCATAAAAACCGCAACCGAGGTAAAGGTGGGCGACACAATCACCAAGGTGGAAAATCCATGCAGCAACGCAATCGACGGATTCGAGGAAGTAAAACCGATGGTCTTTGCCGGAGTATACCCCATCGCACCTGAGGATTTCGAGAACCTTCGCTCATCGCTCGAAAAGTTGCAACTCAACGACGCTTCGCTCACATTCTCCGCCGAAAGTTCCGTGGCACTCGGATTTGGTTTCCGCTGCGGTTTTCTCGGACTGCTCCATATGGAAATAGTACAGGAACGTCTCGACCGCGAATTCAACATGGACGTAATAACCACCGTACCAAACGTATCGTATATGGTTTACGACCACCACGGCGAGGCAAAAGAGGTGCACAATCCGGCAAGCATGCCCGACGTATCAGACATCGACCACGTGGAAGAGCCTTACATTCGTTCCACAATCATTACCGACACCGCGTATATCGGCCCGATAATGACCCTCTGCCTGTCGAAACGCGGCGAGCTCGTAAGCCAGAACTTCATCGCGGGAAACCGTGTGGAAATTAACTTTGACATGCCGCTCGGGGAGATAGTGATAGATTTCTACGACAAGCTCAAGAGCATTTCAAAGGGATATGCGTCGTTCGACTACCACGGAATAGGTTTCCGTCCCTCAAAACTCGTAAAACTCGACATACTTCTCAACGGCCAGCCGGTAGATGCGCTTTCCACGCTCACACATGCCGACAACGCCGTTACGTTTGGGCGCAGAATGTGCGAGAAACTGAAAGACCTTCTGCCGCGCCAGCAATTCGACATTGCGATACAGGCGGCAATTGGTGCCAAGATTATTGCACGCGAGACCGTGAAGCAGGTAAGAAAAGACGTTACGGCCAAATGTTACGGCGGTGATATCTCGCGAAAGCGCAAACTGCTCGAAAAACAGAAGAAAGGCAAAAAACGAATGAAGCAAATAGGCAATGTGCAAGTGCCGCAGAAAGCATTCCTTGCCGTATTGAAACTCGACTAAAAGAAATCAACAATAACAATACTAACACATATACAAATGTATAGAACAAATACATGCGGAGAGTTGCGCCTGAGCGATGCAGGAAAGCAAGTTACACTTGCAGGCTGGGTGCAGCGCATAAGGAAAATGGGCGTCATCACGTTTGTAGACCTTCGCGACCGCTACGGAATCACCCAATTGGTGTTTAACGAGAACGACACGCCAAAACTGTTTGAGGTTGCAAACAACCTCGGGCGTGAATATGTGATACAAGCCACGGGCATTGTAAACGAGCGCAGTTCGAAAAACGAGAAGATCGCAACCGGCGAAATCGAAATCATTGTGAGCGAACTGAATGTGCTTAACGAGAGCCTTGTTCCGCCTTTCACCATTGAGGAGAACACTGACGGCGGAGACGACCTGCGCATGAAATACCGCTATCTTGATTTGCGCCGCGCCAATGTGCGCAAGAATCTTGAATTGCGCCACAAGATGTGTATCGCCATACGCCAGTTTCTCGATTCCAAGGGCTTTCTCGAAATAGAGACGCCGGTTTTGGTTGGCTCTACTCCCGAGGGAGCACGCGACTTTGTGGTTCCTTCGCGCATGAATCCCGGACAGTTTTACGCCCTGCCCCAAAGCCCGCAGACATTGAAGCAGCTTTTGATGGTTGCAGGCATGGACAGATATTTCCAGATTGTGAAATGTTTCCGCGACGAGGACCTTCGTGCCGACCGTCAGCCCGAGTTCACACAGATTGACTGCGAGATGAGTTTTGTGGAGCAGGAGGATATTATCGAGACTTTCGAGGAGATGGCCAAATATCTCTTCAAGACTGTAAGGAACTACGACTTGGGCGAACAGCCGTTCCTGCGCCTGCCTTGGATTGACGCGATGCGCCGTTTCGGCAGCGACAAGCCCGACATGCGTTTCGGCATGGAGTTCGTGGAGCTGATGGATACGCTGAAAGGCACGGGCGAGTTTGCAGTTTTCAATTCGGCAGAATATATCGGCGGCATTTGTGCCAAGGGTTGCGCAAGCTACACGCGCAAGCAGTTGGACCAGCTCACCGATTTCGTGAAGAGTCCGCAGATTGGGGCGAAAGGTCTTGTTTATGCAAGGGTGAACGAGGACGGTAGCGTGAAGAGTTCCGTTGACAAGTTCTACTCTGCCGAAACATTGCAAAGCCTCAAAGCGGCAATGGGCGCCGAAGCAGGCGATTTGATTCTCATTCTAAGCGGCGACAACGCGATGAAGACGCGCAAACAGCTGGGAACATTGCGCCTTGAAATGGCCGACCGCTTGGGATTGCGCGACAAGAACAAGTTTGCGTTGCTCTGGGTGGTGGACTTCCCGATGTTTGAATGGAGCGACGAGGAGCAGCGCCTGCTGGCAATGCACCACCCGTTCACCATGCCAAAGCCCGAAGACATACCGATGCTCGACACAGCGCCCGAGAAGGTTCGCGCCAATGCCTACGACATGGTTTGCAACGGCGTGGAAGTAGGCGGCGGTTCCATACGTATTCACGACAGCAAGTTGCAGGCAAAGATTTTCAAGGCCCTCGGTTTCACTCCCGAGAGGGCGCAACAGCAGTTTGGTTTCCTCATGAACGCCTTCAAATACGGCGCGCCCCCTCACGGCGGCCTGGCTTACGGCCTCGACCGTTGGGTGTCGTTGTTCGCCGGCCTCGACAGCATTCGCGACTGCATTGCATTCCCGAAAAACAACTCGGGACGCGACGTGATGCTCGACGCACCTGCCGAGCTCGACCAATCGCAACTCGACGAACTGAAGATAGAGGTTGTGAAAAAAGAACAGTGAATTAGAGCTAAGACATAGCCAAAAATGGCACGAAGAAGGCTGCAATCCAAAAGTTGCAGCCTTCTTTTTTCGTTTTTCCCCACAGAATATTCCCATTTCAAGGCATCTCTTTCGTCAAGAGATCAAGTGAATTTCGTCAAAAGATCAGATGTGTTTTGCCAAAACATCTGATGTGTTTGTCTTACTTCGGCCGTTCAACGTGTTTACTTCGGCCGTTCAACGTGCTTA
>CAVFYC010000133.1:0-4134 GCA_963626585.1 Christensenellaceae bacterium Phil1 | reverse complement strand
ATTTCACCACAGCATTTCTATGGCTTTCAATCCACGATGCCACCGCGTCTGCACAGCGTTCCCCGTCTATCGCAGCCGACACAATTCCACCGGCATAGCCTGCCCCTTCGCCGCAAGGGAACAAGCCCGGACGCGAAACGTGTTGCAGCGTTTCGTTGTCGCGAGTGATTCTCACGGGCGAGGACGTGCGCGTTTCCACTCCTATCACCGTTGCTTCTTTCGAAAGGAAACCTTTGTGGCGCGAGCCGAATATTCTGAACGCTTCGCCGAGGCGTGCACTCATAAACAGAGGCATCCAGAAATGCAACGGCGAGGAAATCAATCCTGGAGCATATGACGACGACGGAAGGTCGTAACTAAGTTTACGATTTACGAAATCGCCCATTCTCTGTGCGGGCGCAGTTTGCTTGCGGTTACCCTGCAACCAGCATTCCCGCTCCAACGCTTCCTGAAAATACATCATGCGCAGAGGATTTGCCTTGTCGTAGAAATCATCGTGCATCGCGCCAAACTTTTCATCGCCCATCGCCGTTTTCATAAGCGACAACATTGAAACTTCGTCCAAATCCTCGGGACGGATTTCAACCACCATTCCCGAATTGCTCCATTTCGAACCACGGTTCTTGGGACTCATTCCGTTCACAACAATCTGTTCTTCGCCGGTAGCCGCAGGCACTACAAATCCGCCGGGACACATGCAAAAACTATATACACCGCGTTCCGCCACTTGGGCCGTCATGGAATATTCTGCGGCGGGAAGATAATTGCCGCGTCCGTTGCGCGAATGATATTGTATGCAGTCAATCGTAAAACTCTGGTGCTCGAGCCTCACTCCGGCAGCTATCCCTTTCATTTCGAGCGTATATCCGCCCGCGCGCAACATACGGTAGACATCGCGCGCCGAATGTCCCGTTGCCAAAACCACAGGCCCTTGATATTCCCTGCCGTCGGCATCAACCGCCCCGCACACTTCGTTTTCGGAATTCACGAGAAGCTGCGTAACCTTGGCGTTGAAATGCACCTCGCCGCCGCAATCGATTATAGTGTTTCGGATATTTTCTATAATCCTCGGCAGACGGTCGGTTCCAAGATGCGGATGGGCCGAACTTAGTATGTCGGTATCGGCACCATGTTGGCAGAAAATCGCAAGAATCTTGTCAACGTTTCCTCGCTTTCGGCTGCGCGTGTAAAGTTTTCCGTCGGAATAAGCCCCGGCTCCGCCCTCGCCAAACGAATAATTGCTCTCGGGGTCAACCTTTTGGGTTTCGCGAATCTTAGCTATGTCGTGTTTGCGCGCATGTACGTCCTTGCCCCTCTCGAGAACGACAGGCTTTATACCAAGTTCGATAAGGCGCAGCGCAGAAAAGAGGCCGCCCGGCCCAGCTCCCACCACAATCGCCTGAGGAGCGTTCTCCACCGAACGGTATTCGATATGTTCATAATCTTCGGGCACACTCTCCCCGGCAAGATACACATCGGCCGTAATATGTACCACTATATTACGCTGGCGTGCGTCGATGCTGCTTTTTCTAATGCGTATGTTCGAAATTGTACGCGCGTCTATGTGCAGCATCTCGGCTGCCTCGAGTTTCATACGGCTCATGTCGGCAACGAAATGCGGCGGAAGTTTAAAGTTTAGGCTATACATATAAATAATGTTTCAAACAGTGGGAACGGCATGGCCAATGTTTCAGCCGAAAAGCTCTCTCAGCGCGTCCTCAACCTTTCCCACACTAATGATTTCTATATTCTGGTTGTTTTTCTTGCGTCCCCGTGCGTTTTGTCTGGGAACGAGCATGCGCTTGAAGCCGAGTTTTTCCGCTTCCGACACACGCTGTTCGATTCTTGCCACAGGCCGTATTTCCCCGCTCAGACCTACTTCGCCCGCCATGCACACATCGCGCGAAATTGCTGTGTCCACGTTGCTCGAAAGTATAGCTGCAATTACAGATAGGTCCAATGCCGGATCAGTTACCCTTATTCCCCCGGCGAGATTAAGGAACACATCTTTTTGCGTAAGCTTGAAACCGACGCGCTTCTCAAGCACCGCAAGAAGCATGTTCATTCTGCGCGTGTCGAAACCGGTTGCAGAACGTTGCGGAACGCCATAAGCGGCTGTGCTGACCAATGCCTGCGTTTCTATAAGCAGTGGGCGCACTCCTTCAATGGTTGCCGCAATTGCCACACCGCTTAGCCCCGCGTTTTCCTGGGTCAGAAGTAATTCCGAGGGGTTTTCCACGCCGCGCAATCCCTCAGATCGCATTTCGTAGATGCCCAATTCGCTTGTGCTTCCGAAGCGGTTTTTGATTCCTCTCAGTATTCGGTAAAGATAATGTCGGTCGCCCTCGAATTGCAAGACCACGTCGACAATATGTTCTAGTATCTTGGGGCCGGCAATTACGCCTTCTTTCGTAATGTGTCCGATAAGAAACACGGGCACTGCGCTTTGTTTTGCAAATTTCAGCAGCGCGGAAGCACATTCCCTTATCTGGGTGAGACTGCCCGGCGCGCTGTCGCAAGTTTGTGTCTCAAGAGTTTGAATGGAGTCGATTATAACTAATTGTGGTTTGATTTCGGCTATTTCATGAAAGATATTTTCGAGCGAAGTTTCGCAAACAACAAGAATGTCTGCCGTGGCGTTTTCAATACGTTCGGCGCGGAGTTTAATTTGTCGCTCGCTTTCTTCCCCGCTTACGTAGAGCACTTTTTTTTCGGGCATTCTCATCACGGTTTGAAGCATTAGCGTGGATTTTCCGATGCCCGGTTCTCCGCCCAGAAGCACGAGCGAGCCTGGCACGATGCCTCCGCCGAGCACTCGGTTGAGTTCTGTGTCGTGCGTGTCGATACGTATTTCTCCCGAGGCCTCAACTTGTGATAATCTTATTGGGTGGGGGCGTTTCTCCGCTACTTTGGCGATTGCCGAAACGCCGCTGCGTGCCGACTGAGCCGGCTCGGGGGCAACGGTTACTTCCTTGAAAGTATTCCATGCGCCGCACGAGGGGCATTTTCCAAGCCATTTCACACTTTCGTAACCGCAGTTGTCGCATACGTATGCCGTTTTTGTCTTTGCCATAATTGTATTTTGGAGGAATCGGTCTGCTGCCGTAGGATTATTTTGCGTTGGTTTCGTGAACAGTAACCTTCCACGGCTTTTTCACTGCGTCGTGCGCCGCCTGCTGACAGGTTGCGATTAACCGGGAGTCCATTCCCGCAGGAGCGTATGTATTTCCCAAAACTTTTTTGCCCGTAATTGTTTCATACCATGTGCAAGCTGCGGTGTAGCGGCCATAGACAAAGTTTAGATGAAATCCGTCGCGGTTCATATTGTCGCCGATATAGGTTTGCCGCGCGTTCTGAACGGCGGTTCCCGAGGGCACTACTTTTTTCATTTTGTGCTTCTTGACTGCCTGTTTTGCGGCTTCCATGATTTTTTCATACATTTCTGCCTGGCTGTTGTGGTAGTTGGGAAATTCGTTGTGGGTGGAATTTTGAGAGTAAGCCCACGTCTGATGCCATATAATCTTTGCTTTTGGTGCAAGACGCTTTACGTATACCACGAGGTTTGACAAAAACGGCTCGTACGACTCATAAAGTCCCGACACTCCGCTTGCTTGTTGCAGGCTTATATAGTCCCAATTTTCCTCGGCAATGGCATCGCTCAGTTTTTCATTGTCTTTCTGCACCCGGTTGCCGTCGAGCCCTATTTTGCGGTAGCGATAAGCCGGTTTGTCGTTGGTGGCGTTGTCCCAATGCCGTTTCAGCGGGCAGCCGCCTATGTAAAGGTTTCCAATAATCATGTCAACGTTGTCGGCTTTTGCGAGTTCGTAAAGATTCTGCTCTATGGCGTCTTCTGAAAAACTGTTGCCGATAGCAAGAACCTTGATTGTTTTTGCCCAAGAGCATTGAACGAACAGGGCGAAAGCTATAAGCAGCAAAATGTTTTTGAGTTTCATAAAAAGAGAGTTATTGTATATCAAGGCAAAGTTAGCACAATTTGCCTTAATTACGCGTTTTTTCGAAGCCGATAATCTCGCGAGAAAACGCATTCTGAAATGTTAAAAACTCCAAGGCATCTAATTTAAATTCCGACGCATCTAATTTAAATTTGGTGGCCCGGAGTTTTTACGAGATGCC
>CAVFYC010000132.1:0-4158 GCA_963626585.1 Christensenellaceae bacterium Phil1 | reverse complement strand
TTTAAATAATGTCTGACATCGTTTGAATAATGTCAGACATCAGAAAAACGATATCATATATGTTTTTTTTGCACACATTATATATATGGTCTCATAAGCCAAATTGAAAACATTTTCCCACATATCAGACGCCTCGTTCCGCATGCCGAAATTTTCATTCCGCGAGTCAAGAACCATGCTGTGCATGGCGTGAAAACTCCGGGCCATGAAATTTAAATTAGATGCGTCGGAATTTAAATTAGATGCGGCGGAGTTTTTGCGATATCCGATGTAGGAAAAACGAGGTGGCGGGGCGGTTGTGGAATCAGGGGTGGGCGGTATTGTTTTTGGCCCATCGGCTGGGCGTTTCGCCCGTGATTTTCTTGAACACGCGTATGAAATATGTCATGCTGCCGAAGCCGTTTTGCGTGCATGCGTCTTGCAGCGTGTATTTGCCCGTGCGGAGCATGCGGCATGCCTCGGCCACTTTGCGGCTGTTCATGTAGTCGATGAAAGTTATGCCCTGGGTTTTCTTGAAAAAGTTGCAGAATGTAGTTCGGTTCATCTCCATTTGCGCTGAAACCGTGTCGAGCGAAAGCGTGTCCAATGGCGTTTGCCTGAGATAGTCGGCAAGCCGTGCGGCACGCTCTTCTTCCATTGCCTTGTAGCGTGTGGTGCCTGCCACTACGGGGTTAACGGTTCCGGCAATGCGTGTGAGAATTTCCATAAGGCTTGCGGCGCGCATGGCTTCGCTTTCGTGGCGCATGCTGAGCATTATGCTGCCTATGATGTTGGCTTGGGTTTTCTTGAAGTCCCATGCCTTGGCGCGGTTGTCAAAGAATTTTGCCGCGTTTTCCCATTCGGGCATTGCGGCGGCGAGCCGTGTGGGAATATCGTCGGGGAAACGTAGGGTTGCAACCGCTGTGCCGCTGCTGAAATACCATGTGCTTGGCATGTCGGGCGGAATAAGCGTTAGCGTTCCCGCCTGCATGCGGCGCGATGTGCCGGATATTTCGCGCAATCCTTCACCCTCGGCAATGAATATCAGTTCCCATTCCTTGTATCTGCGCTGAAATCCGAACAACAACGCTGTTTCGTCTTCGGGAATGGGGGGCTGCCTGAAATATTCGTATTTTAAGGATTGCATGACGAGCCGTGGTTTTGCCGCGCGGCTATTTGCAGTATTTTTTGAAGAACTTCCAGATTTCTTCGCCCGTGTTGATGTCGCCGTTGTGCCAGCAGTGGGGCGCGCCAACCACTTCGTAAAGTTGCACGTCGCATTTGCTTGTTCCGCCGGTGTAGAAATGGCGTATAATGTAGTGCTTGCTGTTTGTGTCCTTGCTCTTCACGGTGTCTTTTTTCTCGACGGTGCAGCCGTTGCGGGCCACCCAGTAGTTCACTGCCAGGGGCACGGAAATATAAGGTCCCCAGCCGCCGTCGCCGTTAGGGTCGCCATTCCATTCCGAAACCCTGTCCTCCGTGCCATGTATCTCGAAAATTGGAACGGGGTGGGGATTGGTTAAAGCATATTTCTTGTAAAACCACGTGAAAGCCAGCCCGGCCACCGGAGCAAGCGCCTTGAATGTGGTTTGTCCCTCAAGGGCTGCAAGATAGCAGATGTCGCCGCCGTTTGACATGCCTGTGAGAAATGCGTTGTCCTTGCTCAGGGAATATTTCTTCTGTACAAATTGCGTCATCTTGCATAGCATTTTCACGTCGTCCACATTCATGTTTTTCTGGTTGGGATATCCTACGAAAAATCCCGTATGTCCGCTCGGATCTTTCAGACCTTGTGGATACAACACGGCGAATCCTTCCCTTTCAGCTACGTCGTCGAGATCAAAATGTGCGGGATTGGCGCTCCCGCCATAGCCGTGGACGCAAGTTATAATGGGTGCATTTTTCACGATGCCCGACGGCAGGAAAAGTTTGCCCGTTCTTGTTTTGCCGTCAATCTTGCAAGTGATGTCGATATACTTTCCGTTTGCGGCGAAACTTGATGTGGCCGAAACCACAAGCAGCGCAAAAAATACGAGAATGAGTCTTTTCATGATGTTATGCCTTGGAGTTTTAGAATTTTCTGATGAAATTGCGGCGATGAAGCCTTGCGCGCAATTTCCAAAGGGGATAAAATAGCGGGCGTGCCGTTTCGTACCAAAGAAGTGAGAATACAAACGTTCTTTCGCCGAACATTCGCGAAACGCGGCGCATCATCAAAATGTCGGCAACGGTTACAATGAGCGCGGCAAGGCACACAGCAGCTCCGGCAAGCCACATCTTTGAAACGAAAAGCGTTGCCGCCGCCACAATCCAGCCCGCGAGCCAGAGGAAATGGCCTGCATTTGCAATTCGGAGCGCTATGGTTGCCACGCTGCCGTTTCTCGGAAATTGCATAAGCGATGCCGTGCGCGTGAGCTTTGAGCTGCGCCATTTTCTGCGCATGTTCTGATTGAATTCGCGCACTGTAGCCGTGCGGGCGTTGCATATCGTGGCGTTTCCGTGGCTTGAAATTGCGTTTACAAGCAGATCATCTTCGCCGAAAAGCCTGTCGAGTGAATCCGCGTAGCCATCTGCGTCGAGGAATGCGGCACGCCGGAAAGCCAAGTTGGCTCCGTCGCCGCCTATTGCGCGTTTTCGTGCCGACAAGAACCATAGCAGATTATATTGCAGGCGTTCAAAAATGGCGCGGCGTGCGGGGAAAGTTCCATTGTCTGCGTAGTTGGCGTAACCAATTACGATGTCCGTGCCATCGGCAAAGCACGAAGCCAGGGTTTTGAGCCACAAGTCGGTTACGGGAATGCACGAAGGACGTGTGAGAACCACCCAATTGTTGCGCGCAGCCTTTACGCCGAGCGAGACAGCAAGTTTTGTGTGGCTTACATAGCGTGCCGTTTTCGGCACGAACGTATGTCGTAGGTTCGGGTAGCGGTTCTCAAATCGTTTCAATACGTCGTGGGTGGAATCATTTGAGCAGTCGTCCACAACAACTACCTCGAACTTAACGCCTCGCTGCTCCATAATTTTCGGGAGATTGGTTTCCAGATGGTCTCCCTCGTTGTGGGAACAGATTACCACGGTTATCGCGTCGGCGGCAGGCGTGTTGGTCATTCCTTTTTGCGGTTTTCCGGCTGCGCGGTAGAGTTTCAGGCGAAACAGAAGGAATGCCGCAAGCCCGAGAAGCATCATTGTGCCGGCTGCGACGAGTATTGTTTGAAAGTGCAGGGAAACGAATTGAATCATCTGCCTATTGTTTTTTGCTGTAAGTGTTTCCGCGGAATGCGGCAAGCGTTATTGCAGTAGCTATGCTCGCATTTAGGCTTTCCACTGTGGCCCGATGTTGGGGATAGGGTGGTATGAAGATGCGCCGTGTTACGGTTTCCTCCACCTTGCGCGAGATGCCGTTTCCCTCGTTGCCTATCACGATTATTCCTCGTTGCTCGAGATTTGCCGTGAATACGTTTTCGCCGTCAAGGAAAGTGCCCCAAACGGGTGCGTTGCACGAGCTGAGCGTTTCGGGAAGGTCGATGTATGAAACCATGACCCTTGCCGCCGAACCCATGGTGGCTTGCAGTGCTTTGGGGGAGTATATGTCGGCCGTATTTTTTGAGCAGAAAATGTGGCGAATGCCCATCCAGTCGGCAGTGCGTACTATGGTGCCGAGATTGCCGGGGTTCTGTATTTCGTCGAGTGCGATGCAGAGTTCGTTTTCGGCAATTTTTGCAATGTTTTCCGGCTTTATGGTTTCGGGCTTTTCAAACACAGCGAGCACTTGGTGCGGCGTGGTTAGAAGTGTGGCGCGTTCCATTAAAGCGTGGCCCACGTATTCCGCTTCGACATGCGGCGTGGTTGCGCCGAAGTTGAATTCTTCTTCTACTATAAGCCGACGGCAGGTGAATTTGCCGAGGAGTTCGCCCACGAGCTTCGGACCTTCGGCAACGAACAAGCCCTCCTCGTCGCGCCGCTTCTTGAGGGCGAGAGAATGGATAAACTTTATTTCGTTTTTGCTCAGCATAGTGCAGAATCTATGTTTGATAGCGCAAAGTTAATAAGTAATGCCAAACCCGCAAAACCTTTTTTCAACAGAGCGGAAACCTATGCCGTAAAAACAATGTGCCGTGGGGAAAAAACGAGGTCAGACATTGTTAAAAACTCCGGGCCATGAAATTTAAATTAGATGCG
>CAVFYC010000131.1:0-4201 GCA_963626585.1 Christensenellaceae bacterium Phil1 | reverse complement strand
CGGACTTCTTGGCGAAACACATCGGACATTTTGACGAGAATCACATGATCTCTTGCTAAAGAGATGCCTTGAAAAGGGAAAGTTCTGCGAGGAAATCTCTTTTTCGTGCGTTTAGGATTCTGCGTTATACGTTCAGCGTGCCAAAATAAAAGCGGTGAGTTTATTGAAAAACCCACCGCTTTCTGTTGTTTCAATGCTTTTTGGCTTGGCTAAACGTTTCTACGCCATAGTCTTTCTCATATTTTACGTTGAAAAAAACTTTATAGAAAAATCTGCTGCGTCTTAAAAAAGCAACTCGATATGGCATTTTGTTACCAAGGCACTGCTTCGCCAAAGACTATGCATGCAGGCTGGCCTACCTTGATATCGTTCCCTGTGTTTTTGAGTTCGCCCGTTTCGGCATTGCGTTCGTAAACTTGAATCACGTTGTCGTCCTTGCAGCCTACGAGGAGGTATTTGCCGTTGGGCGTGATCTTGAACATACGCGGGTGCTTGCCCGTGGGCTGATAGCCGGTCTTTTTCAGAGTTCCGTCGGGATTTATCTTGAAAATGGCTACGCCGTCATTCTTGAGCCTCACACTTGCGTAAAGATACTTGCCGTCGGGGCTTACTTCGATTTCAGCACCGCCGCGAGCTCCTGCATCGCTGGCCTTAACCACTTGTTTCTGCACCAGATTGCCCGTGGTCTCGTCATAGTCAAACGTTATCACTTCGTCGCTCAGTTCGGTAATGACATACATATGTTTGGCATCGGGGGCAAAGGCTATATGGCGCGGGCCGCAGCCTTGCGGCAAATCTATCTTGAACGGGGTGGCCTCCTTGAACACAGGGCGCAATTCGTATTTGTACAGGCAGTCGCCGCCCAAATCCACAGCAAACATATAATGTCCGTCGGGGGCTTTGGCAAGCTGGTGAATGTGGGATTCGCTTTGCCTTACAGAATCCACGTTGGTGCCATTATTGAATTTCAATGTCTCGTTAAGATCATACAGAGTGGCGTCTCGTTCGATGTCAAACACACCTATGCTGCCCGAGGAATAGTTTGCCACATACGCATTGCGGGCATAGGTTATGATATGACAGGGATCGTCGCCATGAGCAAAGACACGGTTCAAAAACACCATGCGGCCGCTCGTCATACCTACGCGATAGGCGCTCACAGTGGCCTCGTCGCCTTTGCCCTCGCTCACACAATACATAAAGGAATCGCTGGGGGCAATAACCAAATAGCTTGGATTGGAAACCTTGGTAACATGCTGCTGCTTGGCTTTGCCGCTCTCCTGGTCAAACGAGAAGGAGTAAATACCGTCAGAGCCATTGCCCGTATAAGTTCCGACAAACATCGGAATGGGATCGCTTTTTCCGCAACTTGCAAGCGTCAGAGCCAACACTGCGGCCGTTAAAATTTGAGTGATCTTCATATTCGTTTCGTTTTAGAGGAATACATTTTGTTAATTGTGCACTAACGTGCCGACGGGCTCGCCTTTCAACACACGCGCAAGGTTCCCGTTTTCGTCCATATTGAACACATACACGGGCAGGTCGTTTTCCTTGCAAAGCGCAGTGGCTGTAAGGTCCATTATTTTCAGACCTCGTGTGTACACTTCGTCGAAGGTGATTTCATCAAATTTGGTGGCGTTTTTGTCTTTCTCGGGATCGGCGGTATAAACTCCGTCAACGCGCGTGCCTTTGAGCATAACGTCTGCCTCAATCTCTATTCCGCGCAAAGCCGAACCGGTGTCGGTGGTGAAATAAGGGTTTCCCGTCCCTGCCGACATGATTACAACTTTTCCCTGACGCATATATTCTATAGCTTTCCACTTGTTGTAGAACTCGCCTATGGGTTCCATTCTTATGGCAGTGAGCACACGGGCGTCAACGCCTATTGCGCCGAGCGCGCTGCTCAATGCAAGCGAATTGATAACCGTTGCACACATTCCCATCTGGTCGCCTTTTACTCGGTCGAAGCCTTTTCCTGCACCGCTAAGCCCACGGAATATGTTTCCGCCGCCTATCACGATTCCAATCTCTACGCCACTTTCAAGCGCCGACTTGATTTGCTGCGCATATTCATTGAGATGGTTTGTGTCTATCCCGTAATGCTGCGCGCCCATAAGGCTCTCGCCGCTAAGTTTAAGAAGTATTCTCTTGAATTTTGCCATGATTGTTTCAATATATCTGTTGCTAAATTACACAAAAATCTTTATTGCCGCACACATACGCCATATATTTCACGCTCTGCCGAATGCTATGCGCCGCATATGGGGATAAAGCGATGCCATAACCGACGAGCGGGAAAGCAGAAAGGCGAGAAAAGCTATCCAAAGGGCTGTATTTCCCAAGGCGTCGTGAAGCGAGAAAAACACGACGAAGAACATTCCCGCGCTTACCGCTGCCGAAACGAGCATAAGCCGCGAAGCCGTGGCGCCGACAAATATCCCGTCCATCAGAAAGGCCGTGAACGAAACGATGGGGATTAATGCTGCAAACGGCAGGTACATTGTGGCGGCGTTGACGGTTTCCGCCACATCGGTAAGCATCGCGAGGAAAAATCTGCCGCCTATAAAATATGCCGCACTGAATATCACAGCCACCCCACAGCACAACACGGCAAGCACACGTATTGTCCTGCCAAACGAAAGGCTGTCGCGCGCGCCGATATACTTTCCCGAGAGTGCTTCTGCCGAGAACGCAAAGCCGTCGCTTATGTACGAGAAAATCACAAACAGTTGCATGAGCAGGGCATTGGCTGCCAAAACCGTGGCATTCATTCTCGCGCCGGCAATGGTGAAGTAAGACATCACGACAACGTGCAACAGCGTGCGTAGAAAGATATCGCGGTTTACATTGAAGAACCTCGCAAATTCGCAGCGGTTAAATATATCTTTTATGTTTGGTTTGGGAAGACTTTTGGCGTATTTCCGCGCCCATACCATGCAGCATAGCGCAAACCCTACGTATTCTCCTATCACCGTGCCGGCAGCCACGCCTTCTATCTTCAGATGAAAAACGAACACCAACAGCATACTGGCCACAAGATTAGCCACATTTTGCAAAATAGCTACCGCCATGGGCCAAGCGGAGTTCTGCATTCCGAGAAACCAGCCCGAGAAAGCATAAATGCCGAGCACTGCGGGCGCGCCGAGAATGCAGATACGGAAATATGTCTGCGCCGGAGTTTCCACGCCTTCCGGACAACTCACGAGCAGAAAGGCCAAACGGCTCACCAACGGGCTAAGCAATACAAACGCCAAGCCTATGCCGAGGGCGAGAAACAGGGCGCGGGAAAGTTGCAACGAGATATCGCACGCATCTTTGCGCCCGAAAGCCTGCGCTGTAAGCCCGCTGGTTCCCATTCTCAGGAAACCCATCACCCAATATAGCACATTGAAAATCATGCCTCCCACAGCAATCGCCCCAAGATAGAGCTGCGAGCCCAAGTGTCCCGTTATGGCAGTATCCACAAGCGAAAGAAGCGGCACGGATATATTGGAAACCACCGCAGGTGCGGCTATGCGCATTATATCGCGCAAAGTGTGGCGAACATATACCGGTTTGCTTTTCATACAAGCATACAATTTTTCAAAGGTGCAAAGTTAGCTGTTTTTTGCAGGCCATACTGTGAAAATCACTAACTTTGCCAACATGACAAACATTGATGACGAAAAATTCATGCGCCTTGCAATCGACGAGGCGCTCAAAGCTGCCGAAGAAGATGAGGTTCCTGTGGGCGCGGTGATAGTCTGCAAAGACCGAGTGATCGGTCGCGGGCACAATCTCACCGAGACTCTCAACGATGTAACGGCTCATGCCGAAATGCAGGCCATTACTGCGGCAGCAAACTACCTTGGCGGTAAATATCTTAACGACTGCACGCTCTACGTAACCGTGGAACCGTGTTTTATGTGTGCGGGGGCGTTGGGCTGGTCGCAGATTTCGCGCATTGTATATGGCGCGCCCGACGAAAAACGTGGGTATTCCCTACTCTCTCCCTCGCCTCTCCACCCCAAGACACAGGTTTGCGGAGGTGTGCTTGCCGAGGAATGTGCTGATATAATGAAAAAATTTTTCGCAACAAAGCGAAAATAAGACACATACAAGCTTCTTGCAAAGCCTATTACAGAGGACATAAAAACAACATCTGACATCGTTTTTACGAGGTCAGACCTAATTTAAATTCCGCCGCATCTAATTTAAATTA
>CAVFYC010000130.1:0-4232 GCA_963626585.1 Christensenellaceae bacterium Phil1 | reverse complement strand
CAAAAACTCCGGGCCACCAAATTTAAATTAGATGCGGCGGAATTTAAATTAGGTCTGACCTCGTTTTTACGATATCGGGAGTAGGGGAAACAAGCCGCCTTCGCAAGATTTTTTAATAGGGCATAAACGCCGTGAACACGCGGAAAATATTATATTTGTAGTGTATTTATCATAAAACATCATTCAAATGAAAAAAGAAATAATAAGCGAAAATGCTCCCGCGGCTATCGGGCCTTACAGCCAAGGCGTGGAAACCGACGGACTGGTGTTCGTGTCCGGACAATTGCCCCTCGACCCCATCACGGGAAAGTTCCCCGAAGGCGGAGTGGCCGAACTAACTCATCAATCGCTCGACAATATAAGCGCAATACTCTATGAAGCAGGACTTACAATGCGCAATGTGGTAAAGACCACGGTATTCCTTACAAATTTGAAGGACTTCGACGAGATGAACAAGGCATATGCTTCGTATTTCGGCGAAGTGGCTCCCGCCCGTTCTGCGGTTGAGGTGAAAGCTTTGCCCAAGGGAGCACGTTTGGAAATCGAGGCAATCGCAGCAAAATGAAGAGAATCGGAGTTTTTTGCTCATCACGCAGCGACATTAAGCCCGAATACATCGCCGCAGCCCAACAACTCGGCAACGAGATAGGACGCCGCGGCGCCGAAATGGTATATGGTGGCTCCAATATCGGACTTATGGACATCACAGCCCAGGCCGTGCGCAACGCCGGCGGCAGAACAATCGGCGTAGTGCCGCAACTGCTTTTGGAAAAAGGCACGGAATGTGATGCAGATCTCGTGTTCTACACCGCAAACCTTGACGACCGAAAAGCTACAATGCTCCGAGAAGCCGAAGTATTCGTTGCCCTTCCCGGCGGAATAGGTACGCTCGACGAAATATTCACCGTAGCAGCCTCAAACACGCTCGGCTATCATTCCAAACCTACTATATTATATAATGTAGGCGGTTTCTGGCAGCCGCTGATTGATGTGCTCGAAAAAATCGACGGAGAAAAAATGATGGATTCCAAATGGCGCGAACGCATCAAGGTAGCTTCGACCCCCGAAGAACTCTACGAAATGATATTCTGACAAACCTCCGAAATTCAACGACAAATGCAGGGGCAACGAAAAAAAGACGATTTTTTTTGTGAGCCCCTGTAACTTTTCCCATTCTCAACCGTCTTTTAAATAGAACGATGAAAAAAATAAGTTTCCGCGACGATGTGTTGCCCTTGAAGGACAAAATCTTCAGGCTCGCGCTTCGCGTTACGCTCAACAGGGCAGAGGCCGAAGACATCGTTCAAGATGTACTGATACGTGTCTGGAATAAAAGGGACGAGCTCGGAGAAGTGGAATCTTTGGAGGCTTACAGTCTGACTATTTGCCGGAATCTTGCTCTTGACCGCTCACAGCGTAAGGAAAATTCCAATATCCCGCTCGACGAAGCCCCGCCTACCGAAGACCGCGAGCCTTCTCCCGACGTTATTCTCATACGCAACGAACGCATTAAGCAGATAAAATTGCTTTTTGACCAGTTGCCGCCGCAACAACGTGTGGCAATGCAGCTACGGGATATCGAGGGAAAATCCTACAAAGAGATAGCGGAAATCGCAGAACAGACGGAGGAACAAGTAAAAGTGAATATTTTCCGGGCGCGACAGTATATAAGAAAACAAATTGAGAAATTAGAAAATTATGGACTATAGCTACATCGACAAACTGCTGGAACGCTACTGGCAATGCGGCACTACGGAGGAAGAAGAAGAGATGCTGAAAACTTTCTTCCGCCAAAAGGATATACCGCAACGCTTCGAGCAATACCGCGGTCTGTTCAATTACGAAGACATAGCCAAGAACGAATGTCTCGGTGCGGATTTCGATGAAAAGATAACCCGCATGATTGAGCAGCCGGTGGTTCGCGCACGCAGGATATCCGTTGCCGCACGTTTGAAGCCCTTCTTCAAAGCCGCTGCAGCCGTTGCAATAGTTCTTACACTCGGTAACGCCGCCCAGCATTCGTTTGATAATAACGAAACAACGGCTCCCGATTACAACTACGCCACATATAAGGATACTTACGAGGACCCTCAGGTGGCGTATGACAAAGTTTCGTCAGCGCTTAAGGACATGTCGGACGGTTTGCGCCAACAAATGAAAGCCGACTCCGCAGCGCGTTTTGACAAGACCAAGAATGTTCAATGAAACGACTGATTACATTCGCAGCAAGTATGCTCTTCGGGCTTTGCCTATGGGCGCAGCAGAACAGCACACAGGATTTCGCGGCACACTTCATGCGGGATAATTCCGACAACGAGGCTGTGAAATGCGTTACCGTGGGACCTAAGATGCTCGGCTCGCTGTTGTCGGACGACGCAAACGGCGATGAGGATTTCAAAGAAGGGCTCGACGGAATGAAAAGTATAAGAATCGTTACGAGCGAGACCGATGCCGACGAGTTGAGAAAGGATGCCGTAACGTTGCTGCAGGCAAACAAGAAACGCTATTCGCAATATAAACGTGCGGGTAAGGTTTACTATGGCGATTGTTTGTGGGTAAGAAAGGTAAAAGGTCGCACGGTGGAGCTCGTATATGTGGCGCCGCATTCCGAAAAGGGGTTCATGGTGATGGACTTTACGGGACAGATTAGCGAAGACTTCATAGAGAGGCTCGTGAAAAGCGGCGAAAGCTGACGAGATGCCCCGGAGTAAATGGCAAATACAACTAATTCGTTTCTATATAATTTAGTAAACAATCGATTGCCCCGTTGGGAAACGCGGCAATTATTAAAACCAAAACGGGAACTGACGTAACAGTTTCAATTCTCTCAAATGTAAAACAATCAGTGGATTTTCCGCGATATAAGGGGGCTTGCAAAAGCCCCCTTTTTCGTTTCCGTATGTTTTTTGGGGCTTGGCGTTAAGAATGTGAGGCAGTTTCTCTGTGCGTCGTGGCTTATTTTTTATCGGTTTTCGGGCAAAAAAATACGGGCGTCCCTTGTCGGGGTGCCCGTATCTTGTATGTTTGTCCTGTCAACCGTTATTTCTTGAATTTCTTTGGCTTCTTGGCTGTGATATCTACGATAATATCGTGCAGTTGTCGGGCCTGCGCGGAGTTTACCGTGATGTAGCGGTGTTTGCCGCCGTTTTGGGGTGTGAAATGGTTGAAACCTTTTTCGTCAATACTTATTTTGCCCGGTTCGCTCAGGTTGAAAAGTTCGGGATTTACGAGATAAATTGCCGACATCACGTCAAACTGCATTTGTTCATAGTTGGGGTTGGGATTAAGTCCGCTTGTAGCCACTATCAACGGGTGGTTGTCGGTCCACGATAGCTTTTCTTTCATCAGCGATACCTTGTATTTCACCTGCTCGCCTATTTCAAACGGATTTTCCACTATTTCGCCGGGCCATTCCTGCATCACTTTGCGCATTGCCGGTATGTCGCAGTTTACATTGTATTCGCAAAACGGATTTTCGCGGTAGCAGCCCATCATGGTTGAGAGAACTTTCACCTTCTTAGCCACAAGCTCGCGCCCTGTGAGCGGAGAATATTTGTCGGGCTTGGAGTCGAGAAGCATGGCAAGGTTTGTGCCGAATCCTACGGATATTATCGCCACGCTGTTGTCAGGTTGTTTTGCAAGGGTGCGGCGGTAAAAAGTTACGGCGTCCTCATATTTTCCTTTTTTTGTGGGTTGGAATGCCGTTTTGCCCTTGGCATCGCGGCGCAGCATCACGGAATCGGCGTAATGGTTGCCGTCGTTGGGACGCGCCACCGGCTTGGAGCTGCGCGCCACCGGCACTTTGGAATAACCATACCAATGGAGCGAGCCGTCGACTGCGGGACATACGGCGGCATCGTCCTTGTGAGTGCTCACGCCAAGGAGTTTGAATTTGCCCATGTCGCAATATTTGCAAATCACATCGAGCGCCAACGCATCGTCGGCGTCGTTGCCGTAGTCGGTTTCGTAGATCACACTAAGCGGCTGCGCCTGTATACCCGCAATGCCTAATAACAGAAAGATTGCTGCTGTAAATAATTTTTTCATGGTTGAAAAGTGTTTGTGCAAATATACGAAACAAAAAACGAAATACGCATTTGGGGCTGAGAAAACCTTTGGCGGGAAAGGCTGTTGGGCATGGCGTTTTTACGGCACGGCATCTCGTGAAAACTCCGGGCCACCAAATTTAAATTAGATGCGGCGGAATTTAAATTCCGGGCCTTGGAGTTTTT
>CAVFYC010000129.1:0-4239 GCA_963626585.1 Christensenellaceae bacterium Phil1 | reverse complement strand
AATGTTAAGCCTTAAAAGTCCACCTATTAACAAGAGGTGGACTTTTTTGTTGTGTATCCGTTGAAACTAAGCGAAAGAAAAATTTCGCCCTTTTATTACAGGAAAATCTACGCGCTTAACCCTACAAACTCTCTGCTGAAAAGGAAAAACTGCAAGCAGAATCGGAAGTATTCCACCGCAATTCAAAAAACATGCTGTGCATGGCAAAAACCTTGCTGCGCATGGTGGAAAAACGAGCCGGCATCTTGTGAAAAACTCCGGGCCATGAAATTTAAATTAGATGCGGCGGAATTTAAATTAGATGCGGCGGAGTTTTTACGAGATGCCTTGCAATTTTTGCGAAATGCAATGTATTGAATTTCAGATGGTTTTCGGGGGGGTAAATACCTGTGGAAAAATGCTGAAAATGGGGATAAAATTGATAATTTTGGGGCTGTGATAAACAATTTACGCATATAAACATGAGAACATTTCGTTTGAAAACCATATTGGTGGGAATCGTGGCGTGCACGTCGGTTTGCGCGCAAAATATACAGATAGACAAGGCAAAATTCCGCGTTGGCGACAACGCGGCGTGGAAAGCCCGTAATTTCAATGACGCAGATTGGCAAACTGTCTCCACTGTAAAAAGTTGGAACTCGCAGGGCATAAAACTTGTGAGGAGCTATGCGTGGTATCGCATCAAGTTTACGCCCCGCCGCGAGGACTTCCGAGGAAAGAATCTCAAATACGGCATAAACCTCTGCATAAGGTATATCGACGATGCCGACGAGACTTTTGTCAATGGGGTGCTTGTGGGAAAAACCGGTGGTATGCCTTCCGACTCCAACGGATATCGCGGCGAATGGGACACTCCACGCAAATATAATATAGCCGTGGGGGCGGGCATTATAAAATGGGAAAAGGAAAATGTGATAGCCATTCGCGTTTACAACGAGGGCGACGACGGCGGCATCTCGGGCGAGCCGATTCGTTTCGAGGTGCAGGAAAATCCTGTTGAGGGCATAGGAATGCAAGTGGCGCAAAAGACTTTCGGCGGACAGAGCGAATTTGAAGTGAAACTCGAAAACGCTTTCGGCTGTGCGCAAAACGGCGAACTGACGCTTGAGACAACCGACTGCGAAACCGGCAAGATTACCCGAACGTCCCGACAGAAAGTGAGCATAAAGGGCAAGGGCAGCCGCACACTTGCTTTCAGCATGCCTACAACAAGCACTGCGGTGCTGAAAACCACTTACCGCGACACGGAAACCGGCAACAGTTGCACGCAAAGCATCTATACAAAATATATTCTCACTCCCGAAGTTCCTGCAACGCCGCGCATTAACAACGCATTGGTCTACGGCGTAACTCCGGGCAAGCCTGTGGTGATGAGAATTGCCGCGTCGGGCGAGAAACCTATGACGTATGGCGCGAGAAACCTGCCCGAGGGCCTGACAATCGACAGTGTGAGGGGAGTGGTGGAAGGAAAAACCACGGCAAGGGGTGAGCATCTTATTACACTCGTGGCAAGAAACGCCAAAGGCCATGACGAGAAAAACATTGTGCTCAAGGTGGGCGACAAAATAGCCCTCACTCCGCCTATGGGCTGGAACAGCTGGAATTGCTGGGGACTCGGCATAACGCAAGCCAAGGTGGAGGAAACGGCAAAGGCTCTCGTGGAAAAAAGACTTGCCGATTACGGATACATATACGTCAACGTGGACGACGGATGGGAAGCCGAAACGCGCGACGGGCAAGGAAGGATTTCCTCAAACGCAAAGTTTCCCGACATGAAGGCACTCGGCGACGACTTGCACCGACAAGGTTTGAAATTCGGCATATATTCTTCGCCCGGCGACTATACCTGCGGCGGCTATCTCGGTTCGCTTCACCACGAAAAGCAAGATGCCGCAACCTGGAACGAGTGGGGCGTGGACTACCTCAAATATGATTGCTGCGGATACACCCGGAATATTGCCGAAGACCCAGACAAATCGGCCGCCACCCAACTTGAACCGTATCTCAAGATGGAACGTGAACTCCGCAAGCAACCCCGTGATTTTTTTTACAATGTTGCTTGGGGCGCCCCCAATGTTTGTCGGTGGGCCTACGGCGTGGACGGAAATTCCTGGCGCACCACGGACGATATTCGCGACACATGGGAATCAATCAGCGGCATAGGATTCAAACAACAAGCCGAGCTGTATCCGTTTTCAATGCCCGGACATTGGAATGATCCCGATATGCTTGTTGTGGGAAAGGTTGGAGGCTGGGGCGGAACGCTTCACGATTCGCGGCTGTCGGCAGATGAACAATACACCCACATATCTCTTTGGGCGCTTCTCGCAGCTCCGCTGCTTATTGGCTGTGATGTTTCGCAAATCGACGGCTTTACTTTCGCCCTTCTCTGTAACAATGAAGTTATTGCCGTAGATCAGGACACCCTCGGGCTACAAGCGCGCCCCGAAATAGTAGACGGTGAAATCCAGATATGGAAACGTCCGCTCCACGACGGAAGTTATGCGGTTGGAATCTTTAATCTTGGAAACAATACGGCACATGTGGATTTCTCGAAGTATTTTGCGAAACTCGAGATAGGAGGTCTGAAAAACGTGCGCGACCTTTGGCGGCAAAAAGACCTTGATGCGGCGCAGACTCTCTATAATATTCCGGCCCACGGGGTGAAACTTTTGAAAATCGCCTATTAGCGGAAAAAACAAAGGGCAGGCCGGAGAAAAGTCTGCCCTTTATATTTATATGGTATGGCCTGCCGTTATCCGAACACGAAGTTAAGAATAAACAATATCGAGAGGACGATTAACGTGGGCGAGATTTCGCGAATGCGCCAAGTGCCCAATTTTATTACTACATAGGCGAGAATTCCAAGACAAATGCCGTCGGAAATGCTGTAGCACAATACCATCGTAATCATAGTGATGAACGCGGGAAATGCCTCCGATAAATCGTTTAGTTCAATGTTTTTTATCGCCCCGATCATCAATACGCCAACCATTACAAGCGCTCCGCTTGTGGCGGCATTGGGTATGAGCAGGAACAGAGGCGACAAAAACAGCGATATAAGGAACAAAATTCCAACTGTGAACGATGTAAGTCCGCTTCTTCCCCCTTCGGCCATTCCCGAAGCGCTCTCCACGTAGGTAGTTATAGCGGAGCTGCCGAGAAAAGAGCTGCACGTTGTGCCGATGGCGTCGCTTAGCATTGCTTCCTTGACGCGCGGAATTGTTCCGTCGGGGCGCGTGATTCCCACCTTGTCGGCAAGTCCGAGAAGGGTGCCCACTGTGTCGAAAATGTTGACGAGCAGCAGCGAAAAGATGATTACAAAAGTTTTGAAATTGAGCAATCCTGTGAAATCAAACTGGCAGAAAACCGGCGCGATAGAGTTTGGAGCGCTAACGGGAAGCCACCCCGATGGAATTTGGGTTACTCCGAGCGGAATGCCTACCAATGTGGTGGCGATGATGCTTATAAACAATGCGCCTTTCACCTTTCTTGCCATAAGCACACCGCTTGAGATTATGGAAATGGCGCCGAGAATTGCAGTGGGAGTGAATTTGCCGAGCCCTACATAGGTTGCCGGATTTGCCACAACGATTCCCGCATTTTTCAGGCCTATGAACGAGATGAACATGCCTATTCCCACCGAAATGGCATAGCGCAGATTTCGGGGAATGCTATTCAAAATCGTTTCGCGCACGTTGAAAAACGTGATGAAAATGAACAAAAAACCTTCGATAACCAATATGGTCAACGCCTGTTGCCACGAAAAACCCATTGCCTGGCACAGAGTGAAAGCGAAGAAGGCATTTATTCCCATGCTCGGGGCCAGCGCGAACGGCAGCTTGGCCATAACGGCGAGCAGAATTGTGGCAATAGCCGAAGAAATGGCCGTGGCCGTGAAAACTGCGGCCTTGTCCATGCCCGTGGTGCTGAGAATCATGGGATTCACTGCGAGAATATAGCTCATGGTGAAGAATGTGGTGAGGCCTGCCACTATTTCGGTTTTTGTCTTCATGGTGTTGGAATCAAAGCCCAACAGTTTATATAAAATCATATTAATTTGAGTTAGTCGAAGTATGCTTGGATTGGAAAAAATGCCCAACAGCGTGCAAAGTTAGTGAAATTGCGAAAACCTTGCAAACCATGAACGAGATGCGTTGTAGTGGGCCGTTTTTACTACATCGGATATCGTAAAAACTCCGGGCCACCAAATTTAAATTAGATGCGTCGGAATTTAAA
>CAVFYC010000128.1:0-4243 GCA_963626585.1 Christensenellaceae bacterium Phil1 | reverse complement strand
TCCGCCGCATCTAATTTAAATTAGATGCGGCGGAATTTAAATTTGGTGGCCCGGAATTTTTGCGAGATGCGGTGTCGGAAAAACAAGCCCCGATGCTGGTTTTTGCATCAGGGCTTGGTGTGCGTCAATTGTTCTTTATTTCCTCGTAATCCACGTATTCGCCTTCGTCTTTCGAGATCACTTTTTTCCGTTGTTTGGCAGTGGAAGTGTTAAGTCCGCCGGAACTCTGTTTCCTTGGCTTAGCCTTTGGCTGAGGTTCGGGCTCGCCCATAAACATACGCATTATGCGCTTCACAGTGCCGAGTATCACATACAATCCAATGAATGCGAGGATAAAAAGACCAAGAAGAATTTTCATTTCAGCGCTTTTCGGTTAGAAGTGAAAGCATCAGATACCACAGAATTGCTATTGCAAGTCCGCCTATCTGGAATATAATTATCAGCGCAAGCGACACGGCGAGGAATATATACTTCACCCAATTGTCTTTCCACGAGAAATTTTTGAATTTCAAGGCAAACATTGGGATTTCGCTCACCAATAATGCCGACGATGCGAAAACCAATAATATTATAATGTACACAGCCGCCGAAGAAGATAGCAGCTCGTGGTTTACAGAACAGGCCACGGCTCCCCAAAATATGGCATTCGCAGGTGTGGGAAGGCCTATAAAAGATGTGGTTTGCCTTTCGTCAAGATTGAATTTGGCAAGACGTAGCGCCGAAAAGGCTGCCATTACAAACGCCGTGTAGGGATAGATTGCCTGCGCCCCTGCAAGCGATTGCGGCACGTCGCATTCTTTCAACATCATAAAGGCAATTGCCGACGGGGCGAGACCGAATGTGATGTCGTCGGCGAGCGAGTCGAGCTCCTTGCCCGTGGGCGACGAAACTTTGAGCATTCGCGCCGAAAATCCGTCGAAGAAATCAAACACAGCTCCGATTATAATAAAAAGGAAAGCCATGTGGGGATTTCCGTCAAAGGCAAACGCAGTGGCAATTGCCCCCGAAATAAGATTGCAACAGGTAAGGGAGTTGGGAAAGCTCTTCTTGAATTCTCCTAACATGGGCTTTAGCTTTTGAGATGCGCTATTACAGTTTGGTTGCCGGTTGTAAGTTGCCCGAGTTTCACTTCCACTTTTGCGTCGAGCGGCAGGAAAACGTCAACTCTCGAACCGAATTTAATAAATCCCAGGTGCTCGTCAATATAACATTCCTCGTCGGGACGCGCATAAGTAACGATGCGTCGCGCCAATGCGCCCGCAACTTGACGAACCATGATCTCCTGGCCCGAAGATGTGCGGATAATCACCGTGGAATGCTCGTTTTCCAAACTTGCTTTGGGAAGCCACGCCTTATGGTAGTTGCCGTTTTGATGTTCTACGCGAGTAACGTATCCGTCAATGGGAAACCAATTTGCGTGGACGTTTACAATCGACATGAAGATGGACACCATTCTGCGGCGGTCGCCGAAATATTCGTTTTCCTCCACTTCTTCGTTAACCACAATCTTGCCGTCGGCGGGAGCTACTACCACGCCGTCGGTACTGCCTTGGAAACGGCGTATCGGGCAACGGAAGAAATTCAGAATTCCCGAGTAAACCAAAGCAAACAAAACCAATATAATCCAAAAAGCCCAGGAGGGGAGAAGCACATAGGCCAGGGCGCACACAAGCGCAAAGACCACGCCGCAACCCACAAGCGTATGGTCGCCCTCGCGATGGATACGCACTTGCTTTATTCGTTTCAGTTTTGACATTTGCTTGGTTTGGATTCGTATATAGCAATGCAAAAATAACAATTTTGCCCCAATCGGCAAATTTTAAGCGCATAAAAGCGGAATTGCGGCGGTAAAAGGGCTTTGAGATGAGTTTGGGAGCGTGGGAAATGCGATATTTTTCTTGCTGTGTAAGATGTTGTGTTTCAGACGTCGGGAAAGGGCTTTACGAGGTCTGACCTAATTTGAATTAGATGCGTCGGAATTTAAATTAGATGCGGCGGAGTTTTTACGACAACCGATGTCGTAAAAAATGCCTCCAATATGGGGACAAAAAACAGGCAGAAAAAATCCTTGTTGCGCCCTTAAAGAAAAAGCACAACAAGGATATTTACCACTATCGGCCGTTATTCTTCTACGACATACACCACGGCATCGGTGAGCGTGATTGTTTTTTGTCCGGCTCCTGTTTTGTTTCCCATGAAGTCGTAGACAACGGCGTTTTGGGGCCAGTCGGCTTTTATCTTATGCGACACATATGGCGACCACATTGCCGTAATTCGTTTTCCGTCGGGACGTGTCCATTTTGCCTGGTATATATTTTCGTCTATGTTCAGCACCGGGCGCGTGCTCCCGCTTGGAAGCATTCGCGTGAGTGCCCGGTATGCCTGACATGCCGGCTTCTCGGAAAAATCTTTGTGTATCAATCCAAAATGATCTTCCTTGTCGTAGGCATTTTCTTCGCGCGAACGCAAATTATACCAAAACACGCGGTCAACACCAAGGGCAAACGAAATAATATGTGTGCGCGCCACTCGCCGTGCCTGCTCTGTTTCCTTTTCTGCCGGGGGATTGAAATACATACGTGTCTGGAAAACAATATTTCCCTTCAGCTCGGAATTCAGACGATAGATGCCAGCCACAATTCCGCTTACATGTTGCGTCCCAGCCAGTATGAGCGGAATAAGACTGTCGCCTTTGTGAAGATTTTCGTCGGAGAGATATCGCGCGGGGCTTAGTTCCGTTATGTCCCAAATGTAGGGGCAAGAATTTCCGCCGTCGCGCCACACCATTGGAGGCGTTGCTGTGAGTTCTTCGCCCGTTGCCGGATCTTTTTTCCCGTCCAAGTGCGCCATGTGTAGCCAGCTGTATTGATTGTCGCCTATTACAGGTGCTCCTGTTACGGCATCTGCCGCTCCTGCGGCGTCGTAATAAAACGGGAAACCGCCTGCAAGCACGATAGTTCCGCCCCGGCGTACATAATCGACGAGTAAAGAAAAATATGCATTGGGGAAGAATTCGTCGGTGGTGGCTACAAGTACCGGCACTTTCCTTACGCTTAGGTTTTTGAGCTCGCGGAATGATATCGGGCGCACATCTGAGGCGTATGGTTTGAGGTATTCGTTTGCCTGATAAGGCGTCAAGGCAATGTAGCCTGCGGTGCGGTCGGCAAGATAGCCCACGCATAATTTCCTTTCGTCCATGCCGAGGCGTTTCAGGGCGTAGGGAAGCATCTCGCGATAGAATCCGCCGGCAGGACAACTGTCGTTGCAGGTGCTCATGCCGCATTCGGTTAACCATACAGGCTTGTAATCTCCGTAATGCCGCATAAGGCTGTCAATCTTATGGTAGCCGCGAATCAGATCTTCGGGCTGGAAATAAGAATGTAGGTTCATGACGTCAACATCCTTCATGGCGCCAAGACGAAACATGTTGTCGATGAAATTGTTGCTGACGCTCCCAAGACCGGTAAGGAGCATTTTGTTATTGGGATTCGCGGCGTGAAGATGTTCCGAGGCCACGTGCAAAGCCCTTGCGTATTTCTCGGGAAGAGAGTCGATGCCGCCCATAAAGTCTACCTCGTTCATCATTTCCCAATAGGTGATATCGTTTTTATATCTTGATGTCAGAGAATCTACATACGCTCCGTAAAAAGGGTCGTCCCATGGAAATTTTCCCAGCCACGTGAAAATTGGAAGCAGGTGCTGATTGTGATTGTTCAGCGCCGATACAACGTCGTCGAAGAGCTGTGGCTCAAAATCTGTGGCGCTGCCGAAAACATTTCCGAGGTCGAAATCGGAGCGCACCCACCCGATGCCGAGATCTTTGCATAGCTTTAGTTCCTTTTCCATATAGGGATAATCCATCCACCGCCGCGTGATGTGGCTGCACACTCCGTAAGGATTGTCGAGTTTTGCGGTGCAGGGGAAAAGAGCGTTTGTCGGCGCCTGTTTTCTGTCGTTGGTCGTATATGTGATACCCGATGCGCTTGCAGTGGAGAACAATGTATTGCAGGCGTAAAGGAACAAAATAAGGAAAATATGTCTCATAATTTTATTTTTAACGGCAAAGATATTCAAAACCATTCAGCAAACATATATTAAAGAGGAGAAAATTGAAACGCAACCCCTTTTCCGTCGTAGCTTATGCCTTTTATTATATTGTCAATGCCCCTTTCTGCGAACGGGAACGGTTCTGGTTTTGCGGAAACGCTTTGCCGGAATTTTTTGAAGGTAGATTTCGTGCGCG
>CAVFYC010000127.1:0-4328 GCA_963626585.1 Christensenellaceae bacterium Phil1 | reverse complement strand
GCATCAGATTCCGGTTCTGAGTGTCGCGGGTTTGAGTCCCGCCGAGGTCACCAAAACGGCATGGGCTGCTGTGCGGCGGTTGACGCATGGCTTGCAGCCGTAAACGTGGCACGGACGTTTTTGTTCCAACGCAAAATCCATTAATCATAACATCGTAAAACCGAAAGTTGATATGAAACGAAGCATTGGCGTCTTGTGAAAAACAATGTCTGACTTTGTTTAAACAATATCAGACATTATTCAAATAATGTCTGACATCGTTTTTGTGATATCGCATGTTGCTTTTCCGGCATGAAATGGCGCATGAATTGCTCACGGTTTTGGCATAAAACAAACGGCGGAAGAACATCTCGTGTCCCCCCGCCGTTTTCTTGTATCCGGTCTCTTGCGGGCGCGAAGCCCGGGAAATTAAAGTTCCTTCACGTAAATGTCGCGGAAATAGGTGAGGCTGCCGTGTGCCTGCAGTTCTATTTGCTCTACGGGGAATATGCTTTGGTTGCGGTCCCAATAGTTTTCGAGCGTAACGTTGTCTACCACTTTCACGCCGTTGAGATAAACCGTAACTTTCTCTCCGCGCATTATTATATGGAAGCTGTTCCATTCTCCGAGCTTGTTGTCGGCCACCTGCGACGGAGTACTTACGTTTTTCATATTGTTGTAGAGTCCACCCGAACCCACTTGCGCGCCTACGTCAACGCGTGTAGTGTCCCAGATTTGCACCTGCGGAGTGCCGCGAAGGTATATGCCGGCATCGGGTTCGGCACCTGAGGGGTCGAGTTTCCAATCTACGTACATTTCAAAATCGCCGTATTTTTTCTGCGTACAGAGATTGTCGTATCCGTGTCCCACGTAAACGATCATTCCGTCCTTTACATTCCAGTCGCGGCGCATCAATTCGTCGGCTTTAACCTGTCGGCGTGCTTCTTCGGCAGGTCCCATTTTCACTCGGGCAATTGGATTTTCCACCAAGCCCTTCCAGCCGTCGAGATTCTTGCCGTTGAAGATTTTCGTTATGCCGTTGCCTTTGATTCCCGCGAGGTATTCGTTCACCTGTTTGCTCTTGCCGAGAATCAGCCCCGCCTTTGTAATTGCCGATTTGGTGCCTGTGCCGGCGTATTCGGGGTTTGTAAGAGCAATTTTGAGCACGGCCTTTGCAGCTTCAGCCTTTACCTCTGCATTGTCAAGCCATTCGGCAGCGAATACAAGCCCCTGAAACGCGCCGGTAGTTGCTGTTTTTTTGAGGATAAGCTTGCGCTGCTTTGCGGTCTGCGCTTTCTCCATAGCGTTGCGGAGCATTATCACTCTGTTCTCGGGCGTATACTGTGCGCCGTTTGCTGTTTTTATAAATTGGTTGAGTGCAGCTTCGCTGTTAAGCTGCGAATAATCTTGCGCCACCTGCACAAACGGAACCACCGTCGCATTTTGTGCTGTTGCAAACAGTCCTGCTGCTGCAAACGCCGCAAATAAAATTGTTTTCTTCATACCTAATGTCTTTTATGTTGTATGTAATTAAAATTTGTTCTGTATCAGTTTTGCGCCTGCCGCGTGCGGAAATTCCGCGCAGCCTTGCCGCGAGTATTGCTACAGCAGTTTTTTTAGTATTGTCTGGATATATTTTTCCATCACCTCATATCCGGCCGGCGTGGGGTGTATCCCGTCGTCGCAATACTTCTTGCAGAATCCGCCGTCGGCCTCGTCAACAAGCAGGGGATAGTAGTCGGCGTAAACTATATGGTTCTTTTTTGCGTAAGCCTTGATGCGGTTGTTGAGCGAAACCACCTTGTTTGAAACATCTGTGATATTTTTGTTCCAAGGTATGCGGTTGGCGGGCAGCAAACTTGCCAAAATCACTTTTATCTTGTTTGCTTTCAGAAGTTCAACCAACGAAATCAGGTTTCCCATTGTTATGTCTTCGTTGTAAGGGTCGGTGTTTTCGGCGATGTCGTTTATCGCTCCGCCTATCACCACGTATTTCGGTTTCAGGTTGATTACATCTTCGCGCAGGCGCACTATATATTTATATGTAGTCTGACCTGAAATTCCCCTGCCGATATATCCGTTTTCCTTGAAGAACTCCGGGCGAAGACGAGCCCAGTTGTCGGTGATGGAATTTCCGAAGAAAACCACGCGGCGTTGCTCCTGCGGAAGTTGTTTTACGGTTTTGTTGTCGGCAGCATAGCGTGATAAATAAGCCCAGTCGCCTTTCTGCGCCCATGCTCCTGTAATTGTCATTAGGCACAGGCATATCGTCAGAATCTTCTTTGACATCATTGTAAAGTCGTCAGGTTTTGTTTTTCGCAAAGTTAAGTGTTTTTTAGGAACAAAAAACATCGCAAATAAGTTATTTTAGATGCGACATAAGAATAAAGTTGTATTTTTGCTTAAATGAAGATTGGAAAAATTGATTTGGGCATCTCGCCTGTAATGCTTGCGCCAATGGAAGACGTAACCGACGCTCCCTTTCGTGCTTTGTGCCGTAAGATGGGGGCGGCAATGGTTTATTCCGAATTTGTGTCAAGCGACGCGCTCATCAGAATGGTCAACAAGAGCCTGGCAAAGCTCGAAGTGCAGAATGAGGAGCGTCCCGTGGCAATTCAGATATACGGAAAAATTCCGGAAGCAATGGCCGACGCAGCGAAAATCGTTGTAGAACAGGCTCACCCCGATATCCTCGACATGAACTTCGGTTGTCCGGTGAAGAAAGTGGCCGGAAAAGGCGCGGGGGCGGGTTTGCTCAGAAATGTGCCGCTTATGCTCGAGATTGCAAAGGCTGTGGTAAATGCGGTAAGCATTCCCGTTACTGCCAAGACGCGTCTTGGTTGGGATTGCGACAGTATAATAGTGGAACAACTTGCCGAGCAGTTGCAAGACTGCGGCATTCAGGCGCTCACCATTCACGGCCGCACGCGTTCGCAAGTGTATAACGGCGAAGCAAACTGGGAGCCAATACGAAGGGTAAAGGCCAACCCGCGCATCAAAATCCCTGTAATCGGGAACGGCGACGTAACTTCGGGCGAAATTGCCAAACGTCGTTTTGAAGAAACGGGAGTAGACGGAATCATGGTGGGACGTGCCACATTCGGCAAGCCTTGGATTTTTGCCGAAATCAACAAGGCGTTGGGAAAAGACTGCTCCGAATCGCTGCAAAGCATCGTGGAATCGCCCCACGAACCGCTCAGCCTCGACTGGAAACTCGACGTGTTGAAAGACGAAGTGCGCAAAAGTGCGGAGAGAAACGGAACTGTGGGCGGCCTGATACACATGCGGCGCCACATAGCGGCTTCGCCACTGTTTAAAGGCATTCCCGATTTCCGCGCAACGCGTATAGCAATGTTGCGGTGCGAGAATATCGACGAGATGCTTGAACTAATGGAGGGCACACGCCCTTTGCTCGAATTGGGAAACGAATCCATCAACTTATAAACTTACATACAAGTCATGAAAAATTTTAGAATTGAAGCAGCAATCCTTGCCGTGGGGCTTGCAGTGCTTGGCGTTTTCATTTACAGCGGCATTAATAGTTTTGCATCGCGCGACCGCGTGGTGAGTGTGCGTGGACTTGCAGAAAAGGAGGTAAAAGCCGACCGTGTGATTTGGCCTATTGTCTACAAAACCGTAAGCAATGACCTCGGCACGGTGTATCGCGACCTTTCAAACGCAAACCGTAAAATCACAACCTTCCTAACTTCAAACGGCATCAAATCTGCTGACATCACATCGGGCGCACCGCAGGTAACAGACCTGTGGACGAACGAATATACTGATAACACAAATCGACAGAGATACACTGCAAAAACGGTGATAACCGTTTCGTCGTCGGATGTAGACAAGGTGAGAAGTTTGATATCGCGCACCGGCGAACTTCTGTCCGAAGGTGTCGCAATCGCGCCCAACGACTACGATTCGAGAATTCAGTTCGATTTCACAAGTCTCGTCAAAATCAAGCCGCAGATGATTGAACAAGCCACGAAAAACGCTCGCGAAGCTGCCAAAAAGTTTGCAATCGACAGCGACAGCAAGCTCGGCAAAATCAAATCGGCACAGCAAGGACTCTTCTCCATTGAAGACCGCGATTCCAACACTCCTCATATAAAAGAGGTGAGAGTTGTAACCACCGTGGACTATTATCTCGACAACTGATAGCCGGGCCCTACAAACAACATGGCGCACCCTTGCGGCAAAAAGGCAAATGCCTCCGCAAGGGTGCGTTGTTTTTCATCGCCTTGGCCATGTTGCGCATAGCGATACTGGAGCAATTTTTTCAAGGTCGCATCTCGTAAAAATTCCAAGGCATCTAATTTAAATTCCGACGCATCTAATTTAAATTT
>CAVFYC010000126.1:0-4507 GCA_963626585.1 Christensenellaceae bacterium Phil1 | reverse complement strand
GGCGCATCTATTTTATAAGGCGTGCCGATATGCAAAAAACTACAAGGCATCTCGTGAAAAACTCCGGGCCACCAAATTTAAATTCCGACGCATCTAATTTAAATTCCAACGCATCTCGTAAAAACGCTGTCAGACCTCGTGTTTTAGATGTCCGAAGTCGTAAAAAACGATGTCTGATATCTTTTAAACAATGTCTGACATTATTCGAATAATATCAGACATTGTTTTTGCAATAAGCCTTGTTGTTTTTTTGATGTGCTTAAGCGTTGTAAAAACGCTCAATCTGCCGAAACCAATTCGTAGTTCCGAAAAGCCTTGCTCTGCTTAAGAAAGTCCACCAAATGGCGGTCGATGTTCACTTTCTTGGCAATGGATTTCACACGTACGTTCCTGAATTTTCCAGGCTCGGTAAACGACAGTTGTATGTTGGTCTTCCCCGGATTGTTCTCAATGAGAGTGAGAAATTCGTCAACTTCCATTTCGTCGAGGTTCTCCACATTCACCGCCACAACAATTTCGGAAATGCCCGAAGTCTTTATCTCGGCGAGAAATTCCACTCTTGTAACCACCAAATCGAGCAACTCGGGATTGTAACGCCTTGGCTCCACTTGGGCGTGCACCATAACCGCGCAGCCTTCCTTGAAGAAATTCTGCCATTGCGCCCATTTGTTCCCGAACAAGGCAATTTCGCCGTCGCCGTTGAAGTCTTCGATTTTCACAATGCCGTAGGGGTTGCCCTTTTTGCTGAATCCGGTGCGCACTCCCGTTACCATTCCCGCGAGCACGAGACGTTTTCCGGTCAGTTCGCCCAGATTTTTCAATTGTGAGAAACTTGTGTTGCACAGTTTCTCCATAATAACCACATAAGGGTCGAGCGGGTGGCCCGAAAGATAGATGCCCACAAGTTCTCGCTCCCTTTCAAGACGTGTGATGTTGCTCCACGTTTCCACTTTGGCAGGAATCGCCGGCCTGGGAATCTCCATTCCGCCCACGTCGTCAAAGAGAGAATTTGCAGTGTTGGCTTTCTCCTGCTGCACACTCGTTCCGTATCTCATCAGAACCTCGAGAAAACTGTTGCGGTCGGAGTAGGGGGCGAGATAAGCCTCGCGACTAATTCCGAAACAGTCGAACGCACCGCTCACGGCAAGGCATTCCATCGCCTTGCGGTTTACAGCACTTAAATTGACGCGTTCCATAAAATCATAAACGTCCTTGTAAGCGCCGTTCTCCTTTCTCTCGTCCACGATAGCCTTTGCCGCCGCTCCGCCCATGCCTTTAATCGCCGAGAGACCAAACCTGATTTCGCCTTTATTGTTCACACCGAATTCTATATAGCTCTCATTCACGTCGGGACCAAGCGTAGAAATTTTCATCTTCTGACACTCTTCCATCAGCTTGGTTATCTCGGTGATATCGCTGAACCTTCGTGTCATCAATGCCGCCATATATTCCGACGGGTAGTTAGCTTTCATGTAAGCCGTCTGATATGCTACCCAAGAATAACAGGTGGCGTGGGATTTATTAAAGGCGTAAGATGCAAACTTCTCCCAGTCGCCCCAAATTTTCTCCAATATCTTTACGTCATGACCGTTTGCCGCTCCTTGGTTAAGGAACTTCGGTTTCATTTCGTCGACTATCTTTTTCTTTTTCTTGCCCATTGCTTTTCGCAAGGCATCACTTTCGCCTCGCGTGAAGCCAGCAAGTTGGCGCGAAAGAAGCATCACCTGCTCCTGATATACCGTGATGCCGTAAGTATCCTTGAGGTATTTCTCCATGCAAGGTATATCGTATGTAATAAGTTCGGGATTTTTTTTGCGCTTAATGAAATCGGGAATATAATCCATGGGCCCGGGACGATACAAGGCGTTCATGGCAATAAGATCTTCGAACACGGTGGGATGAAGTTCGCGCAAATATTTCTGCATACCCGGCGATTCAAACTGAAATGTGCCTATCGTTTGTCCTTTCTGGTAAAGCGCGTAAGTTTTCTCGTCGTCAATTGGAATTTTGTCGAGATCTACTACGTCGCCGGTGGTTTGCTTTACAACTTTGCAGGCTTCCTTTAGCTCCGACAACGTTTTTAATCCCAAAAAGTCCATCTTGATAAGGCCCGTAGACTCGATGACGTGTCCGTCATATTGGGTTACGGCGGTTTTTACTCCGGGGAAATCAGGATCGTCTGCCGTGCAAACCGGCACCCAGTCGCTAATGGGATTACGGCATATGATGAAACCGCAAGCATGTATGCCGGTGCCGCGAATTGTTCCCTCGAGCATTTTTGCATATTTGATGGTGTTGCGTTCTTTCTCGTCCTGCGACATCTCGGCTTGCTGCAATTCCGGCGTGCATTTGATGGCGTTTACAAGATTCATCTTCATGTTGTCGGGAAGTCGGTCGGGGATTGCCTTGCATAGGGCGTTGGCTTCCTGAAGCGGCAGTTTTTCCACTCTTGCCACGTCTTTGATTGAATTCTTCGTGGCCATGGTGGCATAGGTTATGATGTGGGCGCAATTTTCGTGCCCGTATTTGTCCATCACCCAGCGCAAAACTTTCCCGCGTCCGTCGTCGTCGAAATCGGTATCGATATCGGGGAGATTTACACGGTCGGGATTTAAAAAACGTTCGAACAGCAAATCATATTTGAGCGGATCTATTTTTGTTATTCCCAAACAGTATGCCACCACGGAGCCTGCTGCGGAGCCACGTCCCGGACCTACGATTACGCCGAGCTCTTTTCGTGCGGCGTTGATGAAGTCTTGTACAATCAAGAAGTAACCTGGGAAGCCCATTGTCTTCATCACGTGGAGTTCAAAGTTGACATGTTCCACCACATTCTCGGGAAGAGGGTCGCCGTAACGCTCCTTGGCGCCGTCGTATGCGAGCTTGGCAAGATAGTCGGCCTCGAATTTTATGCGGTATATCTTGTCGTATCCCCCGAGTCGCTCTATTACTTTGTCGGCTTGCTCTTTGGGCAGAGGATTGTTGCCGTTTTCGTCACTTGTGAACTCTTTGTAGAGTTGTTCTTCGGTGAATTTCGCGCGCCATTGCTCTTCGGTTCCGAATTCTTGGGGAATGGGAAAAAAAGGCATGATGGGGCCGTGATCTATATTGTAAACGTCTACTTTGTCGCAGATTTCGCAGGTATTTGAAAGGGCTTCGGGCACATCGTCGAAGATTTCGTTCATTTCCTCGCGCGTCTTAAACCATTCTTGTTTGCTGTAGCGCATTCTTGAAGGGTCGTCGAGGTCTTTTCCTGTGGCAAGACACAGAAGATGGTCGTGGGCTTCGGCCGTTTCCTTGTTTTCAAAGTGGCAGTCGTTGGTGCAGATTAGTTTTATCCCGTATTCTTTCGCCAGCTTTATGATTTCGTTGTTGGCGCGTTGCTGCAAGGGGAAAGTCTCGCGGTTGGCAATCAGCGCAGGGTCTTTCACTTCGTGGCGTTGTAGCTCGAGATAATAATCTTCGCCGAAAACGCGTTTATACCATTCGATTGCTTCGCGCGCTCCTGCGATGTCGCCTTTGAGTATCTTGGCGGGAACTTCTCCGGCAATGCAGGCTGAGGAAACTATAAGGTCTTCGTGGAATTTTTCAAGGTCTTCGCGGTCGGTTCGCGGCTTGTAGTAAAGTCCGTCAACCCATGAGCGCGAAACGAGCTTTATAAGATTTTTGTATCCGTTGAAGTTTTTTGCCAACACTATCAGGTGGTATCCCGATTTGTCGCCTTCGTCTTTCGATTTGTCCTCCTTGCGGCGGTGTGCCACATACATCTCGCAGCCGTAGATTGGCTTGAAGGCTGCAATGCGGCGCTGCTTTTCGATTTCCTTCCCTATTTCGGCTTTGCGTTCCTCATTGGCGTTGTCAAGCTCTGCCTCCAATTCTGCAAGTTTCTTCTTTGCTTTTCCTTTCAGTCCCCCCACGTAGTCGGCGAGCTCCTTTACGCCCATCATGTTCCCGTGGTCAGTAATCGCCATGCCGCGCATTCCGTTAGCTATTGCCTTGTCTACGATGTTTGGTATCTTGGATTGTCCGTCGAGCAAGGAATATTGGGTGTGAACGTGTAGATGTACAAAGTCTTGCATGTCTTGAAAAATGAAATCGGTGGGTTAATAGTCTTACAAAATTAAGATATTTGCCTCACACGTAGGGCGAAAAATCCAACTAATTCCATTTCCTTCGGGCTAACTCGCTGATAGCAAAGCAAAGATTTTTTGTTGTTCAAAAGCAGTGCCTTATTATATATATGTATAGGCTTTTTTTAGAAAGGAAATGGGGCGCGGAAAAGCCTTGATGATATGCCGAAAAGGCAATATGGCTTATTGTAAAAACGAGGTCAGACAGCGTTTTTACGAGATGCGTCGGAATTTAAATTAGATGCGTCGGAATTTAAATTTGGTGGCCCGGAGTTTTTTACGAGATGCCTTGTAGTTTTTTCGCCATGCCGACGAGTGGTTTTTTCAAGGCATAGAATTCCTTTCCCGAAAGTGGCGGCGGATTTGGCATGACGTTT
>CAVFYC010000125.1:0-4574 GCA_963626585.1 Christensenellaceae bacterium Phil1 | reverse complement strand
CCAACGACCCCCTGATTAACAGTCAGGTGCTCTAACCAACTGAGCTATTGAAGCATTTGGCTTTAAAAGAATATTGCGCTTCAAGATGGGCTTGAACCAACGACCCCCTGATTAACAGTCAGGTGCTCTAACCAACTGAGCTATTGAAGCAGTTTTTGAAGCATATCTTATATCGCCCCTTGAAAACCGATGCAAAAGTACACGTTATTTTTGAATTTAAGGGTATCTTTGCGGAAAATTTGACAATACATGGACAAAATTATAGGAATAGGCAATGCCCTCGTAGATATTCTCGCACATATCAGCAGCGACGACGCACTCAAGAAGATGAATCTCCCCAAAGGTTCAATGCAACTCATAGACGAGCAAAAGTTCAGCGAAGTAAGTTTGAAAATCAACGAGCTCAATCCTGGCCGCGCCACAGGCGGTTCGGCTGCCAACGCAATGCTTGCCCTCGCCCACCTTGGACGCACGCCCGGATTCATAGGAAAAGTGGGCAATGACGACTTTGGTCGTTTCTATGCCGACACCATGATGAACGCAGGTGCCCAGACATTTTTTCTGCACACCGCAATGCCCACCGGAGTAGCCTCCACATTCATCTCGCCCGACGGACAGCGCACATTTGCCACATTCCTCGGCGCCGCTGTAACGCTAGCACCCGAAGACTTGGGCGAGGAAATGCTGTGCGGATACAAATATTTATATATAGAAGGCTATCTCGTGCAAAACCACGCGCTGATAAACCGCGCCGTGGAGCTTGCAAAAAATCTTGGAATGAAGATATGCCTCGACATGGCAAGCTACAACATCGTGGAAGCCGACCATGAATATTTTACAAAACTCGTGAGCGAAAGCATCGACATTGTCTTTGCAAACGAAGAGGAAAGCCTCGCGTTCACAGGGCTTGAACCCGAAAAATCATTGGAGAAAATCTCGACAATGTGCGACACCGTGGTTGTGAAACTCGGAGCAAAAGGCTGCATAGCCCGTTCAAAAACAGCCGAGGGCGGATATGCAAGCTGCGACGCGGGAGAAGTGGAAAAAGTTGTCGACACCACAGCCGCCGGCGACTTCTTTACAGCCGGATTTATGTACGCCTTCACTGCCGGATGTGCGCTCGAAACATGCCTGAAAGCCGGCACGTTGCTCTCAACCGAGGTAATACAAATCACAGGAACGGCTCTCTCCGAAACAAAATGGGGCGAAATACGCGAGAAAATAGAAATACTCTGCAAAGCATAACACCTAACGATAATGAGACTGAATATAAAACACGCAATATTCGCTCTCGCGATAACGGCATGCGCTCTCCCTGCCGCCGCACAGAAGAACCATAATTTCGAGGTGGCCAAAAATCTCGACGTGTTCAACAATCTTTTCAAACAGCTCGACCTTTATTACGTTGACACCATAAATCCCGAAAAACTTGTAAAGGAAGCAACCGACGCAATGCTGTCGACGCTCGACCCATATACCAACTATTTTGCCGACAACGAGAGAAGCGACCTAAAACAAATGCTTACGGGAAAATACGGAGGCATGGGCGCATTGATACACTACGCCAAAGATTTGAAAAGATGCATTGTGGCGGAACCTTTCGAGGATTGTCCGGCCGCCAAAGCGGGACTTCGTGCAGGCGATGTGATATACGAAATAGCCGGCAAGGCATTCGGCCCGCTCAAAGACGGAGATGATACCGGCGATTTCACTTCAAGCGTGAGCGACGCGCTTCGCGGAGAGCCCGGAACCTCGTTTGTGATAAAAATAATGCGACCCGGCGAAAACGATATGCGCGAAATAAAAGTTACGCGCGAGGCAATAAAAACTCCGGCGGTAACCTACTACGGAATGCTGGGCGAAACGGGCTACATATATCTGTCGCAATTCACACAAGGGTGCGCCGACGAAATGCGCAAAGCCATTACCGAACTCAAGAAACAAGGCGCAAAAAAACTTATGCTTGACCTGCGCGGAAACGGAGGCGGTTCGCTCGAAGAGGCAGTGGACATCGTAAACCTTTTCATTGGGAAAGGGAAAACCGTAGTGGAACTTAAAGGAAAAGTAAAGAGCGAACAGCAGATTCTCAAGACACAACGCGAACCCCTTGACAAAGATATTCCGCTCGCCGTGCTCGTAAACGGCGGCAGCGCCTCGGCTTCGGAAATCACGGCAGGCACATTGCAGGATTACGACCGCGCGGTGATTGTAGGAACACGCACCTACGGCAAAGGACTTGTACAGCAAACACGGCCGTTGCCCTATGACGGAATGCTGAAACTCACTACCAGCAAATATTATATCCCTTCGGGGAGATGCATACAGGCTATAGATTATTCCCATCGCAACGCCGACGGTTCTGTGGGGCGTATTCCCGACAGTTTGACGCATGTATTCCATACGGAATGCGGACGCACGGTGCGCGACGGCGGAGGCATTTTGCCCGACAGCGTGATAAAAGTCGACAGCATGGCAAACATTGTGATTTATCTCAGTCCTTCGATGCTCACAAGTCAGGTGTTGTTTGATTTTGTTACCGAATACGTGGGCCGCCACCCGCAAATCGACAAACCGGAAACCTTTGACATTTCTGACGAAGAGTTTGAAAACTTCAAGAAATACGCCATAGAACATAAGTTCTCCTATGACAAGCAGAGCGAAAAGGTTTTGAAACAACTTAAAAGCGTTGCAAAATTCGAGGGATACGACGTTGACAACGAGATAAAGGCTCTCGAAGCAAAACTGACGCACAACGAGGACTACGATTTCGAACATTGGAAAACCGAAATCAAGAGACTTTTGAACGCCGAGATAATGTTGCGCTATTATTATCGCAAGGGGTCTACACGAAATGCCCTCAACGGGGACAAAACATTTGCTGCAGCGCAGGCAATACTCGACTCCCCGCAAATTTACTCAAAGATACTTAACCCAAAGAAAAACAAATAAGCTGAAAGATGGCTGTAGAAATACGCAGCGTTTCATCAAAACGCGATCTCAAGAAATTTATTCGGTTCAACTACGAACTCTATAAGGACAACGCTTATTCTGTGCCCGATCTTTACGAAGATATGCTCAACACTTTCTCAAAAGAGAAAAATCCCGCCTTTGAATTTTGCGACGCAGAATACTTCTTGGCATACAAAGAAGGGAAATTGGTAGGACGAGTTGCGGCAATCATCAACAATCGAGCAAATGAAACGTGGAACACAAGGAATGTACGCTTCGGCTGGATTGACTTCGTGGACGACAAGGAGGTTTCTGAGGCGCTTCTCAACGCAGTGGCGCAATGGGGCAAGCAACGTGGCATGACCGATATCGTAGGTCCGCTTGGCTTTACCGATATTGACGCGGAAGGAATGCTCATCGAGGGTTTCGACCAACTGTCAACAATGGCCACGATATACAACTATCCTTATTATCCGGAGCACATGGTAGCTTTGGGATTTGAGAAACAAACCGACTGGATAGAGAAAAAACTTTTTGTGCCCAAGAGCGTGCCCGACGGCTACCAAAGAATTGCCGACATTGTGATGAAACGTTGCAACCTGCACATTCACAAAATAAAATCGCGCAAGGAAATTAAAAACACCGACCTGCCCTATCGCATTTTCGACCTTATAAACGAGGCTTATTCCCCATTGTTCGGATATTCCAAGATGTCGAAAAAACAGGTTGACCAATACGTAAAATCCTATTTCCCTTTGCTCGACATGCGCATGGTAACTGTGGTGGAAGATGCCAACAACGAAATTGTTGCTGTGGGAATTTCGATGCCCTCGATAGCCCGCGCGCTGCAAAAAGCCAAAGGTAAATTGTTCCCCTTCGGTTGGTATCATCTTGCAAAGGCTCTGTTTTTCAAACGTTCCGATATCCTAGACTTATTGCTTGTGGGCGTAAAACCGGAATATCAAAGCAAGGGAGTAAACGCATTGCTCTTTGCCGACCTCATACCTACATATATTAAAATGGGATTCAGCTACGGAGAAACCAATCCCGAGCTCGAAGGCAACGACAAGGTGCAAAGCCAATGGAAATACCTTGACAGCGAAACCCACAAGCGCCGCCGCTGCTACCACAAGGCACTTTAACACTAACATATTTGTTCCAGTCGGGAGCAAATACAACAACGAAAAAACGATGTCGGATTTTGTAAAAACGAAGTCTGACATCGTTTAAATTATATCAGACATCGTTTAAATTATGTCTGACATCGTAAAAACTATATGGATTGTATTTTTCACCCCTCGAAAAAGCCTTTAAATATAGCGGCGCAAGCCTCTGATTTCCACGTTTGATAAGCATGTTCAGCATTACGGTATTTTTCTTACCTTTATATTCTACTCCTGTAAGTCTAGCATGGACTTCTGAAGCAATGAGGTTATCCAACTGCTCTTGTGGCATACCTTTAGCTTGCCATAGCTTACCATAGTTCTCATTGTTAAGTATCTCATTCCATAGAGATGTTTGTTTCATTAATTCTACACCTCTATTCCACAACTCTGGGTTTCTTTGTTGTAAGGCTCTATCCCAAAGATGAGTGTACTCATGTATAGGGTGTTCAGGAGTAATCT
>CAVFYC010000124.1:0-4732 GCA_963626585.1 Christensenellaceae bacterium Phil1 | reverse complement strand
ATGTGCGAATATGCTTTTTACGAGATGCGTCGGAATTTAAATAATGTCTGACATTTTTCAAACAATGTCAGACATCAGAAAAACCATATGCCGAGTGCTTTTTTGCACACCTTATATATATGTCTCCGCGAGCCAAATTGGAAGAACTTTCCCGCATTTCGGGAGCAACATTCCGCAAGCCGAAAACCATGCTGCGCATGGCCAAAAACCTGCTGCGCAGGACGCAAAAACTCCGCCGCATCTAATTTAAATTCCGCCGCATCTAATTTAAATTTGGTGGCCCGGAATTTTTACGAGATGCCGTGTAGTTTTTTCCCCACTGCGAATGGGGTGAAAAATATCTGCTATGGGAGATTTTTTAAGACGTTCGGTTTATTCAAACTGCGTGAGCCCGTGCTTCAAATCCATTAGTTCGGCGCGGATAGCCTTTAGCTTTGTAATCACTTCGGCAACTTGCTGCACACCGCTGCGGTTCTTGTTGAGCGCCTCGCGTGCCGCAGCGAGCTTGAGCCCGCGCACTTTCACGAGGTTGTATATCAACCCCACTTGCTCGATGTCCTCTTTGCTGTATTGCCTTATGTTTCGTCCGCTCTTGCGCGGTTTTATCTGCGGGAACTGCTTCTCCCAAAAGCGGAGCAATGTTTCCGACACGCCAAACTTTTGGGCAACTTCGCTGATGGAGTAGTACATTTTCAAGTCTTTGTTTGCAGATAAAGCCATACGGGATAATGAGTTTTACTATTGTTGTTCTTGCAAAAGTAAAGAAAACACTGTAACTTTGCAACGTTTTATATATGAAATTTATCCAGTCATGATGACAGCAAACGAAATAAGAGAATCATTCAAACAGTTCTTCGAGTCGAAAGGACACCTCATAGTGCCTTCCGCTCCCATTGTGGTGAAAGACGATCCCACGCTGATGTTCACCAACGCGGGCATGAACCAGTTCAAAGACATTATACTCGGAAACGCAGAGCCCAAGAGCCGCCGCTGCACCGACTCGCAAAAATGCCTGCGCGTGAGCGGAAAGCACAACGACCTTGAAGAAGTGGGCCACGACACTTACCACCACACAATGTTTGAGATGCTCGGAAACTGGAGCTTTGGAGACTATTTCAAAAAGGAAGTCATCGGTTGGGCATACGAATATCTTGTTGACGTGCTCAAGATAGAGAAAAAAGATCTCTATGTAACAGTGTTTGAAGGCGCAGCTGCCGATGGACTCGAGCGCGACAATGAAGCTGCCGAGTATTGGGAGAAATATTTCCCCAAAGACCATATAATCGACGGCAACAAACACGACAATTTCTGGGAGATGGGCGACACCGGACCTTGCGGGCCGTGCTCGGAAATACACATCGACTTGCGCTCAGACGAGGACAAGAAAAAAGTAAGCGGCGCATCGCTCGTAAACAAAGACAACCCGCTCGTAATAGAAATATGGAATCTCGTTTTCATGCAGTACAACCGCAAAGCAGACGGCTCGCTCGAACCGCTCCCCGCAAAGGTAATCGATACGGGAATGGGCTTTGAACGTCTTTGCCGCGTGCTCCAAGGCAAGAACTCCAATTACGATACCGACATATTCCAGCCAATAATCAAGAAAATAGCGGAAATCAGCGGCAAAGCCTATGGAAAAGACGAGGCAACCGATGTGGCAATGCGCGTGGTGGCTGACCATATTCGCGCCATCGCATTCTCGATAGCCGACGGCCAATTGCCCGACAACGCAAAAGCCGGATACGTGATACGACGTATCTTGCGCCGCGCCGTAAGATACGCCTACACTTTCCTAGATCAGAAAGAGGCATTTATATATAAGCTCGTGCCCACACTCGTTGAGGAAATGGGCGATTCCTATCCCGAACTGAAGGCACAGAAAGTGCTTATCGGCCGTGTGATAAGAGAGGAAGAAGAAGCGTTCCTGCGTACACTTTCAACGGGAATCAACCTGCTCGACAACATAATCGCAGAGACGAAAAACGCCGGCAAACAACAAATCGAGGGCGTCAAGGCTTTCACGCTTTTCGACACATTTGGTTTCCCGCTCGACCTTACCGAACTAATCTGCGCCGAGAATGGCATGACCGTTGACGAAGATGGATTCAACGAAGAGATGCAAAAACAAAAACAGCGTGCCCGCAATGCCGCTCAGGTGGAACTTGGCGACTGGGTGGAGGTAAATCCGGGAAACGAGACCTTTGTTGGTTGGGACACCACCGAACATGAATGCCACATAACCCGTTATCGTAGCGTCGCACAAAAGAAAAAAACGCATTTCGAACTGGTCTTGGACGTAACTCCGTTCTATGCAGAAATGGGCGGACAGGTTGGAGATCAAGGCAAATTGGTCAGCGAATTCGAGACAATAGAGATAAAGGATACGAAACGCGAGAACAACCTCGCGCTGCACATTATAGACAAACTTCCGCAGCACCCCGAAGCAACGTTCAAGGCTGTAGTCGATACTAACTGGCGTCGAGGCAGCGAGGCAAACCATACCGCAACCCACTTGCTCGACTTCGCTTTGCGCACAGTGCTCGGAAATCACGTGGAGCAGAAGGGATCTTTGGTTACGCCCGATTATCTGCGTTTCGATTTCTCACATTATCAAAAAGTAACGCCCGAAGAGTTGCGCAAGGCCGAACGTATTGTAAACGCGGCCATACGTGCTGACATTCCTTTGCAGGAATATCGCGACACGCCCATAGAAGAGGCGAAAAAGCTCGGAGCTATTGCGCTTTTCGGTGAGAAATACGGCGACAAAGTGCGCGTGGTGAAATTCGGAGATAGCGTGGAGTTTTGCGGAGGTTGCCATGCAAAAAGCACGGGACGCATCGGACTTTTCCATATAGTCTCTGAAAGTTCTGTCGCAGCGGGTGTGCGCCGTATTGAAGCCATTACCGGAGCGGCAGCAGAGGAGCTCTTGTATAAAGAAGAGGACTTGCTAAACGGATTGCGCCTGCTTTTCAACAACGCAAAGGACTTGACGGCAGTAATAAAGAAGACCGTAGAGGAGAATGGCGACCTTCACAAAAAGATTGACTCGTTTGTGCAGAAACAGGTGGAGGATATGAAAACTGCTCTAGTGAAGCACGCAGAAAACAGAGGCGGGGTAATGGTTGTAAAGACTGTTTTGCCGATTTCGCCCGAGTCTGCAAAAGATTTGGCGTTCAAGATATCGGCCGAGATACCCGAGAATTTGTTCTGCATACTTGGTACAACGGGCAACGACAAGCCTATGCTCACTTTGATGATAAGCAAAAATTTGGTGAAAGACCATAATTTGAATGCGGGTCAGATTGTGCGCGAAGCTGCAAAGCTTATCCAAGGCGGTGGAGGCGGTGCGCCGCATTTTGCAACCGCAGGCGGTCATAATGTTGACGGACTTAATGCTGCCGTTGACAAAGCTTTGGAATTGGCAAATCTGTAATCGTATTTTCGATATATAACAACCCCGCGTCTATGTCAGGCGCGGGGTTGTTCGTTTATAATCCAAGAAAATATTGTTTCTGTTGTTAGCCTGCGGTTATGCCTCGGGCTGTTGGGCTTTTGCGGCGCATTTGCTGCCGCGCCGCTTGAATTTGCAATATCGTTCGCATTCGGTGCATACGTCATAGCCCAAAAGCGTGCCGAGAATGAAATCTTCTTCGGGGGTAAGCATGCTAATCGGTCGGTTGACAAGCAATTTTGCCGCTTCGATGCATTCTCCCCGCCCGAAAAACAGATTTATTTTCCCATTTCCTACGGGCTGCATGAAATAGTCTATGCCGTTTTTCTCGAGTTTCCCCTTGGCATATTCTTCATAACGGCTATTGCAGGTGAACAATACCATTTTGCGCACTCCTTTCTTGAATTCGTAGATATGGTTCACCAGCACTTTCATGTCGGCAGGCATTGCCTCTGTTTTCTGCACCGTTTGCATTGAATTATAGTTGAGGTGTGATTTCTGCTACCCAGTTTTCTATGCGCTCGTCGGTTTTGTCGCTTTCGTTGTCCTCGTCAAGTGCGAGCCCGAGGAATTTGTCGCCGTCCACAGCTGCCGAGTCGTCAAAAGTATAGCCTTCGGTGGAAACCGCGCCTATGATGTTGGCGCCCGCTTCCTGCGCTGCATCGCGCAGCTCAGCCATTCCGCCGCAGAATGTGTCGGAATACGATTCGCCGTCGCCGCAGCCGAAAATTGCCACGGTTTTTCCGCTCAATCCGGCAGCCTTCAAAACCTTCACGCCGTCGTACCAATCGTCTTGCATGTCGCCTGCTCCCCATGTGGAAGTGCCGAGAATCAAGTTGTCGTTGGCATTAATGACGTCTGCATTCAAACTGTTCACATCTATAGCCTCGCAACCGAGTTTTTCTGCTATTTTCTGTGCGATGCCCTCACAGTTTCCTGTGGAAGAGCCGTAAACTACAATTGTTTTCTTCATAATAAAAATTCTAATGAGTTCTGCGTGCAAAGTTGGCAAGTATCTCCTTTTCGCACAATCACTACAAATAATGATTTGCTATCACCATTTTCGGGTAAAATGAAGTTTGTGCGCGATGTTTTGCGGTGAAAAGAGGTGTCGAAAGCATATTTTATAATGGCGTACAGTTGTAGAATTGTCGGGATTTGATGCCGTAAAAAACATGTCGGCATCTCGTAAAAACTCCGGGCCACCAAATTTAAATTAGATGCGTCGGAATTTAAATTAGATGCGGCGGAGTTTTTGCGAGATGCGGCAACGTAAAATCC
>CAVFYC010000123.1:0-4841 GCA_963626585.1 Christensenellaceae bacterium Phil1 | reverse complement strand
TCGGGACATATAAAAACGCTTTGCCGTTGCGTTATAAAAACGGGGCGTGAACCAACTTTCGGCTAGCCACTAAATTTGCACATTCTTGCCCCTTTCAACAAATATTGATACCTTTGTAAAACCAAAACACAAAGACATGGGAAATAAAACTGCTTTAATCACAGGCATCACAGGACAAGACGGTTCTTATCTTGCAGAGTTTCTTATCGGTAAAGGATATGAGGTGCATGGCCTCCTGCGCCGTTCGTCTTCTTTCAACACGGAGCGCATAGAACATCTGTATCTTGATGAATGGGTGCGCGACATGAAGCAAAAAAGATTGGTTAACCTTCATTGGGCAGACATGACCGATTCTTCGTCGCTTATCCGTGTGATATCCGAGGTGCAACCTACGGAAATCTACAACCTTGCAGCGCAAAGCCATGTCAAGGTTTCGTTTGACGTGCCCGAATATACTGCCGACACCGACGCAATAGGTGTGCTCCGTCTGCTCGAAGCCGTGAGAATCTGCGGACTTGCCGACAAATGCAAGATATATCAGGCGTCCACTTCCGAATTGTTTGGAAAAGTTATGGAAGTGCCGCAGCGCGAAACCACACCTTTTTATCCCCGTTCGCCCTATTCCGTGGCCAAGCTCTATGGATTTTGGATTATGAAGAACTATCGTGAGAGCTACAACATGTATTGCTGCAACGGTATCCTTTTCAACCACGAAAGCGAACGCCGCGGCGAGAATTTCGTTACGCGCAAAATCACTCTTGCCGCAAGCAGAATTGTGCAGGGGCTGCAAAACAAACTTTATCTCGGCAACCTTGACGCCCGTCGCGATTGGGGTTACGCCAAAGACTATGTGGAATGTATGTGGCTCATACTTCAGCAGGAAAAACCCGATGATTTTGTGATTGCCACGGGAGAGATGCACACCGTGCGCGAGTTTTGCACGCTTTCTTTCAAATACGCCGGCATCGACCTGCGCTGGGAAGGCACCGGAATAGAAGAAAAAGGAATCGACGAGAAGACGGGAAAAGTTCTTGTCGAAGTAGATCCGAAATATTTCCGTCCTGCCGAAGTTGACCAACTGCTTGGCGATCCCTCCAAGGCAAAAAATCAACTCGGCTGGAACCCACGTACCACCTCTTTCGAAGATCTTGTGAAAATCATGGTAGAATATGACTTGGAGTACGTGAAACGTAGCAACAAGACGGTGATGCCGTAATATTTCAACCGACAACATGCTGAGCAAAGACGCTAAAATATATGTGGCAGGGCATCACGGATTGGTGGGCTCTGCAATTTGGAACAACTTGAAGCAACGGGGATACAACAACCTCGTAGGGCGTACTCACGAGGAGCTTGACCTCACGGACCAAAACGCGGTGAAAGAGTTTTTCGACGCAGAAAAACCCGATGCCGTGGTATTGGCGGCCGCTTTCGTGGGAGGAATAATGGCCAATTCGCTCTATCGCGCCGATTTTATCATGCAAAACATGAAAATACAGTGCAACGTGATAAGCAACGCCTATTCTCATGGAGTTAAGAAACTGCTTTTTCTTGGCAGCACCTGCATCTACCCCAAAAACGCACCGCAGCCAATGAAAGAGGAAGCCTTGCTAACCTCACCACTCGAATACACAAACGAAGAATATGCCATCGCAAAAATCGCAGGTCTCAAAATGTGTGAAAGTTATAACCTGCAATATGGCACGAACTACATCGCCGTAATGCCTACGAACCTTTACGGGCCAAATGATAACTTTCATCTGGAAAATTCACACGTTCTGCCGGCAATGATGCGCAAGATATATCTCGCGAAACTCATTAACGACGGAAATTGGGACGCAATACGCAACGATATGAACAAACGTCCGATAAATCCTACCGATGCCCTGCGCAAGGAAATAGGAGACGGCAACGTTGACGGCAGCAACTCGGAAGAACGAATACTGAAAGCGCTAGAATTCTACGGCATAGGCAACAACCACGTTACGCTATGGGGCACAGGAAATCCGTTGAGAGAATTCCTTTGGAGCGAGGACATGGCCGACGCATCGGTTCACATGCTTCTGAACGTGGATTTCAGCGATATCATAGGCGTTGAAAAATATTCTTCAGTGTTTTACGGCGCAAAGACAAACGGCGAAGTAAACCGCAACAACAGCGAAGGACGCGGCGGAGCGATACCAAAACTCGGCGAAATCCGAAACTGTCATATCAATGTGGGCACTGGAAAAGAATTAACCATTCGCGAATTGGCGCAGCTCGTTGTGAAAGCCGTTGGATTCGCAGGAACGATAGAATTCGACGCATCTAAACCCGACGGCACGCCGCGAAAACTTATCGACGTCTCAAAACTTCATAGCCTTGGCTGGCATCATAAAGTTGAGATCGGAGATGGTGTAAAAAAACTGTACGATTGGTATAAAGAAAGTCTGAGATAATCTGTTTTACAAGCATCATGGCCGACACGAAAAAGAAGAAATTGATAAAAATATCCACTGTCCCCGTTTCGTTAAACACGTTCTGCCGCGGACAATTGGAGATGCTTTCCGCGTACTACGATGTCGTGGCCGTTTCATCGCCTTTCAAAGAACTGCAAGAGATTCACGAACGCGAAGGAGTGCGTTGCGAAGCGGTTGCAATGGAGCGCCATATTTCTTTAATCAAGGATATTAAATCGCTGGTGGCTATGTATAAACTTTTCCGCAAGGAAAAACCCGACATAGTTCATTCCATGACGCCCAAAGCAGGACTCGTTTCTATGGTAGCGGCTTGGCTGGCGCGCGTTCCCGTGAGAATTCATACCTACACGGGGCTCGTTTTTCCCACAGCCCACGGAATAAAAAAACTAATACTTGTATTGACCGACAAGATGCTTTGCCGTTGCGCCACATACATTAACCCGGAAGGATTTGGTGTGGCAAACGATCTTTCAAAAATCACGAAAAAACCACTACATATAATCGGGCACGGAAATGTACGCGGCATAGATCTTGACTATTGGGACATTGAAAAGGCTAAACCCGTTGCCGAAGAAATCAGATCGAAAATAAAAGGCCGTTTCGTTTATCTTTTCGTGGGAAGACTCGTTAAAGACAAGGGTATAAACGAACTCGTGGAAGCTTTCAAGCGTCTGCACAGCGAAGCAAACAACAATGTTTCGCTTGTTCTCGTAGGTCATTACGAAGAAAAGCTTGATCCGCTGAAAGACGAGACACTACGCGAAATTTCCGAGAACCCTGATATAATCACCGTGGGAGAAGTTTCCGACGTAAGGCCCTATTATGCAATTGCCGACGCTTTTGTTTTTCCCTCCTACCGCGAAGGTTTTCCCAATACCGTATTGGAAGCCGGCGCAATGGGACTTCCGCAAATCGTTACCGATATCAACGGCGCAAACGAAATAATAAAAAACCGCTGGAATGGCTTGATAATTCCCCCACAACGCGTTGACGACGTATGGCGTGCCATGAAAATGCTGAAAGAAGACGCAAAGATGCGCGAACTGTTGGCAAAAAACGCACGCAAAATGGTTGCTGAGCGTTTTGAACAAAAATATTTGTGGAACGAACTCTTGAAAACCTACCAAAAACTGACAGCAGAATAATGTACAGGCATTTCTTTAAACGCTTAATCGACTTCACGCTTTCGCTCTCGGCCATAATAATACTTTCGCCGCTATTGATTGCTGTAACAATATGGCTGACGATTGCCAACAAGGGAGCCGGCGCGTTTTTCACGCAGAAACGCCCGGGATTGCGCACCAAAATCTTCAAGGTAATCAAGTTCAAGACAATGACAGACGAGAAGGATGCCGCTGGAAACCTTTTGCCCGACGAGCAAAGGCTTACAAAAGTTGGCAAATTCGTCCGCTCCACTTCGATAGACGAACTGCCGCAACTTTTCAACGTGCTCAAAGGCGACATGGCGCTCATCGGCCCCCGCCCGTTGCTTGTAAGCTATCTGCCGCTCTATTCCGAAAAACAGATACGCCGCCACAATGTGCGCCCCGGCATCACAGGCTGGGCGCAATGCCACGGACGCAACGCGATATCCTGGACTCAGAAATTCGACTACGATGTTTGGTATGTAGACAACCTTTCATTTTCCGTTGATATGAAAGTAATTTGGCTCACTATCAAGACTGTATTAAAACGCAGCGGCATCTCCCACGAAGGAAGTGCCACAATGGAAAGTTTTAACGGACACAACTAAAAAATGCAACCATGTATCTATACGGCGCAAGCGGACACGCAAAAGTAATAATCGACCTGCTCGAAGAATGTGGGGTAGAAATCGACGCTCTAATCGACGACAACAAATCCCTGCAAAATCTGCAAGGCTACAAAGTGGTTCACGAATCCACAGAATGCACTCCGCTCATAATATCAATAGGTTCCAACAAAATTCGCAAGATTATTGACCGAAAGCTTCGCGCCGAATACGGCACGGCAATCCACCCCAGCGCAATAGTTTCGAAGAATGCGAAAATCAGTGAGGGAAGCGTTGTAATGGCGGGCGCGATCATTCAAACCGATGCAAGAATCGGACGCCATTGCATTGTGAACACAGGCGCAAGCATCGACCACGAATGCATTGTTGAAGATTTCGTTCACCTCTCGCCCCATTCCACACTTTGCGGAAACGTAAAAGTAGGCGAAGGAACGTGGATAGGAGCCGGCAGTACCGTTATCCAAGGCATAACAATAGGCAAATGGTGCGTGATAGGCGCTGGAAGCGTGGTTTCAAAGAATATCCCCGACGGCACATTGTATGTAGGCAACCGGAGCATCGTTTCCCGACAATGCTATCAAAACATTGTTGAAGAAATGGCAAATCTTGAC
>CAVFYC010000122.1:0-4897 GCA_963626585.1 Christensenellaceae bacterium Phil1 | reverse complement strand
GCCACCACAGGACCGATGACAAGCAGCGCATCTCCGTTCCACGCCACTTGCCAATGGCCTTTCCATAAAACGAAATGCAATCCCCCGCTTTTTTCTATCCGAGAAAATTCTGACGAATTACGCATTGCGGATTCAATATTTCCCTCATCGTCCACCGCAAATACCACACCGTAATAATTGTTGGGCGAGACAAACGCGTAAGCCGGCTTGACGAAATCCACACCGCCCGCAAAAGGCAGAATATGTGCGGCATCTTTCGAATTCAAACCATTGTCCGCAGCAATCTGTGCGATATCAATGCAAGCTACTGCGGGAGAATTTTTGGGAATCACGTCGTAATAATCCTTGCCACAAGAAGTGAGGGCAAAAACACCCGATATCAACAAAACTATAAAAGAAAAGCGAAAGCACACGTTCATTTGTATGCCTCCGCTATCTTGGAATTTTTCAAATTCATGAGCATCACCGAATACAACGCTGCCGTCTCGGTGCGCAAACGACTGTCGCCCAAACTCACAGGTACGTAGCCCGCAGAAAACGAGGCCTCAACTTCTTCAACAGAAAAGTCCCCTTCCGGACCAATAAGTATGGTTTTGCTTTCACTCCCCATCACGGCCGGCAGATAACAACGCGGCGACAAAGCGGAAACGTTGCCGGACAAAGCATCACAGACCTCGTCGTTAAGGCAATGGGCAATATATTTTTCACCTGCGATATCAGTGCGCGAAAGAAAGTCCTTGAACGAAACAACTGCGTTGACGCGCGTTTTGCTCGCCTTATGGCTTTGTTTCATTGCCGATACCACAATTCTTTCAATGCGTTCCGTTTTAATTATACGGCGTTCCGAAAATCGGCAATCTATAAAAGAAATTTCATCTAACCCTATTTCGGTAGCTTTTTCTACGAGCCATTCTATACGATCTATGTTTTTGGTAGGAGCCACAGCCAAATGAAGATGACCTTTCCAGGACTTTTCGACATCTTTGCGGGATATGATATTATATCCACACGACCTTGACGAAATTCCCGACACTTCTGCGTCAAAGAAATGCCCTTTCCCGTCGGTTATAACCATTCTGTCGCCCTCGCCCAAGCGCAAAACTTTTATTGCATGCCTTGCTTCTTCGTCCGGGAGCTCGTTTTGTATCTCCGCATCAGGCACGTAGAAATAATGTATCTCCTTCATTTCCGTATATTATCAGAGCAAAGTTACTAAAAAATCCATTACGCACGGGCGAGGACGTACCACACAAAAAAAGACCGGGATATAGATTTCCCGGTCTTGCTTACAGTTTGTTTTTCGCCGCTTTTATCCGGCCGCCAAGCGCATCTGCTCCAAAAGTTCCCGTTGACGATCGTTGAGAGATGCCGGCAAAGTTACATTATAAGTGATTATAAGATCACCACAAACGCCATTGCCCAAATCATGTCCCTTGCCTTTCAACCGCACACGGGTTCCCTGTTGAGTGTTGGGCTTTATGCGCAAACGCAATTTGCCGTTAGATGTCTGCAAAATCACATCTCCGCCCAACAGCGCGGTATACATATCAATATTTACGGTAGCTTGTTTGTCTGCCGACTGTTCTGTTTTGCAGCCACAGCCAGATCCGAATCCGCCGAAGCCACTACGGCAACGCGAGCTGCGTCGGCGTGCCCCGCCAAAGAGTTGTTCAAAAAAACTTGAGAAACCTCCGCCACCGCCATTGCCGAACTGGCTGAAATCAAAGCCTTCAAAACCGGAGCCGCCGGCATTTCCGAATCCCGCTCTGCCTCCTGCTTGCCCGTAGGCCGCAGCCTGTTCCCAATTTTCGCCATATTGATCGTATTGCTTGCGCTTTTCGGGGTCGTCCAATACCTTGTAGGCCTCCTGCAATGCCTGGAATTTTGCCTTTGCTTTGGGATCGTCGGGGTGAAGGTCCGGATGAAATTGTTTTACACGGCGTTTGTATGCGTCGCGAATGTCTTTTTGCGGTGTATCCTTGGGGATACCCATTATTTTGTAGTAATCTATGAATGCCATATCTTTTAACTCCTTTCGTATAAGTGCTGCAAAAAAAGTGCCATGCCATGAAAACGGCACGTTTCACGACATATTTGTTTCTTGCTGCTTAACGGGAGGAACTTTTCGAGGTTTCGTTCAAATAATATTTGGCGCCGATTTTCACATTCTGCTTTACGGCCTTACTCGAATAGGTTGCACCGCTCACGCCGTCGATATCGTTTTCGGCAGCTTTCTCAACTTTCATTCCGTTCCATTTGTTAAGCAAATCACGGGTAACCTTAGAAAAAATCCCGGCGGTTTCGTTGTTAGGCAAAGCCTCCACTTTTACCACCTTGCCGCTTTTAATATAGATTTTCAAAGGAGTCTGGCCGGCAAAGCCCTTTACGCTTTTTGCTATCTTGGTTGTATTCACAACATAAGTGCCGTCGGATTTCCGCGACATGGCTTTGGTTTTATTGCCTTCCGTATAAGTTGTTGCAGAAACCGCCACAAAAAGGCATATCAAGCCTAACACAGATATCTTAATAGTTTTCATTTCCACTGTTTTTTATTTCGTGATTTTTCAGAAGGGGAAAAGCAACGGCAGAACAAATGTCATCACAATGCCCATTATAACTTGTAAAGGCAAGCCCACTTTAATATAATCTTTGAACGTATATTCTCCGGCGTGCATCACGAGGGCGTTTGGCGGAGTTGCGAACGGCGAGGCAAAGCACATGCTTGCGCCAAGCGTAACGGCAAACAAAAACGGATACGGACTTGCTCCAATTTCAACGGCAGCGGTCATGGCAATCGGCGCCATGAGCACAGCGGTTGCGGTGTTGCTTATAAACATTGTGAGGAGTGAGGTGGTAAAATACAGTCCGCACAACAAAGCCGTTGGTCCCATTGCCCCGAGGGCCGAAACAAGCGAATGGGAGATGAGAGCCGATGTACCTGTTTTTTCAAGCGCCACCGACATGGGCATCATTGCCGCAATCAGGACTATACTCTCCCAATTTATAGTGTTGTAGGCTGCCTCCACACTACGGAAGCACCCAGTGAGCACCATAAGCAGTGCCGCAATCACGATGGCCGTTACCGGAGCTATGGGAATGAAATCAAACACCATTGCGGCAATCATCAGCAGCATTATAACCGCTGCCGTTGGAGCCTTGTAGTTCAATATCACTTGTTGCGCCTTTTTCTCGGGTTGTCCAAGCACCACCCAATCGTTTTCCTCGCTGTCGAGCATTGTGATGTTGCTCCATTTTCCTTGCACAAGCAATACATCGCCCGATCTTAGCTTTTGTTCTGCGAGATTGTCGGTAAGATATTCCGCGCCGCGCTTTATTCCGAGCACATTGATGCTGTAACGTTCACGAAATCCCGAATTTCTTACAGTTACGCCCGTAAGTCGCGACTCTGGCATCAGCACAATTTCGGCTACTCCGAGGTCGTAGAAGTCTATTCCGTTGTTTTCGAGTTTTTCAAGAGCGTTGTCGTTTGCATACGAAGCCATGGTTTCCTTGTCGCCAAGCATATAAATAATGTCGCCGACCGACAAAATTCTGTCGGGACTTGCGAGGCTTTGCGTAACATTGCGAATCAATCCGCTACGGTCGGCTTTCTCGTTGCGTATCTCCAATATCGACAACCCGTATTTGCCGCGCAAATCAAGTTCCGCCACACTTTTGCCGCGTATCTTCGATTTCGGAGTAATCAAGAACCGACTTACGCCGTTTGCTATATTGTACTCTTCCACAAGTTCGTCGAGAGTTTTTCCATGACCTTTGACATTGCGATTGGCAGATTTCTTTTTATTTAAAAACATTCTGCACAACGGAAGCATAACGACAATTCCCACAGCAATACAAACCACTCCCACCGGAAAGAAAGAAAAGAATTTCAGCGGGGCATAGCCTGCATTTGTAAGCGTGTCCTGAATCACAAGGTTGGGCGGCGTACCAATCAATGTGAGCATGCCTCCCATGCTGCTGGCAAAGGCAAGCGGCATCAACAGACGCGACGGGCGCATGCCGGCCTGCGCTGCCATGCTCACCACAATAGGCATCATGAGAGCCACAGTGCCCGTGTTGCTCACAAAAGCGCCTATTGCGGCAGTAACTATCACTACGAGCAGAAAAAGCCTTGTATCGCTGTCGCCCGCAAGGCGCATAATTCTCTGGCTGGCGGCTTTTGCCAAACCTGTCTGGAATATCGCGCCGCCCACAACAAACAATCCCACCATCATAATCACCACCGTTGACGAGAAACCCGCAAACGCTTCTTCGGGAGTGAGTATCCCACTAATTAGCAACGCGCAAAGGGCACAGAGAGCAACAACATCGGAACGTATCTTTCCGATTATAAACATTACTACGGTAAGGGCAAGAATGATCAGGGTTATGGTCATGATTGTACAGTTTATCGTAATTAAAAATAGGATTGCGGGCGGAATGTTTACAGACAACGCCCCAAAAATCGGATTATAAAATTACAAAATTCCTCAAACCCGCAAGTTGTGCAAGTAGAAAATATTCTTCCTACCGCATACAAAGCCCCGGTTTTGCCATAATCATATTCCACTAAAAGCATTTACGCAACCCTTGATTTGCTATCATAAAAAACACACGGCATCTCGCAAAAACTCCGCCGCATCTAATTTAAATTCCAACGCATCTAATTTAAATTTCATGGCCCGGAGTTTTTCACAAAGTCAGACCTCGTAAAAACCATCTACGCACGCCGTTTCACTCATATATTATATAGGGCGACAGACTGCCAAGGAAGAGCAAGCATAATGCGCTTTTATTACACATATGTCAGTTGCAGTTTACCACATACCATGCTATTTTTCAAATAATTCACGATTGCGGGCAAACATATTTTGTACGTATATTAACTTTGACTAAT
>CAVFYC010000121.1:0-5184 GCA_963626585.1 Christensenellaceae bacterium Phil1 | reverse complement strand
AAACTCCGGGCCATGAAATTTAAATTCCGACGCATCTCGTAAAAATTAGATGCGTCGGAGTTTTTACGAGATGCCGTGTAGTTTTTTCAATGCGGTAGGAGGCAGATTTTTCAACCCGTATTGTGCGCCTGGAAATGGTTGGAAAAGATTAAAAAACAAAGACTTGCAGTTTCCCGCAAGTCTTTGTTTGGTTTAGATGCGCCTTGAGGGTCGCAATGTCTTATTTCACTATCACTTTCTTCTTCAAAGTTTCGCTTCCGCTTGTAGCCTTTACGATATAAATGCCCGGCGCAAGAGAAATGTGGGTTTCGCCTCGCGATATTTCCTGGCTCGCCACCTGCATGCCGCTTATGTCGTAAACGTTGACCGTGGCCGTAGATGTGATACCGCTTATAGTTATTCCGCCATCGGTTGCCTCGATGTCGCCTTCGGCAATTCCCAAGTTTTCTATGCCCACTGGTATGAGCCCAATCATTTCGTCGAGCCACGGAATGCGCCATGCAAGGTAATCACGTATGGTCTGCATTTCACCTTCATAGGAGCCGGTGATTTGATAATTCTGGTGAACCAAAGAATTCATGATGGGCCAACGCGTGAAATTGAGCTTCTGCGATTCATAAACGGTGGTCTGCAAACTGTCAAGGTAGGAATTCAGTTCGTCAACCGTTATGCCGTGCAGATTTCGGGCTTCGCTCCAAATATATTTCAGTAAAGTTTTATCAGAATTTATCACTCTGTTCACGAAACTCCTCATATCTCCTGCGGCACTGCTTTTGGTAGATGCATAAAGAAAGCTGTTGATACTTGAAAGCGGGTGAGTGCGCGCGTCGTTCTCGAAAGCGAGGTCGAAATCCCATACCGGACCGGTGTAGAACTTTGTGGAATCGCGGTCCTTGTACATGTAAACGCTCCAATAGGTGTCGGTGTTTCCGCTCAACTCACCTACGAGAAAATGTTTCATGAATGATTCTTTGTCAAGGTATTTGTGGAAACCCACCGACGGGTTGAGATACAGACTCGAAGCCACGCGCGCCACCATCTGACCGAAGGTTTTCTTAATGTAATTGTATTGCTGCGTCGTGATATCGTCCTCGTCCGGCGACTTTATGGTAACGGGCAAACTATATGTGCTTATGTTAAACATATTCTTCTCCTGGCTCGCATAAGCATCGATTTCCACGAGATAGCCTCCCGTGAGATTTGGCACAGCATTGTCCTCGGGCGTCATTTCTGTGATGTCCACACGGTTTTTCTTCACCTCAATCTGATCGCATAGCTGATAGGTGCCCTGATATTCGCCATTGAGCATAACATCTACGAGCCTTACTGCCGGAGTATAGGCCATGCCCATACATTCACTGAGATGAAACGCAAGAACATTGCGAATGAGCGTTTTGTCGCCGTAGTTGTTTATAAGAGTCCACTTCTTGGCTTTCGCAGGCATGCCAAGGAGTTTTTTCTTGTTGGCAAGTTTCAGTTTATACGGCTTCTTGGGAAAACCCCACGAGGCATTGCCGCGCCCGCGTATGCCCAGACTGTCGCTGTAAACGCTTGTGCCTCCGTCTGAAACCACGCTAATTATTCCGTCAACGTATACCTCCTTCGATGTAATGGCTTTCGCGCTGTCGGTGTGGATTACAATCAACGGGAGATTTGTCGGCGTGTAAAGTTTGGTGTCATCTCCTTCGCCTTTGTAGCCATAGAATTTCAATTCCGCCACATTACATCTCACATCGTTGGGACCTACGTATCTCACATAACGGAAACCGCGCGAAACATCTACGTCGGCGTATGTCATTACATTGTCCTCGGGCGTTTCTTTAATCATGTAGAGCGGCACGGCATCGGTGAAATCGGGACTGTTTGCGCCCTCGAACACACCAAGCAGCATGCGGCCTGCCCAGCCTGCGCGCGAGGCAAAACCAACCTTGGTGATAATGTGTTTCTCTCCGAGATCCAATCCCGCATAAGTGTTGCTGCGCACATCAGATGCGTAGAAAGTGGAAAGATCTCCGTCGAAAGCCACCGAAGCATCGCCACTGGCGTAACTGGATTGGGCGCTGCCGATAGCAGTTCCCTTAAGCTCGGCAGATTGGGCGCATGCCGCACCAACGGAGAGCATTATGGAAAAAATTGGAAGTAAAATTCTTTTCATACAAATGGTTTATACTGCAAATTAAGCAAAAGTACTAAAAAACAAAGTCATTATCGTTTACAGCGCGACTTATCTCACCAGAATTTTGCGCCTTATAGTTGTTTTGCCATCGGTTGCCCTCACAATGTAAAGCCCTTTGGCAAGAGGAATAACCGTTTCCGTGGCTGCGGCATCGGTTTTCGCCACCACAATACCGCTCATGTCGTAAACTTCCACGCTCATCTTTCCGCTGATACCTATTCCGCCTTCCACGCTACGGATTTCAGTTTTTCCTGCAACGGTCTGTTCAATTCCTACGGGTATAAGTCCTACTTTATTGTCGAGCCATGAAATGCGCCATGTCAGGAAATCGCGCACCACTTTCATTTCTCCTTCATACGAGCCGGTTACTTGGTAGTTTTGGTTCACTATCTGGTTCATCACAGGCCAGCGCGTGAAATTAAGTTTCTGCGCCTCGTACACTTCAGTCTGCATGCTGTCGAGAAATAAGTTGAGATTTTCTATCGTAAGTCCGTTTTCGTTTCGCGCAGTACTCCATAATTCTTTCAGTCGGTCGCTTTCCACACCAACTACTCGCTTTACAAATTCGCGCATGTTGCCTGCACTTGTTGTGTTCTCGTTCAGAAAAATAAAGTCGTCAAATCCCGAGACGGGGTGAATGCGTATATCGTTTTCAAAAGCTAGGTCGAAATCCCAAACAGGTCCGGTATAGAATTTCGTGGAGTCGCGATCTTTATACATATGTACGCTCCACCAGGCATCTACATTTGCTGCAAGTTCTTCTACAAGGAACCTTTTTAAGAATGAGTCCTCGTCAAGATAGCGCCGGAAGCCCAGTTTCGGGTCGGCATAAAGCGGATTGGCCACACGGCTTGCCATGCGGTTGAAATAGGTGGTGATATAATTCAACTGCTGTGGCGTTATGTCGTCTTCGTCGGGATATTTCAGCGAAACGGGCAGTTCGAAATCTTTTGAGGTGAACCATATTTTCTCTCCGTTGGCGTATGCGTCGATTTCTATCAGGTATCCGCCCGTAAGTTCTGAGCCGCTGTTGTCGTTGGTAGTCATTTCCGTGATGTCTACGCGGTTTTTCTTTACTTCTATCTGGTCGCAAAGTTGATACACTCCTTGATATTCGCCGTTGAACATCACTTCTACGAGTCGTCCGGCGGGCGTATATTCCATTCCCATCAGTTCGCTTATTTTGAATGCGAGCAGATTGCGCACCAGAGTTTTGTCGCCGTAATTATTTATCAGCGTCCATTTTTTTGCCTTTGCGGGCATGTCGAGAAGTTTCTTCTTGTGGGCGAGTTTTAGTTTGTAGGGTTTTTTCGGAAATCCCCACGAGCCGTTTCCTCGTCCGCGTATTTCCAGACTGTCGGCATATATTTCTTTTCCTTCGTCCGACACAATGCTTATTATCCCGGGTGTGTATACTGTGCGCGAGGTTATTTGTTTTGCGCTGTCGGTATGTATTACAACCAGCGGCAGGTTTGTGGGTACATAAAACCGGCTGTCGTTTCCCTCGCCTTTGTAGCCGTAGAATTTAAGTTCGGCAACGTTGCAACGCACATTGTTCGGCCCCACATAGCGCACGTATCTGAATCCCCGGCTTGTGCGCGGATATTTTGTGGTAAGCACATTGTCCTGCGGTGTCTCCTTTATCATATAGAGCGGCACGGCGTCTGTGAAATCGGGGTTGTTTGCGCCTTCAAACACTCCCAACAACATTCTGTCGGCACTGCCCGGGCGCGAAGCGTAGGCTATTTTTGTTATCACGTGTTTCTCACCGAGGTCGAGCCCCACCCATGTATAGCTCCTTTCGTATGAGGCGAAAAACGTGGACAAGTCGTCGTCGAACACATTGGCTATGGTGTTGACGGTTTCAGACGGGTTGCCGGTGGAATAGTCCACCGATATAGGAGTTCCGATAACTGTTCCGGTGAGTTGTGTAACCTGTGCGTGGAGCGACAGAAACGGTGCTACGATTAGCGCTATTGCCGATAATATATGTTTCATCTTAAATTCTATGGTATAGATTGGCAAATTTACGAAAAGCATTAAATTTGCGGCTGTTATGAACAAGAAAAGTGCTGTTATAATGGGTGCTACGAGCGGAATTGGCCGCGAAGTGGCAAAAATTCTTGCCTTGTCGGGCTGGACGCTTGGGATATGCGGCCGCCGGGGTGAATTGTTGGAGAGTTTCAGGGCCTTGTTTCCGCAGCAGGTAACGGTTGCCGAAATCGACGTATGCGATGAAGATGCGGGCGAACGGCTTGTGGCTTTGGCGCAAAGCGTCGACGCGCAGCTTTATCTGCATTGCAGCGGTGTGGGGTGGCAGAACGGAAGTCTGGAAAGCGCTAAAGAAATCGACACCGTGCGTACAAATGGTGAAGGATTTGTGCGTTGCGTGGGGGCGATGTTCCGCTATTTTTCAACCACGGGCGGCCATATTGCGGTGATATCCTCGATTGCGGGAACGAAAGGGCTTGGCCCGGCGCCGGCATACTCTGCCACAAAAAGGATGCAGAACATTTATATCGACGCATTGGAGCAACTGGCCCGTATGCGCCGTCTCAATATCACGTTCTCAGACATTCGCCCGGGCTTTGTGGATACGGCGCTTATCAATGGCGGCAAGGGATATCCCATGGTGATGAAAAAGGAAAAGGCGGCAAGGATTATTGCGAAGGCTGTGCTCAGGAAGCGCCGCATAAAGGTGGTTGACTGGAAATATTCGCTTCTTGTGGCCTTGTGGCGGTGTATTCCGAGGGGGATATGGAAGCGTTTTCCGCTGAGATGCAATTCCGGGGGAAACGGGTAGCATTAGGTTTGCTTGTATAGCGTTGATTTTCAAAACAAAACGGACATCGCAAGAGCGGTGTCCGTTGGGGTTTTTACGATGTCTGATATCGTTTAAAACTCCGGGCCATGTAATTTAAATTCCGCCGCATCTAATTTAAACGAGATGCGGCGGAGTTTTTTCGTTATGCGGGGAGTGTTTCCGAGCGATAGTCATTGGGTGTAAT
>CAVFYC010000120.1:0-5087 GCA_963626585.1 Christensenellaceae bacterium Phil1 | reverse complement strand
CAAATTTAAATTAGATGCGTCGGAATTTAAATTAGGTCTGACCTCGTAAAAACGGTTCCAGCACCTCGTTTTTACTGACAAAGAAAAGGGCGTTTCGCAATGCCTGTAAAATATGTAAACAGGAGGTTCTGCTGCACGAAAATTGCACACATGGTATACGTAATAGGCAAAAAATTCTTACATTTGCACGGAAATATTGCCAAAAGGCATTATTGTCAAAAAAACAATCAGAAACAATAAATTCATACAACTAATATGAGTCTTCAAACCGAAAAGATTAGAGAATTAGTACAGAAGCGCGCCAAAGCACGGCTTGGCGGCGGCGAAAAAGCCATAGAGAAGCAACACGCAAAAGGCAAACTCACAGCACGTGAACGCATTGCGTTGCTCCTTGATGAGGGCAGTTTTGAAGAGTTTGACATGTTCAAACTTCATCGTTGCCACAACTTTGGAATGGAAAAGAAGCAATATCTCGGCGACGGCGTTGTAACCGGTAGCGGAACAATCAACGGACGCCTTGTATATGTTTACGCCCAGGATTTCACAGTCAACGGCGGTTCGCTAAGCATTACCATGGCCGAGAAAATCTGCAAAGTTCAGGATATGGCAATGAAAATGGGTGCGCCCTGCATTGCAATCAACGACTCGGGCGGTGCACGCATTCAGGAAGGCATTGACTCGCTCGCAGGATTCGGCGATATTTTCCAGAGAAACATTGAAAGTTCCGGCGTGGTGCCCCAGATTTCCATGATTTGTGGTCCTTGTGCAGGCGGTGCGGTATATTCTCCCGCCCTTACCGACTTTGTGGTAATGCTCGAAGGCGTTTCGTACATGTTCCTTACCGGCCCGAAAGTTGTAAAGACCGTAACGGGCGAAGATGTAAGCTCGGAAGACCTCGGCGGAGCGTCGGTTCATGGAACTAAGAGCGGTGTGGCTCATTTTACAGCCAAGACCGAAGAAGAGGCAGCCGCACTTGTGCAGAGTTTGTTGGGATTCATTCCGCAGAACAACATGGAGGAAGCTCCGAGAGTGGAATGCAACGACCCCATTGACCGCAAAGAAGATATGCTCAACGAGATAATTCCCGACAACGCGAACATGGCATACGACATGTACAAGGTGATTGGCGCTATCGTGGATAACGGCGAATTCTTTGAGGTACATTCCAAATTTGCAAAGAACATAATCGTAGGCTTTGCCCGCTTCAACGGCCAGAGCGTGGGTATCGTGGCAAATCAGCCCAGTGTTTATGCCGGCGTTCTCGATTGCAATGCGAGCCGCAAGGGAGCACGTTTCGTGCGTTTCTGCGATGCTTTCAATATTCCCATAGTAACTCTCGTTGATGTGCCTGGATTCCTCCCCGGCACCGGACAGGAATACAACGCTGTCATAGATCATGGAGCTAAGTTGCTTTATGCTTACGGCGAAGCCACAGTGCCAAAAGTTACAGTAACCTTGCGCAAAAGCTACGGCGGCTCGCATATCGTAATGAGTTGCAAGCAGCTCAAAGGAGATCTGAACTACGCTTGGCCTTCATCTGAGATAGCTGTAATGGGAGCAAGTGGTGCAGTTGCTGTGCTCTGTGCAAAAGAAGCAAAAGCCCAGGAAGATCCCAAGGCATTCCTTGCAGAAAAGGAGAAAGAGTACAACGATTTGTTTACCAATCCTTATCAGGCTGCAATGAAGGGCTATATCGACGATGTGATAGAACCTCGCAATACTCGTTTCCGTATCTGTCGCGCTCTCGCGCAACTCACAACAAAACGTGAGGTACGCCCCGCAAAGAAACACGGAAATATTCCTATGTAAATCCCAACTACAACAATTCTAATTGACCTAAATGAGGCGCATAAAGTTTATTCTTCTCACTACATTGCTTTTGATCTGCACAAAAGCCGTGCAAGGACAAATAGCAACCAACTTGAAGATAAGCGAAGTGGTTGTAGACAATCCGTCGGGGCTTATAGACGAATACGGGCAAAGAAACGCTTGGATTGAAATCTGCAATACCTCATGGGGCACGGTAAATCTTCGGAATTGCTACCTTACGACCAATCGCAAGACGCTCGAAGAAATGTCCGTACCCGAGAGGGTGAAACTAATGTCGCTGATTCCGGCCGGCGATTCACGCACCAAGTTGAAAGCAAAAGAGCATATAGTGTTTTTTGCAGACGCTCGACCGAATCTTGGAACGCTTCACACTAATTTCAAACTCGTTCCCGGACAAGAAAACTTCGTAGCTCTTTTTGACGGCAACGGACATACGCTGCTCGACTCGGTAACAATTCCTGTCAATACCCTTAAAGGTTGTTCCTTTGCCCGGTTCGAAACAGAAAAAGGTGAGGAATTCGAATGGCGATGGTGCAAGCCGCAAGATGTAACTCCCGGAAGCGCAAACAGCAGCACGGGAGTGGCATCGAACAAAGTGGCTGAATTCAAACAGAAAGACCCTCACGGCTTCGGCATGTCGATTCTCGGAATGGGCATAGTGTTTAGCTGCCTTGTTTTGCTCGCTATATTCTTCACACTGTTCGGTAAGATTTTTGCGCGGATTGACAAGAAAAAAAGCGAAACGTATGTTGAGGAAACGCCTGTGGAGGAAGAAATTGCGGAAGACGACGGCGTTGTGGCTGCAGTGATTTCCATGGCTCTGAGAAAGGCTCTCTTTGATTTGCACGACCACGAAAGCGGCGTGCTTACCATAAAGCCGCGCCGCACCAACTGGACCCGTACAGGCGGAAGCAACTGAAAAACGAAAATTCTATAACGTAAGATGAGAATATACAATTATAAACTGAACGAAGGTACTCTTACCATCAGCGTAGATGAGAAAGCGGGTGCAATATCTGCGATATGCGTTGAAGGAAATGAGCTTTCGCTTCCCGAAGGATGCGAAGAAGAGGCAATCGCAGCAATGGCGCTCGCCGTAGATACTGCCATCAACGAAATTGTACACGATGACGAAACTGGCGTGATTACTATCAGCCCGAAGGCGTCGCGTTGGAATGCCCCCGAATTCCATTTCAATACAATATCAAAAGACTAACAATCGAAACAAACAATAAAGAGATGAAACAATACAAATACCGCGTAAACGGAAAGTCCTACGACGTGGCTATCGATGAGATTAAAGGCAAAAACGCCAAAGTTACTGTGAACGGCGTGAGTTATGATGTAGAGATTGAGGGTGAAGCTGGCGAAGGCCTCGCAACTATTAGCGGTGTTGCCGCAGCTGTTGCTGAAACTCCTGCTTCTCCGGCAAAGGCTGCCGCACCTGCTCCTGCTGCAAGCAAACCTGCTGCTGCCGCTGCGGCTTCTTCTGCTCCCGGCAAGGGTACTCCGGTGAAAGCCCCGCTTCCTGGCGTGGTTACAGATGTGAAAGTAGCTGTTGGAGATGCCGTGAAGAAAGGCCAGACAGTGGTTGTGCTTGAAGCTATGAAGATGCAAAACAATATCAACGCCGAAAGCGACGGAACTGTTACTTCTATCGTTGTAAACAAAGGCGACTCCGTAATGGAGGGAGCTACTCTTATTACCGTAGGATAATATTTCGGAGGAATGAACGAGTTTGGGCTCTTTCTGTCCACGAAGTTTAACGACTTCTTGACCTACACGGGAGTTGCCTGTGCCTCTTACCAAAATCTTATAATGATTTTGGTGGGAATAATATTCATTTGGCTCGCCATTAAAAAGGATTTCGAGCCATTGCTGTTGATTCCTATTGGTTTGGGAATCATTCTCGGCAACATCCCCTTTAAGGCTGCGGGATTGGAAATCGGATTGTATGAAGACAATTCGGTATTGAATTTCTTTTATTCCGGTGTGAAAGACGGCTGGTATCCGCCGCTAATATTTTTAGGTATAGGCGCGATGACCGACTTTACCGCATTGATTGCCAATCCTAAGTTGTTGTTGATTGGCGGTGCGGCGCAGTTCGGAATATTCGGGGCTTATATGTTGGCGTTGCTGTTGGGATTTGAACCAAATCAGGCTGCCGGAATCGCGATAATCGGTGGAGCCGACGGCCCGACGGCTATATTCTTGTCGTCAAAGCTTTCGCCAAACTTGATGGGCGCTATTGCCGTGTGTGCATACTCTTATATGGCGCTTGTGCCGGTTATCCAGCCGCCATTGATGCGTTTGCTTACAACGAAGAAAGAGCGCGTGATTCGCATGAAGCCTGCGCGCCAGGTTTCGCAGACCGAAAGAATTATTTTCCCGATTGTAGGTTTGCTGCTTACCACTTTCATTGTGCCTTCGGGCCTTCCGTTGTTGGGTATGCTCTTCTTCGGAAATCTTTTGAAGGAAAGCACAAAGACCACGCGCCTTGCCAAAACTGCGGGAAGCGCTTTGAACGATATCATTGTGATGCTTCTTGGCCTCACGGTGGGTTGTTCCACTCAGGCGAGCGTATTCCTTACGCGCGACACCATATTTATTTTTATCCTTGGTGCGCTCTCGTTCATCATCGCAACGTCGTCGGGCGTTTTGTTCGTGAAAATAATGAACCTCTTCTTGGGCAAAGGCAACAAGGTTAACCCTCTAATCGGAAATGCAGGCGTTTCGGCGGTGCCGATGAGTGCGCGTATTTCAAACCAGTTGGGACTTAAATACGACAGCAGCAATTATCTTTTGATGCATGCCATGGGACCGAATGTCGCCGGTGTGATAGGCTCGGCTGTGGCTGCGGGTGTGTTGCTCGGATTCCTCAACTGATTCGGCTTCGATTTCACAAGAAAGAGATTATAGAATTCTACGGGGCTGTTTCTTCAAATATTGGAGAAGCAGCCTTGTTTTTTAGGTATATCTTATGGCTTGATGTTTGTCTGGGAAGCATTTTTTGCCGCTTGTTTTGAAGTAAAAAATGCAACACAATAAGGCTTGAAATTTTTAAGAATAGACGCCGAAAAAATTACACGGCATCTCGTAAAAACTCCGCCGCATCTAATTTAAATTAGATGCGGCGGAATTTAAATTATGTCTGACATCGTTCAGAGCATAATTCGCTATGTTTAAACTATAAAGGCTTTGGGTTGATTACAAGGCTTTTATGCGGAACTTTTCGTGCGTTAGATTTTTGCAAGTTT
>CAVFYC010000119.1:0-5386 GCA_963626585.1 Christensenellaceae bacterium Phil1 | reverse complement strand
TAATTTAAATTCCGACGCATCTAATTTAAATTTCATGGCCCGGAATTTTTGCGAAATACCTACATGTTATTTTTATCACTCCACAGCCGTTGCCGCCAAACTTGCGGAATGCGTTTTTTGCACCCCAAATCAGCAATCCACCCCATATCTTTTGCATTAAAACGCCGCGTTTCATTCTAAAATTTGTAAGTTTGCTTTATGGAATGTAAATCTAACAGTAATTTGCCTGAGGGGTGCGCTCTTTTGAGGGGCGTAACTATTGGCGATGCCCGTGGAGTGCTGACATTCGTTGAGGGCGGCGCGTTGCCGTTTGACATAAAACGTATGTTCTGGATTACCTCGGTTCCGGAAGGCAAGACGCGCGGCGGACATGCCCATGCCACATGCAGCGAAGCCGTGTTTGCGGTGCAGGGAGCGTTCAGCATGCATCTGAGCGACGGGCAAGTGCAAACCACAACGAGAATATCCGCTCCAAACGAGGGAATACTTGTGCCGGCGGGCATTTGGTGTGATTTGAAAGACTTCACCCCCGATTGCGTGTGCGTTGTGGCAGCTTCGCAGCCCTATGATGCTGACGGATATATCAACTCCTATGAAGATTACCTGGGATATCGGGAAAAACTGAAATGATAAAGGCGGTTGCATATAGTCATGAAATGGCAAAGACATGGAATGAATTTGTCATGCAAAGCAAAAACGGCACGTTTCTTTTTTGCAGAGATTTCATGGACTACCATGCCGCGCGATTCAACGACGCATCTCTTTTGTTTTTCGACCAATCCGACAGGCTCTGCGGTCTGATTCCTGCCAACTATAATAAGGAATCAAAAACGATTTTCTCGCACGGCGGACTTACCTACGGGGGACTGGTGGTAAACCATAAGGCTGTGCAAACCACAGTAATGGAGATGCTTGCCGCCGCTGCCGAATATTATTCGGAAAATCTGGGAGCGGAACAACTTGTTTACAAACCTACTCCTTATATTTACCACACTTTGCCCGCCGAAGAAGACCTTTACGCACTATTTAGAGCGGAGGCAACGCTCGTGCAACGCTGCGTTTCGTCGGCTTTGTGCCCGGCAAATCACCCCAAACAGCGACAAAGCCGAAGGGGAGGCGTTGTGCGCGCTACGAAACTTGGTATGACTGTTGAGGAAGTGGCTTGCGCACAAAGCGAGGAAGTAAAGGATTTTCACGACATGCTTTCCGAAATACTCCGCAACCGACATAGCGTTTCCCCCGTGCACTCTCTGGAAGAAATGCAACTGCTCATGCAGCGGTTTCCAACGGAGATAAAACTGTTTGTAACAAAACACCGCGGAAAAGTAATCGCTGGCTCGTGGGTTTTCATCACTCCCCGAGTGGCTCACACCCAATATCTTGCTACCTCCGACGAAGGTAAACAATCGGGCGCCGAAGATATGCTGATCGACTGGCTCATCTCGGAACGCTTCAAAAGCATGCCATATTTCGATTTCGGCATATCCACCGAACGAGGCGGCACATACCTTAACCAAGGTCTTATCTTTGAAAAAGAAGGTTTCGGCGCGCGCTCCGTATGTTACGACACATATAAACTGAACCTGCAAAAGGCTCTCCACAATCTGAAGGAATCATTATGATAGAATATCTGAGTTTACGCAAAACAACCGAAAAATACGAGCCGCTCATTTCCCAGGCTGTATTGAACGTGGTGAAAAGCGGCACATACCTTTACGGTGAACAGGTGAAGGGATTTGAGAAAGATTTCGCCGCTTTTTGCGGTGCGCGCCATTGTATCGGTGTGGCCAACGGGCTTGATGCGCTTACGCTTATACTTTTGGCATACAAGCATATCGAAGGCTGGAACAACGACGACGAAGTGATTGTTTCCGCCAACACATTTGCGGCAAGTTTTCTCGCAGTAATAAGAGCCGGTTTGAAACCTGTGGCGTGCGATGTTAACTCCGATGACTATCTTATGGACCCCGCGAAATTGGAAAGCCTAGTAAATTCGCACACCAAAGCAATAATGGCGGTGCATATCTATGGCGCGTTGTGCGACATGGACGCAATAAACGCCGTTGCCCTACGCCATAACCTCAAGGTAGTGGAAGATGCAGCGCAAGCCCATGGAGCGAAAAACCACAACGGAGCGAAAGCAGGCAACCTCGGCAATGCGGCAGGTTTCAGCTTTTATCCTGCAAAAAATCTCGGAGCACTCAGCGACGCAGGCGCAGTGGTTACAAACTACGACCGTCTTGCCGAAACCGTAAAGACTATTGCGAATTACGGCTCGGCAGAAAAATATCACCACACCCTTCTTGGCATAAACAGCCGCATAGAAGAAATGCAGGCGGCGGTTTTGCGCGTAAAACTTAAATATCTCGATGAAGTCAATGCGAGACGCCAGGAAATTGCCCGTGCTTACAGCAAAAACATAAACAATCCGCTTGTAAACATTCCCTATAATGGTGATAACGATGTCTCGCGCAGTATTTTTCATGTCTACCCCGTGTTTTGCCAAGAGCGCGACAGATTGCAAAAATATCTGTACGAAAACGGCGTGAAAACGCTCGTGCACTACCCCACTCCCCCGCATTTACAACCGGCACTGAAGGAAATTCTTGCAGAAGCCGTCGCGCCCGTTACAGAACAGATTTGTGCCACAGAATTAAGCATTCCCGTAAATTCCACAATGACTTCAGAAGAAGTGGCAACAGTAATAAATTTGATAAACCAGTTCAAATGACAACAGTTGAAGTACTTATTTGCACCATAAACAAAGGTGTTGTGCGCATTCTCGACAATCTTGTGCACCCGCGCCCAGATGTAAAATATATTGTCTCGTATCAATATACCGACGAACGTTATTTGGAACTCGTTCCGCAAGCTCTGACGGAACGCGAGGATGTTTTTTTCACCAAGACCAAAGGCAAGGGACTTTCCAAGAACCGGAATTTTGCGCTTAGCCTTGCAAAGGGCGACATTGTGGTGTTTGCCGATGACGATGCGCGCTTTTCAGAAGAAGGATTCAATATAATAGAAAGAACATTTGAGGCCAATCCCGATTTAGATGTGGCATTTTTTCAAGCGTCCACCTATACCGGCCGACCTTTGAAGGATTATCCCGACAGCGAATTTGACTTTTACAAACGCCCAAAGGACTGGCAGATTTCTGCGCTTGAGATGGCGTGCCGCCGAACGAGCATACAAGGAAAGTTGTTGTATGACGAGCGTTTTGGATTGGGCGAAGATTGCCTTACATGCGGCGAGCAGGAAATTTGGCTTACCGACGCCGAGCGCATGGGGCTAAACATGAAATACATACCCAAGAAAATTGTTGAGACATCAACTATGCTTAAACAGCGAATGATATATGTTGACCACGGGGTGCAACGTTCGTTTGGTGCGATAGCATACTATCGCCACGGGTGGAGAGCTTATATAAAATGCTTCAAATTTGCTTTTCATGCAGCGCGAACCGGAATGGCGCATCTGCTGCCTTTGTTCGGCCAGATGCTTTGCGGAATACGTTTCTTACGACTTAATCCTGTTGACAAATGAGTATAGACGTCCTGATTTGCACCATAGGCAGCGGCATATTGAAAGTAGCCGATGTTATGGCCGAGCCGCGAAACGACGTGAACTATCTTGTGTCGTTTCAATACACCAACAAATCAGATTTGAACCTTATCCCCGACGAATTGAGGCAGCGAAGTGATGTAAAGGTTCTTGTCGTGGAAGGCTGCGGGCTTGCCGCCAATCGCAACTACGCCATGAGCCATGCCCAAGCCGACATTTTGTTGTTTGCTGACGATGACAACCGTTACACATGGGGTGATTTCGACCGTTTGTTGTATGTTTTTAACGAGCGTCCCGATGTTGATGCGCTTTGTCTGCGTTCGTGTCTTTACAATGGCGAACTTCATCGCGAATATTCCTCACAAGCTTTCAATTTGCTCAATTCTCCAAAAGGATACTATGTGCGTTCGTGCGAACTGGCTTTGCGAAACCGCAAAAACAATCCCGTATTCGATGTGCACTATGGCTTGGGGAGCGAATATCTTGCCTGCGGCGAAGAAGAGGTGTTTGTTTACGACATGATACGGCGCGGTTTGAACGTATGGTATTACCCTATGACAATCGTGAGCACCGACCATGGCACCACGGGGTCGCTTTTCAACAGTCTTGCATCGGTTCGCCGCTCCAAAGGAGCTGTTCTTGCAGCAATCCACGGGCACAAAGGAGCTATGCTTAGGGTTTTGAAATACGCCATGTTCAATGTCCGGGGAATGTCGCGGGTTGAAGCGTTGCGCGATATGCTTCGCGGTATTGACTATGCCAAGAAGATAGGACGATGCTGATAAGTGTGGTGGTCCCGGCCTGCAACAGGGAGCAATATATAACGCGCACCTTGTTGTCGATAAAGGCGCAAAACCACCGCCCCATCGAACTTATTGTTGTAGACAACAATTCCGTTGATTCTACATTGAGTTTGTGCAAGGCTTTTGCCGATGCCAAAAACACCGAAGGCTTTGCCATAAAAATTTTGCAGGAAAAACGTCCGGGAGCATGCGCCGCCCGAAATCGCGGATTGCAGGAAGCTACTGGCGAATGGGTAAGTTTTTTTGACAGCGACGACGAAATGTCGTCCACATTCCTGCAAGATATTGCCAAAAGCATTGACGAAAATCCTAACTGCGATATAGTTGCCGCAGCCACAAACATTGTGGAAGAAACCAAGGACAACAACCTCTATGCATCCCACACCGTTTGTCGCAGACGCGTATTCCCTTATAGTTCCGACGTTAACGTACAGATACTTACGGGCGAATTATCCACGCAGTCGTTTGTAGCACGCACACAGTTTGTCCGCGACATTGGCGGCTGGGACGAAACGCTTATGAGATGGAACGATTGGGAACTTGGCATACGCATTTTATTGGCAAAGCCGCACATTGCATGGATAAAAGGGCAAAGCTACCACCGCATATACGCCCACGCCCAAAGCATCACGGGAAACAGTTTTGCTGCATCGCTTCAGTTTTTGAACAAGGCGCTTCTAAAAGCAAAACACGACTTGACAACGCACCACGCATCAGCCAACCTGTTCGCTTTGCAATGCCGCGCGCGAATACTCGAAGGCCTGCTCGAGAGAGAAGGTGCGCATCACAGATTTACAGAATTGCAACCCACTGATTTCCCAAGCCATATAATAGGAAAACTCTTGCGTTTCTACACCCGTTTGGGCGGAAGAGGAGCCTGGAGAATAGCTTTGATTTTCACCAAAATCCTTTGACAAAAAAGCGACATCAAATATCGCAAAAACAATGTCTGATATTATTTTAATAATGTCTGACATCGTTTGAATAATGTCAGACATCAGAAAAACGATATCCCATAT
>CAVFYC010000118.1:0-5389 GCA_963626585.1 Christensenellaceae bacterium Phil1 | reverse complement strand
CTGCGGCATCGGTGATTGCTTCGTTGAGTTCGGTGAAATAGGGTGCGTCAACTTTCACGATTTTCCAAACACCGTCTTTCGGGTGGTAGTCGTTGTTTGAAGAAACTACGTTGCCGCCGTCAGCACTCCAGAAGTTGTTGTTGTCGCTCGAGTAGAGTTTGAAAACATTGCTGTACTCCTGTTTGAAAGTCTGGTAGTTTTTGCTTGTTCCGGCCATTCTCGGGAGACCCCATACGTATCCTGTTGACATGGATATCACATATGTGGAATCTTGTGTGCCGCAGTTTTTGAGCACGATGTTGCCGTCGGCATTCTTTATTGCGTGCCAAATTGCGCTCTGGTCGAGAGTGGGGTCAACCATGTCGTGGCCAAGATACCATTCGTTGTTCTTGAAATAAGGCTTGAGGTACTCGCCTTCGGTTGCTCCGTTCTCAAAAGTATAGTAACCCTCGCTCACAGGAATAATCTTGCTGATGAGAGTATTTGTAGCGTCGTTGAGTTCGGCGATAAGCGCTGAATTGTCGTCTTCGCTGCCTGCTGCTGCGGTTGCCTTGTTATATACGGTTTCCCAAGCGGCATAGTCTTCCTCTGAAACCTGTCCGGGGTTTGTTCCCACGGTGAATTGGCGACCAGCAGCATTGCTGATAGCTTCTTGAAGTTTGAGGGCGTTGGTAATCTTGTCGGCGGGAACTTCCACAAACTTCACGGCGCTGTTTGTATTCTGCGCGTTAACTGTGCGGATATTGCCGTCGGCAGTGTTTATGCCGTAGTTGTAGTCGTTGTCGGTGGAATAGATATAAATGCTTCCGTCGCTGTAGTATTTGAATTTGAATTTGGCGGGATTTGTACCTGTCATGAGCACATAGGGGCTTTCGTGGTCGCCCTTGCTTACGTTTTCGATGTAGGTAAAGTCTTGCGCGCCGCAATTCTTAATCGAGTAGGTCTCGCCGTCTGCGTTCTTGGTGATGTGCCATACGTAGGTTTCGTCGAAATCAGCATCTTCGCGGGGATAAGCGCCGAGACGCCAGAGCATTTCGCTGTTGACGGGCACCATGCATGTGGTGGGGTCGCTGCTTGCGAAGAAATTGATGTAGTAGTAGCCGTCGGGGGTGTTGCCTTCAATCTCGACAACATCTTCGGGGTGGAACAAGGAATTTGTGTCTACGGGAACCAATTCCCAAATCTTGTGGGCGTAAAGGTTGCCTGTGTCGCCCCAGAAACCGCTATAGCCGTCGTCTTGGGCATGCACCACGCCGCCGTTTGCGGGATAGCGTTCGCCAGCATAGTCAAAGTAATAGCCTATGCCATATTCGCCAATGGTGAAAGGCTCGGGGCTGGAAACGAATCCAAAACCGCCGCCAGGACTATTGTCGGCTGCATCGGCGAAACGTCCCCAGTAAGTCTTGCTTACAAAGTTCTGAACGTTGTAGTGTTCGCCGTCTTCGGCCAAAGTGATGTGGAACACGAACGGCAGGTCGGCTTCAGTAACCGTAGCTCCTGCATCGTGTTGTGCAGCTTGAACGCGATCCGTAGTTCCGGTAGTGCCATAAAACAAACCCTGACCCGAATATTGGGTGGAGTTAATGTAATAATAGCCTTCTTCCAGAACTTGGGCATTCGCATTCTGCACGCTCGCTCCTAATGAAAGGACGAGCAGTATGGCAAACATTCTTGCCAGCCAATGTACAATCTGTTTCATTGCTAATTTTATTAATGGGTTAATTACGATATTCCTTTCCGATGCTCCCAAAAGCAATCCTCCCGACATTAGATTTGTCCGAGAGAAAAGATAGAGGCGTATTGGAGGTCTGGCTTCATGGCAAAATGCCATTTCTGCGTTCCAAAAATACAAAAAGATTTATAATATAACGCCGACATTAACTCTAAAATATACAAAAAAGTGTGTTTACCTCCCCTAAATGTATAAAAATCACCTTATAATAGGATGTTGTCAGAAGGGTTGGGGTTGTGAAAATTATACAAACTGTCATTGTTTTTACAGAGGTTTTGTTTAGACGAAATGCCAAAACTTATAGAAAAACTCCATGGCTTTTCGTGAAAAACGATGTCAGACATTATTTGAATAATATCAGACATTGTTTAAAAGATACCAGACATTGTTTTTCCCTTTTGCGACAATAGTTTTCTGGGCATAGTGTTCTTTTTGCATTACTTGTTTCGGGGCGATTTCCGGGTTTGTTTAAGAAAAGATGTAAAACCCTGTAATACAACTGATATGCGTTGTTTTCTAAAAGGCGCGGGATATGGCTTTTACGAGGTCAGACCTAATTTAAATTAGATGCGTCGGAATTTAAATTTGGTGGCCCGGAGTTTTTACGAGATGCCGTGTAGTTTTTTCGCCATGCACAGCATGGTTTTTGGGGCGCGGAATGTGGCTTCCGGCAGACGGGACAAGGCGGCGGATATGCGGCAAATCAATGTAAAAAAGGCTTCAGGATTTTTCCGCCGGGCAAACAGAAAAAACAAGGCGGGGAACTGCTGCGAGTTCTCCGCCTTGAAACAATTGAAACTTAAATATGTGTAATTTATGGTGCAATAGTGATGCCACACAACAGGTATGCCGCCTGGCTACTCGGGTTAGTCGCAATTCCTGCAAAGACCGAAGGTTTAAACTTGTCGGTTATCGTGAGTTCCTTCGAGGCTTTGAGCGAAACGTTGGTTATTGCGAAATCGTTGGCCTCGCCATAGAAACTCGTTCTGTAGGGCACGCAACCGATTGCGGCAGTCCATTCGCAACCCAAAGCGCTGAACGGGGCAGAAAGCTCGGCGTAGCTTGAATAAGCACGCTTGTTTTTCTTTGTAACTCCGTCGCTGCCGGCAAAGTTGGTGTACCACTGGAAGTTTACAACCCCGAAGTCGTAGCCTACGTTTGCTTCAAACGTGTGGGCAGTGGAATGAGCGTTGTAGAGAAAGTATTTGTCGCCGTTGGTATTGAACCAATAATCGGTGATGCCAATGTTGAATCCTCCTACAGTGTATGCCAAAGTGAGGTCGAACTCTTTGGTATCGGCGTAATTGCTCAAGCCAACGCTTCCCCAGGCTGTGAGGCTAAGCCCCTTGTATGCCACTCCGAGAGTGGGCTGCAAACTTACATCGCCAAGCTTCTGGCCGCGCCATACATACTGGTTTACAATATCGGTGCCTATTGAAAGTTCAGCCTTGTCCTGTGCAAACACAGGGAACACGATTGCTGCAATACCACTTGCAAGCAAAGTTTTCACAAAATTTCTTTTCATAATCTTTCCCTTTATTCTTTTATTAGTTGTAAGCGGTTTCGCCGTGCTCGTAAATGTCGAGACCTTCCTCTTCAATGCGTTTCGTTACGCGCAAGCCTACAGTCTTCTTGATTGCGAAGAACAAGATGAAACCCATAACGGCTGTCCAAGCATCGATTACTATAATTCCGAACACCTGAGCACCGAGGAAGCCTGCACCATGTCCGTAGAACAAGCCTTCGCCGACGCTTAACAAACCTGTCATAATGGTTCCGAGAATACCGCAAACGCCGTGAACTGTGCTCGCACCCACGGGATCGTCAACGTGGAGCTTCTTGTCGATGAATTCAATGGAGTAAACCAAAACTACACCGCAAACCAAACCGATGATCACTGCCCCAAGCGGCGAAACAAGGTCGCAACCGGCTGTTATACCCACGAGGCCGGCAAGGATACCGTTCAATGTGAGCGAGAGAGAGGGTTTGCCGTATTTGAACCACGTTACAATCATCGTGGCAACGCCTCCTGCAACTGCTGCAAGGTTGGTGGTGAGAAGCACATGGCTTATGGCTACGCGGTTAACCTCGCCCGATGCTGCGAGCTGCGAGCCGGGGTTGAATCCGAACCACCCGAACCAAAGGATAAACACTCCCAGAGCTGCAAGACTGAGGTTGTGGCCGGGGATAGCGCGGCTCTTTCCGTTTTTGTCGTATTTGCCCAAGCGCGGACCAAGTATCAGCGCACCTACAAACGAGAGCACACCGCCTACAGAGTGAACCACAGCGCTTCCGGCAAAGTCGTGGAAACCGATACCGAATGTATTTGCCATGAAAGAGCCCGGATCAGCGTTTGCAAGCCATCCGCCGCCCCATGTCCAGTGTCCCTCGATTGGGTAAATGAGCATGCTTATAAATAAGGAGTATACCACATACATGTTGAACTTTGTGCGTTCTGCCATAGCGCCCGAAACAATTGTGGCAGAGGTTGCGCAGAACACTGTCTCAAACATCAGAAAACCTTCGGTGGGAAGGCCGGCGGAGTTCTTGTAGAACGAAAGGTCGCCAAAGTTTGGAAGACCCATGAAACCTGCTCCGTCGTTGCCGAACATGATTCCAAAACCGAGGAACCAGAACAACAGCGAACCTAGCATGAAGTCCACGAAATTCTTGAACAATATGTTTACGGTGTTCTTGCTTCGGGTGAAACCTGCCTCGCAGAAGGCAAATCCCGGCTGCATGAAAAACACGAGCATTGCCGCGAGCAGCATCCACACAGTGTCGATTGACAATCCTAAATCTTCTATTGGTGTCATTTTAGTTGTTTCTTTGATAGTTATACTTATTACCCTTCATACTTTCTTTGTTGTGCGAGCGAGGATTACTTTTCTTTTTCGGCATTATATAAGGCCACGTCGCCACTCTCACCCGTGCGAATACGCACTGCATCCTCTACCGGAATGACGAAAATCCTTCCGTCGCCGATTTCGCCCGTTCTTGCCGCCTGTTGAACGGCTTTCACGGTGCGCTCAACGTTTATGTCGCGCACAACAATATTGAGCAGCACTCTCTCGATGCAACTCGTGTCGTACATCACACCGCGATAAATTCGCGCCTGTCGCATTTTGCCTTCGCCGCGTACGTCGTAGTACGAAAACCATTCGATGTCGGCATCGAGCAGTGCGTCCTTTACGTCCTCAAACTTAGTTTTGCGGATAATAGCTTCAATCTTCTTCATCTTTAATCTTGTTTGTTGATACAGTACTGTGATTATGTTTTGTCTTTGATGCAAAATTACGGCATTTTTCTTTTTTAAGCACGATTTCGGTTTCTTTTTGTTGTTTTAAGACGATTTTTCTTTTCACAAAGATACCTTATAAGCAAAAACATGTGCTTTTTGAAACTACAGATAACAAATTTCGTACATCTAAAATAGGCTCGACGAAAAAGCGCTTGCGCATCGCGGAATTCCGATTTGAGACGGGCTTGAAAAATATGTCGCATCTCGTAAAAACTCCGGGCCACCAAATTTAAATTCCGCCGCATCTAATTTAAATTAGGTCTGACCTCGTAAAAGTCCTTTCCCGCATCTTTCGAAAAATAACGCATACCTATTGTATTACAAGGCATTACATCTTTCCTTAAACAAACCCGAGA
>CAVFYC010000117.1:0-5524 GCA_963626585.1 Christensenellaceae bacterium Phil1 | reverse complement strand
CGCTGTCGTCAGTAAACTCTTTCTCATTGGTGAACAACGGGAAATCTTTCGTTTTTATATTATTGAACTCGTAGATGCTCCCTACTATGTCTCCTATAATACTTCCTATCATATATTTTTTACTTGACTTATAAGTTTATTTAGTTCCTTACCATCAGAAAATGCGTTTCCAACACGCTGACCAAGTTGAAAGTAACCGTTGTGTATCGGGTCAAAGATAATGAGGTGCATCTTCTCGATGTCAGGCTTGCCGTCCTCTGCGAGATATTCTTCGTTGCAGACTATGTTCACAATTTCGGCAACAATGTAATAGCCAGTCTCGCTCTCGTCTATCTTCTCCTTGATGCGGCACTCCATTGTCATCGGGAAGTCTGTGAATACGGGCGCATTGACGTTTTCAGCCTTCACTGCCGTCCAACCAGTCTTCAGCATCTTGTTCGGTTCATTCTTTGCACTTACGATGCCCACGTAGTCAGACGCTACCATCGTTTCCTTTGTAGCAAAAGCCACAGTAAATTCGCCGCTAAGATTGAGGTTCTCCGTAGTGGCATGGTTTCCCATCGAAATCATAATCTCGTGGGCATCCCACTGACCTGCCCATGCGGCGTTCATCGCATTGGCTACTCCATTCTTATTGTATGTGCCGATAATCAACACCGGTTGTGGCAATAGCCACGCTTTCTTTCCAAAACTTTTCATTGCTGACTATTTTTCGTTTATATACTCCAGTATCTGCTCCGCATGAATCTTCGTCTTAATTTCCTTTGGAGTGAAAATTTTCTCTATGATGCCTTCCTCGTTGACAAGATAGGTAGTGCGAAGAATGCCGATAGTCTTGCGACCGCAAGCCACCTTCTCGCCCCAACAGCCAAGCTCCTGCAAGAGCGTAGTTTCGATGTCGGCGATAAGAGGGAACTCCAAGCCTTTCGACTCCGCAAATTTCTTCTGAAGAGCCTGTTTATCCCTGCTAATGCCGATAATATCGTAACCGGCAGCAGCGAGTTCTTCCTTGTGCGCTTGCAAAGAACAGGCCTCGGTTGTGCATCCGCTGGTATTTGCCTTGGGATAACTGTAAAGCACTATCTTGCGACCGCGATAGTCGCTTGCCTTGATTTCACGTCCGTCCTGGTCAATACCAAGAACCTCAGGAATTCTGTCTCCTATTTTCATAGTTGTATGTCTTATATGGTGTTTTCCGAATAATAGCCTGTTAGTGTTGCCTTACGGCTTAAAGCATTTCGAATTGCAGTGTCTCGTTCAGTTTTGCAAGGCATTTGTTTTCCACGGTCAACTTCTTGAATTCTTCTATTGGGTTTATTGTTGCGCTAAAGTCCTCTGTTATCTTGATTTCAACAATAATGTCGGAATTATTGAGCGTTTTGCGCAAAGTTTCCTGCATTTGCGGAACTATTTCCTGCATATACTTAGCCACCAAAGGGTTTTCGCATTTAACGCTTACCTTACAATTTTCATCTACTTCCGGACGCATTGCTTTCATTCGTGCTGCCAAATCATTGTAGGCCGTAGGAAGATTTTGGGAAAATTCAAGCCATGCTCCATAAAGCTGGGTTGCATCAAAACTTCTTGCGACATTGGCTGTTTTTTCTTGCACCAATGGAGGTTGCTCTTTGCTTGTTTTCATGCCAGTTGAGACTATAGGCTCATTTTCCTTCTTTGCGCCTGTCATAATAGAGGTTATCGACATAACGTTAAGGGTGTGAACCTTTTGTTTTGTCTCTTTACGATCTGCTGCAACCGCTGTTGTTTGCCCCTCCGCTGGTTGTGGTGTAGTTGTAGAGGCTACCTGTGTATGGTTTGTGGCTTGTTTCGGATTTTCTACCGTTTGTTGCGCTCCGTCTGATGCTGTTTTGATTTGCGGAGGTAGCTTGGAGAATATATTTTTCAGTACTTTGGCTTGAGATTTCTTGCCCGCATGACCATCACTGTCGTCATCGGCCTGAGCTGCTTCTATAAGGGTGATTTCAACCAAAAGTTGTTTGTTGCGACTATCGCGGTATTTCAAACTACAATCGCTGCAAAGCCTCATAACTTTGTAAAGATATTGCGGTTTGCACTTCTGGGATTGAGCGCGATATTGATCAACTGTATGTTTTGAGACTTGAAGCAAAGGCAATGTCCTTGCGTCTTGCGCCATCATGAGATTGCGCGTATGGCGTGCAAGGCCGTCGATGAAATCTCTGCCGTCGAATCCACGCGCTACCACTTCATTGAAATCAAACAGCACCTGAGGAATATTGTGGGCTATAAGGCTTTCATATATTCTGAAATAGGCAGAATGGTCGAGTATATTAAGATTCTTTATTACCTGTTCGTAAGTAATGTTGCCGTTTGTGTAAACAGCCTGTTGGTCGAAAAGCGAAAGAGCATCGCGCATTCCGCCGTCAGCTTTCTCTGCAATCACACGCAATGCTTCCTCCTCGAAAGTAAAACTCTCTTTGTTCGCAATTTTCTTGAGCTGGTAAACAATATCATCGGCTTCGATGCGCTTGAAATCGTAGATTTGGCAACGGCTTAGTATGGTGGGGATAATCTTCTGCTTCTCGGTTGTAGCAAGTATGAAAATGGCATACGAAGGTGGTTCTTCGAGCGTTTTAAGAAAGGCATTGAATGCACCGGGTGAGAGCATGTGCACCTCGTCTATGATGAAGATTTTGTATTTCCCCATTTGTGGAGGAATCTGCACTTGCTCTATCAAATTGCGAATGTTGTCAACCGAATTGTTTGAAGCGGCGTCAATCTCGTGTACGTTCATGCTTCGTCCGTCATTGAAAGCCTTGCAACTGTCGCACTCGTTGCATGCCTCACCTTCGCTGTTGAGATGTTCGCAATTGATTGTCTTGGCAAAGATACGCGCGCAAGTTGTTTTTCCCACGCCTCTCGGACCGCAGAAAAGGTAGGAATGGGCGAGTTTGCCGCTTCTTATCGCTCCGATTAGAGTTGAGGTCAGTGCCTTCTGCCCTACTACGTCGTCAAAACACTGTGGTCTATATTTTATAGCCGATACTACATAATCGCTCATGGGTATTGTCTTTTTTATTTCAACTTCTTTTTATTTGCAAATCAGAATGCTGCCGCTATTTTCTCATCTATTTCCAACGTAGAGGAACACAAAACCTCACGCGGCTTACTTCCTTGCTGCGGTCCCACGATTCCTGCTTTTTCCAACTGATCCATTATTCTGCCGGCGCGATTGTAACCGATAGAGAACTTACGCTGTATGAACGAAGTGGAACCAATTCCCGACTCTATCACGGATTTTGCGGCTTCGGTTATGAGAGGATCGAGATGCACTGGCTCGTCGCTTGTTCCCCCAAGGTTGTTTATCGAACTTTCGGGCATAGGAATTTCAGGAAGTTCGAACGGCGCATTGTAGCCTTGCTGCGTGGCGATATAATTTGTGATATTCTCCACTTCGGGCGTGTCGACGAATGCACATTGTACGCGCACAAGTTCGCCGCCTGCGAGATAGAGCATATCTCCGCGCCCTATCAAGCTGTTTGCTCCCGTGCGGTCGAGAATTGTGCGCGAGTCTACCGATTGCATAACCCTGAACGCGATACGTGCGGGGAAGTTTGCTTTTATCGTACCGGTTATAATGTCGGTTGTGGGCCTTTGCGTAGCGAGAATCATGTGTATTCCCACGGCGCGCGCCAACTGCGCGATACGCGCGATAGGAGTTTCCACATTTTTGCCCGCAGTCATTATCAAATCGGCGAACTCATCGACGATTACAACGATATATGGCAGATAGCGGTGCCCGTTTTCGGGATTCAATCTGCGTTCGCAAAATCTCTTGTTGTATTCCTTGATGTTGCGCACCCGGGCTTTTTTAAGAAGCATATAGCGCGTGTCCATTTCCTTGCAAAGACTGTTGAGCGCATATACCACTCTGTCAACATCGGTAATGACTACTTCGTCGTTGTTGTCGGGAACTTTTGCAAGAAAATGGTTCTCGAGAGGAGAATATAGGCTCAACTCCACTTTTTTCGGGTCAACAAGCACAAGTTTCAGCTCGGCGGGGTGTTTGCGATAGAGAAGAGACGTGATTATTGCGTTCAAACCAACCGACTTTCCTTGTCCGGTGGCACCGGCTACGAGAAGGTGGGGCATCTTGGCGAGATCAAACATAAACGGTTCGTTCATGATGGTTTTTCCAATGACCACGGGGAGTTCGCCCTTGAAATTGCGGAAAGCGGCACAGTTTATCACACTTTCCATCGACACTATCTGCGATTTTTTGTTGGGAACTTCTATACCTACTGTGGTTTTCCCTGGAATAGGTGCTATTATACGTATTCCGAGAGCGCCTATCGAGCGTGCTATATCGTCTTCGAGATTGCGGATTTTCGATATTCTCACTCCCGGAGCAGGAGTAACTTCGTAGAGGGTGATTGTAGGGCCTATTGTGGCGCTTATTCCCGATATCTGAACGTCGAATGATGCGAGCGTCTGGCGTATTCGTTCTTCGTTGGCGGTTTTTTCTGCGTCTGTAACCAGCACTCCGTCATCGTCGTAATGTTTCAAGAGGTCTACAGACGGGAATTGATAGTATTCCAAATCCTTGCGCGGATCATAAAGTTCCACCCCGTCTATTGCAGATTCATTGTTTTCATCGCTGTCTTTGGCTTTTTCTTCCGAATCGTCCTTTTTCGAATCCCCATTGTCTTCAGTTTTTTCACTGTATTCATCGGGATTTTCTTCTTCGGGCTCTTCTTTCGGAGTTTCTTGAATGATATCGGTTGTTTCTTCCGTTTCTGTTACATTTTCCCTGTTTTCATCGGTAGGAACTTCTGCTTTTTTGAAACTAAGTTTCTTAAAGGTTTTCTTGATACACCTAATGGTTTCGTCTGACAGATAAACCAGATAAATAAGCACAGCTATGAGCAGCACAAGAAACGTTCCCGGCTTGCCCAACTTCGATATCAGTTCATCGCAAACAAATTGCCCGTGCTTTCCGCCGGGTATGAAAAACATTTGGTTGATGATATTGTCGGGGATAAAGAATTGCAGCGCTACGGAAAACCAAATAATGAGAAAGGCAAAGTTTGCAAACCATTTCCACAGCCTGATTTTCCCAATTTTCAGCAGTCTCAAACTTATCATGACAAAGAAAACGGGAATGAATACCGACGCCAAACCGAAGCATTGGTTTATAAAATAGTATGAGATAGAAGCCCCAAGCATTCCTCCCCAATTGCTGACGTCGCGGGTGGAGTTTCCGCTTTCCATAACGCTTTGGTCGAGGGTGCCGGTGAAGAAAAACGACACGAAACTCAAAAGCATATATAGGGAGAACAACAACAAAACCACTCCTGCAACAAAACGCACGTTTTCGCTGGTTAAGAATGCTTTACTTTCTTGTTTTGCTTGTTCTATATTGGGCTTTTTGATTTTCTTGCCGTTGCTTTTTTTATTCTTTGATGCCATACGTTTTTCTGTTTGTAGGAAAAGCAAAGTTAGCTATTTTTATCTGCCTATCGGCAACATGCCTTTAATTTTTGAC
>CAVFYC010000116.1:0-5731 GCA_963626585.1 Christensenellaceae bacterium Phil1 | reverse complement strand
TGAAGTATTCTACCGCAAGCCAAAGACCATGCTGCGCATGGCAAAAATCCTGCTGCGCAAGGCGAAAAAAACTACACGGCATCTCGTGAAAACTCCGGGCCATGTAATTTAAATTCCGCCGCATCTAATTTAAATTTGGTGGCCCGGAGTTTTTGCGATATCCGATGTGGAAAAAATGCGGGGGCGTGGGGGTGATGAGAGGTGGCTTGGAGCGGGGCGGGAAAACTATACATTTTCTCGCGTAATGTGCACTTTTGAAGTTTATTACAGATGTTTTTTGCTAAGAAATGAATTTGTGTATATTTTCGCGGCATTATTGCACACCTTATTGGCTTGCAAAATTTGGCATGGTGTTAATAATGCGGTAATTTTGCAGTCTGAAAACGAGGCATAAACGTTGTGTTTCGCCTTGTTGCCCTTGCGGGTGCTACAAAACGAAAGATGTGTATGAAAAGAATTGCATTTGTTTGTCTCGCAACCCTTTGTGTTGTCTCGACGTGGGGACAGGCGCTGCTTTCGCTCGACAGTTGCCGCTCTATGGCTCTTGCCAACAACAAACAGCTGCTTGTCAGCAACAAAGAAATTGAAAAGGCTGAGTATACCAACAAGGCTGCAAAAACCAATTACCTGCCAAAACTCAAGGCCACGGCTACGTATTTCCGCAACAGCCGCGAGGTGCATTTGCTCAACAAGGATATTCGCTCGGGGCTCAACAATATGGGCTCGGCGGTGGCTTCGCCTTTGGAGCAGGCCATAGGGATTGTGGAGAAAAACCACCCGGAGTTGGCCGATGCGCTGTCGCAGTTTGGAAACGGAGTGATAGGCGAAATTTCGGATATCGGTAAGAAAATAAACAAGGGCTTTGAAACTGATACGCGAAACCTTTTCGCGGGCGCGCTTACCATTACGCAACCTATATATATGGGTGGAAAAATTCGCGCCTACGACAAGATTACGGATTATGCCCGGCAGATTGCCGAGGAGAAGCATCGCAGCGCGGGCCAGGAGGTGGTGCTGAATGTTGACGAGGCTTATTGGCGTGTGGTTTCGCTTGTAAACAAAAAGAAACTCGCGGAGAGTTACGTTTCGCTGCTGCAACATCTCGACAGCGACATGCAGAAGATGATTGGCGAGGGAGTTGCCACGCGCGCCAACGGATTGACGGTGAGCGTGAAGCTCAACGAGGCGGAAATGGCGCTTACCAAGGTGGACAACGGGCTTACGCTTTCGCGCATGGTGCTTTGCCAACTGTGCGGAATGCCGCTCAATTCGCAATTCACGCTCGAAGATGAGCAGAAGGAGCAACTGCCGGAGGTTAAAAACGATGCTTCGTTTGATATCAACCAGGCTTATGTTAACCGCCCCGAGTTGCGTTGTCTGGAACTCGCCACTCAGGTTTATGACAAGAAGGTGCAGATTGCCCGCGCGGAGTTTCTGCCGCAAATTGCCCTGACCGGAAATTATCTCCTCACCAACCCTTCGGTCTACAACGGGTTTGAAAACAAATTCCGGGGCATGTTCAACGTGGGAGTAATGGTGAGCGCGCCGCTTTTTGAGTGGGGCGAAAACAAATATAAGATACGCGCTGCAAAAGCAGAGGCGGCAATCGCAAAATATGAACTCGAAGAGGCAAAAGAAAAGATAGAATTGCAGGTAAACCAGCAGTCGTTCCAAGTGAAAGAGGCGGAAAAAACGCTGCAACGCGCACGGAAAAACTGCGAACGCGCCGACGAGAACATGAAAACGGCAAACGTGGGATTCAAGGCGGGTGTGATTCCGACGAGCGACCTGCTTGCCGCGCAGACAGCTTGGGTCTCGGCCCACAGCGAGGTGATTGACGCGGAAATCAACGCGCGACTTACGCAGGTTTACCTTAAAAAATCATTGGGAACACTGGAATAAGAAAAATATAAGGCTTATGGCTAAAATGACAAAGGAGAGAAAAAACCTCTCGATAGGACTCATAGTTTTTACCGTGGTAGTGATTGCAACGGCAGTGATGGGAATCGTTCTTCTCAAGCCTTCCACCGAATACATCGAGGGACAGGCCGATGTGGAGGAGTATCGCGTTTCGAGCAAAGTGCCGTCGCGCATCGTGCGTTTCCTTGTGGAGGAAGGCGATACCGTACATGCCGGCGATACCCTCGTAATTCTTGACGCGCCCGACGTAGAAGCAAAATTGCAGCAGGCCAAGGCGGCCGAAGATGCCGCACAGGCAAAAAGCGACGAGGCACAAAACGGGGCACGAAAAGAGCAGATACAAAGCGCATACAGCATGTGGCAAAAAGCAAAAGCAGGTGTGGAAATCGCTGAAAAGACTTACGTTCGAATTAAAAACCTTTACGATCAAGGCGTGGTGGCTGCCCAGAAATTCGACGAGGCAACAGCGCAGCGCGATGCGGCAGTGGCTACCGAAAAAGCCGCACGCTCGCAATACGACATGGCTGTAAATGGAGCCCGCCGCGAAGACAAGGAAGCCGCCGAGGCACTTGTGAACCGCGCCAAGGGAGCTATCAACGAAGTGCAGGCATATATCAACGAAACGGTGCTTACCGCGCCCGCCGACGGCGAAGTAACGGAAATTTTCCCCAAACAAGGGGAACTCGTCGGCTCAGGCGCGCCGATTATGAACATAGCTATTATGGACAAGATGTGGGTGGCTTTCAACATGCGCGAAGATCTTTTGAACGGCTTCGGAGTGGGGAAAACTTTCAAGGCCACCGTGCCCGCGCTCGACAACAAGGAAATCACCTTGCGCACATATTATATGAAAGATATCGGAAGCTATGCCGCTTGGAAGGCTACAAAAACAACCGGCGACTACGATCTGAAAACTTTCCTCGTAAAGGCGCGCCCCGAAAGCAAGATACAGGGATTGCGCCCGGGCATGTCGGTGATTTTCCCTCAGAAGACGCGTTGACCATAAAGCCCGCAATTTTTTAAGCACCCGTTTTCATGGCAAGTTTTGCAAGCAGAGTAAAAACCACACTCAATGTTTCGCGAAGGGAAACAAGGCGGATTTTTTCTAACCCGCTCTACGTGTTCTGCATGCTTGTTGCCCCCGTGTTTTGCTTTGTTTTCTTTCTCACGCTAATGGGCCAAGGTTCGCCGACAAACATTCCCGTAGCCGTGATTGACCTTGACAATTCCACTACATCGCGAAACCTCGTGAGGAATATCGAGAGTTTTCAGCACACAAAGGTCATTGCACATTGCGGAAGCTTTGGAGAAATGCGCAGAATGATGCAGCGAGGCGAGATATACGGCGCATTTTATATTCCGTCGGGATTTTCTAAGGATTTGCAGGCACAGCGTCAGCCCACCGTCTCATATTATTGCAACTACGCCTATTTCACTGCCGCCTCGCTCGCATTTCAGGATTTCAAGACTATGAGCGAATTAACAGGAGGTGCGGCAACGCGAAGCACACTACGCGCCAAAGGAGTGGACGAACAGCATGCCGGAGCGTTTTTGCAGCCTGTCGTTGTGGAGAAACACCTTCTCGGAAATCCTTGGGTGAATTATTCCGTTTACTTAAACAATGTGCTTGTGCCGGCAGCCCTTATGATTTTCATTTTCCTCACTACGGTTTACAGCATAGGCGTGGAACTGAAAGACGGCACGGCACGTGATTGGATTCTCTTGTCGGGGAATTCCATTTTCAAGGCCATAATGGGAAAACTGCTCCCACAAACGGTGATTTTCTTTCTCCTCGGCGCGTTCTACAACTTCCTTATGTTTGGAGTGATGCGGTATCCCTGTCATTGCGGAATGCCTGTAATGCTGCTTATGACGTGGCTGTTTGTTCTTGCGTCGCAGGGATTCGGCGTTTTCCTCATTGGATTGATTCCTCACTTCCGTTTCGCGATGTCGCTGACCTCTCTCTGGGCTATTGTGAGCGTTTCCATGTCGGGCTTCACGTTTCCCGTTACGAGCATGTCGCCTGCGCTAAAAGCCTTGTCGGTTTGTTTTCCGCTGCGCCACTATTTTCAGATTTACGTATGCGAGGGACTTAACGGCTATCCGCTTTATTATTGTCTCGACCGCGTGTTGTGGCTGCTTTTGTTCGTAGTTCTGCCGCTCACGGTGCTATATCGTCTTAAAGGAGTGCTTTTAACTTACAAATACGAGCCATGAAATTGCTGCAAGGTATAGTAAGAAAATTTTGGCGCTCCGTATCCGAGACGGCTTTTGTCTGGATTCATGAGGTCAACACGGCATTTCGCGACGAGGCGGTGCTTGTGTTTATGGTGCTTGTGCCTTTGGGTTATCCTTTGCTCTACTCTTTTATTTACAACAACGAGACGGTGCGCGAAATACCTGTGGCGGTGGTTGACCAAAGCCGCACATCGCTTTCGCGCGAATACGTGCGCAGCCTCGACGCGTCGCAATACACCGATGTGGCAGAGTATGCCGACGATTTGAAAAGCGCGCAAGAACTCATGAAACGCCGCAAGGTTTACGCCATAGTGTATATCCCGGCCGATTTCAGCCGCAATGTCAACACCTCCAAGCAAGCTTATGTCTACGCCTTCTGTGATGCGAGCACGCTGCTCTATTTTCGTCAGTTCTCGATAGCCAACACCGATGTCTCGCTCCGTTTGAATGCAAAAATCAAGATACTTCAGGCGGGCAACACCACAGATCGTCAAGACCAAATCACCACGGCGCCGCTACAATATAAGGAAGTGAACCTGTTCAATCCCACCACCGGGGTTGCGTCATACGTTCTGCCGGCTGTGTTGATGATGATACTGCAACAGACAATGCTTCTCGGCGTTGGCATCAACGCAGGCACAATGCGCGAGAAGAACAGATTTCGCCTTTTCCGTCCCATAGCGCGCCACTCAGGCGGCATGTTCCAAATAGTGCTCGGCCGCTCGCTCTGCTATCTGCCCGTATATGTGGCAACGTCGTTCTATGTGCTCGGCATCACGCCCATGCTGTTCCATTTCAACCGCCTTGCCCATTTCCCCGACCTGGTGGTATTTCTTGTGCCCTACCTTTTGGCGGTAGCATTCCTTGCCCAAGTGGTTTCCCACTTTGTGCGCACGCGCGAGTCGAGCATGATGGTGATACTCTTCTCCTCTCTCGTGCTGCTCTTTATCTCCGGAATTTCCTGGCCATGGTGTTCCGTGCCCACGTTCTGGAAAATCGTGGCCTACTTGTTCCCTTCCACGCCTGGCATCAACGGTTTCGTGAGAATGACAAACGAGGGCGCGCGGCTTTCGCAAGTCTCGTTTGAATACGTAGCGCTTTGGATTCAAGCGCTATGCTACATGCTGCTCGCAATGGTTGTGATGAAACGCGACATACGCCAAAGCTGCCGGAATTTCAACCGTCAGCATCGCCGCCCCAAGCCGACGCAGGCAAAAAACAAAGCATAAAATGCAGAAAAATACCGCGGAATTGCAGATAATATCGCAACAAGCGCAAATTTTTAGGGCAAAAACTTGCGCATTAAAAAAGAATACGTAACTTTGCACTGCTTTTCAAGGCAACACTGCTTCAATAGCTCAGTTGGTTAGAGCACCTGACTGTTAATCAGGGGGTCGTTGGTTCAAGCCCATCTTGAAGCGCACGAAAGCAAGGCGGAATCGCACATCGCGGTTCCGCTTTTTTATTTCTCCAATCCCACCGATTTCACCACCCCTCAGCACCTCAATTTCACTCCGTGGCATCTCGTAAAAACTCCGGGCCACCAAATTTAAATTCCGGGCCATGTAATTTA
>CAVFYC010000115.1:0-5853 GCA_963626585.1 Christensenellaceae bacterium Phil1 | reverse complement strand
CAGGGCTTTTTTGCTATGCCTTTATTCGGACGAGGTAAACATTACTTTCACGCTATGATCCTCCTGTTGAGTACCAAGATTGTTGTTTATTTGTTCGATTTTGTCCACCATGCAGGTTTATAATTGGACTGTTTACCTGAGCCATATGCGCCGGTAGCGCCATATAACTTCATAGCTTCCTTTACATATGGTTCTAATTCCTTTTGGTCTCCAAGAACCCAAAGACATCCGTTCCATCCACGACAATCTATTGTGAAAAAACCTTTGCTTTCAAAGAATTCTTTTAGGGAAAGCTTTTTCTCGGTTGATGGAGAATTTTTTGCAACTGGTTTAACCTCCATAGGTTTGACTGAGACCGGAGATGCTTTATCAGATTTAGGAGGTTCAGGAGAAATGATTTTATCTATTTTGTAAGTTAAAGGGATACCGACAAACTCAAATGTTTCTCCGACCTTTTTTCCAATAATGCTTTTTTGCTTCGGGTATTTTGCAACATCAACAGTGATAGTAGTAGGTTTTTGAGACTCTTGGATTGTTGCCTGAACCGTAACATGGTCAGTAACCTCTTGCACTAAATACTCTTTGGCTGTTGTAACAGAATTGTTAGTTGTGGTTTTGGAATTGATGTGGTTGTTTGTTTTTGTGGGCGTTTGTGCAGTGCGTGCAGTTGATGTTGATATACCGCCTCTATCAGATTGCTTTTTTATGATTTCTTCCATAGGAGAACCAGGCTTCAAATCACTTATAACATAAAGCACATCACGAGCTCTTGAACACGCAGTATATACGGCTCGCATTTGGCTTTGAACAGCAGTTTGTTGATTTTCGGGCATATTCTTAATACTTGTCCATGATTTGATGTCTCCAACAACCTCACCGTCCACATTGACATAACTATAGGGATATAGACCCGCTAAAATAACAGCTTTAAAGTCCAATCCGAGTGAAGATTCAATCGTGGATACAACTACTCCGGAAATATCGCCTTGTCTAACCTTCACGTGACTTCCTTCGTGTTCATTAATAATCATCGAATACGGAATACCTTCCTCATCAAGTCCTTGCTGAAGCCAATATAGGAAATGATATTTGTGATAAGGAACTTTTCTGAACGGGAAAAGTACGGCGATTTCGGAATAGCTGATTTTGTACTTTGTAGAGATTTCTTTAATTGCAGCAATAACTTGCTTTTTTATGTCTATTTTTTGAACCCCAGTTTGAACTTTCAATGCTACCGTCGGATTTGTACCTATCTTGAACGAATTGTATTCATATTCAAGCGAATTGATCAAATCCAACATTGAGAGGCGCGTATTCATATGCTGCAACATATGAGAGATGTATTCGCCGATTTCTTTACTGTTTCGATAGTTTTTTTCGATATAGCGAACACGTCCTGTAAAATCCAAATGGACACCATTCATACGCTTCCACGGTGCATCGCCCTTTCGGCTTAATGCTCGAACCGCCTGGTTCAAGTCACCTGCCATTAAGAAGACTCGGTCTTCGTCTTCTTCGAGTAAGCTATAGCACAGTTCAAGATAGAGAGGATCAAAAATTTGAACTTCATCTATGAAAATCGCCTTGAATTTCAGATTTACGTTTCCTTGCTTCACCAAATCTATGCACTTTTGAATTTCTTCATCTGTTGCGATATTGGTTTCACAGTGTGAATGGAGACATTCTTCATAAATTTTTTTGACGAGCTTATGGAAAGTCATAATAAACAAATTATTATTTTCGCCAAAATTCGCGCAGTTACGCTTAAAAATATAAGAATCAGCCAAATTGTTGTTATAGCAAGTCAATAATACATTGGAATCTTTGTAAAGACTCGCGTATTTGAATGCTTTCGACAATAACAATACACTTTTTCCTGCGCCGGGATTTGCAAGGATTACACGATGTCCCTTACCCATATCGTTAACGATACCAACTTGATATTCATCCAGGAAAAAGGTTTTGTATTCTACCTCTCGACCGGTAATTCTAAGATCTTTTTCAGTAACAAGCGATTTCTTTTCAGCAATTTTGACGTTTTCCGTCTCGTTCATTACAACTGTGTATTCTTCTGCCAAACGTTCAAATATTGCTCTACACTCTGCCTCTGATAAAGACTTGAAGGTTTTGTCGTATGCTTTCCTTATTCCGCCAAATATCATCAAATCTTCTATTCTTTTTTCTTTACCTTGAGAAGTAATCGGTCTGAAAGATTCAAAAGTAGCATAGTTCAACAACTTGTTAAGGTCTTGAGTAGATAATGCTGTCTTTCCAGCAATTTCATCTGCAAAAATTATAATATGTTTATAAGGAAATTTAAGCGCCTTGTGTTGACCGTTTCTAACGATCAACATTTTCGAATCCAAAAGGCGCTCGTAGATTTTTCCCTCTACCATTTCAACATAATTCATATAGTGAGGAACTAATAAGGCATTAATATTTCCGGTATATATCGAAAATGTAAGAAGCCCCTCGTTAGGCGAAATATACATTCCCATTTTAACCTTTTCGGTACTTAATCCTACAGGGTCAATACCTATCGCCATATGACCATTCTGAAAGTTGCGTGAAGCATACCTCAAAAGAGCCTTCTCGGCTTTTGTAATATGATCTTTACGTTCAAAGTCTTGCGGCCATAATCTAATAGACATATTTTTCCCCTTTTTTTAAATTTGAAATAATATGCACATAATTATTTTCGATAGAGTTCATCCAAAGTTTTTCCATTCTTGTTCTTCCATTCAACCCAGCCGTTTGTACTGCCACCCAAAGCAAACATGGCCGCAGAGCTGGGAGAAGTAAAGGATACAGAAACATTTAATTTGTATTTTCCGTCAATGCAAACAATATTGCCGTTTACAAGAGCTGTTTGACGTTGCTTTTCCAAAGTTGAAGAATGACATTTGCGACTCATATCAATTTCCGAACCTTCCAAAACTTCGAAGTTCTCACCGTCGTAAGCACCAAAAGCAGTGATACCATTACGTGTAGTATGTAGGGTATTAGCTTCGTTCAAGGTAACCTTAGAGTTATCCATTTTGTAACCCTGCGTTGCCATAATGAATTTAATTTCTTCGTACACTTCCTCGATCAAAGGCAAATCGTATTCGTCAATCTCATATTTGGGATTTACCGAGTTTTCTACCTTATATCGTTTGGATTCATGAGCTTTGCCAATAATATAAGCTTCGAGACCGCTTATCATATCAAGGGAGAATGTTTTGCTGTCAGCCAAAAACATAATTGCCTTATTCCAAAAGTCTTTTGAACGATTGTGATCATCAAGGCGAACTACTCCGTTTCTTGTTTGACCGATATAAATCTGCGCAATTTTATTATCATCGTTCTCGCTGATAAGATAATAAATTCCAGGGCGGTTAATTCCCGAAAGCTTCTTTGCCTCAGAAAGCAACGGACGAGGAATAACGTAGGTTGTCATCGTAGAGAGATGTCTGCGGATGGAACGAATACCATCGGGCTGACCATTGTGGTATATGATTTCAAGTTTTTTGCTGATTGCCATTTTAGCTTCCTCCGTCCGGAGTCAGATTGATTTCTATTTCCAACCTTGCAATGCCTTCCATTACTTCTTCAAAGCTCGGCTTATCTCCAAACAACATATTCTGCATATGCTCATAGTCATCGCGGAGCTTATCAAGATTATAATCGGGTGGCATCAGACGCATTGTACCACGCCTTGCAAGATCGTATCTCGCCCACGGGCAACGGTAGAACTTGTTCTTAAAATCGACGACACGCGTCAGCAAATCGTTGTCTGCCAAGGCGTTATCCTTAACCTCGGTCTGCATCATGCGATAGAGGTCATAATAATGCCTTGAATATCTCGGTGGGAAGGGTCTGTCTGCTTCTCGGAAGGCTTCTCTATGTAAGATTGTGACCTTTTCCCAAAAGGTTCGTTCGGGCAAAACGGTCAAGATATCTGTCGAAGGTTGCTTAAACAACCTGCCATATTCCTGAGCAGCGTAAGGCGTGATGTGCGCTACCTTTACAGGAGTCCATGCGGCAAGCGCGCCGATTTCCAGCCTGATCTCTTGAAGGATCGACATATCAGCGAAGCTGTTTGGATATGCGATTTTCACGGTCTGCGGATCATCCTCATCAATAAAACATCGGATGTTTTCACCAAGCTCCGCTGTGAGGTCAGAAATGACAGAAGGAAGAAACGTATCGCGCAAAAACACCTCGGCCTTTGCATTAGCGTCCTTATTGAAGATGTCCTGTTTTGTGTTGCTGCGCTCTTCCCAAGGCTCGTTGATATCATAACCAAGAACTCGCCAATCGAGAATCAGATCGATATCTTCAGAGAAGCGCTCGATGAGTCCATACGCCTTTGAAAGGCTAGTGCCACCTTTGAAGGCAAAATTTTCCTTCCACGCGCAGCGGTGGAAAAGATAATCAAGCATGTAGCATACCCAGAAATCCTTTTCTATGATAGCATCGGTCATCCCCATCTTCGCAGCCGTGTTATGAAAAAGTGCTTTTCTATCGTTTTCCTTAATTTTTGCAATATTACGCATCTTGTCAGCCCCTGCAAATTTGTTTGATATATTCGTAGATCCAAGAGGTTGCGGCCTTGGCTTCTTCAAGCATTGTTTGCTTTTCTTCTGCTGAGAGAAGCTTGCCTAATCGACTTATTACCATATCATCAACTTTATCCTTACCGAGTGCCTTTAATGCTTGAACGGTGAGCGCCGTCTTATAGGACAGCTTTGAAACCTCTTTGTTGGTCGTCCTCTTAAACTGAATGGTGGTGTTATCGTAGGTGTATTCCTTATATGTGCCGTCGCTTACATAAACCCATGCCGCCGGTACTTGTGTTGATAGACCAAGTAAGTTCAGGGCGGTATCCCCACAGGGAACGATCGTCCAGCCAAAATTACGGGCGATGGCATTTGCCACCTTATCCGGTAATGGTGCAACATATTCTTCCAAAAAATCGTTATATTCGGGCTTGTCATAAACGCCGCGTAAAATACGACGAATAAGCCCCTCGTCAACCAGACGGGCTAAATAAGCGTTTACGCTTGTCTTGTCTGAGATATCAACGAAATCAACGGCAACATAAACCGTACCAATGTCAGAGCGATTGATTCTATCTCGTATTAATTTTAGATTCGTTGTTTTCTCCATACCATCACCTCGTTAGAAATATTATATACTTTTTCTAACGATTTGACAAGTGCTTTTCCCAAATAAATTGTAAATTTTACTCCAAACCGTATTATGCAGAAGCTCTCATATTCCCAAAATATGCATAGAGAGACGCGGCCCGTGATCTTTGCCTACTGCGCATCAGACTTTGCGTTGTGAATGAGTTGACTTCCAACCGATTCTATGCTATACTGAAGGCAGAAAAAAGCATCCGTTGTGCGGTCATCACAGCCTGCACAAGATGACGGAAGCCAGATGGGTTTCACTGTTGACCACACCTTTGACCACTTACGGCTTCGGACTACCCGGATTCAGTGCCGCGAAGAGCACACGAAAGCAGCCAATCCGGACGCAAAAGCCCCGAAAAGCCCGTAAAATCACGCAAAAAATCAGGATTTTAGCGTTTGGGGCTTCGATGCCGTCGGTTCGAATCCGGCCACTCCGACCATATCGAGTGTTCATAACAGACCTGAGGGTTTGGTATGGACACTCGATTGTTTTTTTGCCTGAAATACTGTTTTTATTGTTGCCGTGCATGTTCTCCGCACGGCTTTTTCCTTTGGGATTAAACGGTGGAACTGTGTGGTAGTTCAGCGCACTTCACTATCGCTTACGCCGTTTGCTCACCGTTCACATACCGGATTGCCACGCCCTGTCTTGTCTCCATCAGAACCGGAGTCT
>CAVFYC010000114.1:0-5980 GCA_963626585.1 Christensenellaceae bacterium Phil1 | reverse complement strand
GCATCTAATTTTTACGAGATGCGTCGGAATTTAAATTTCATGGCCCGGAGTTTTTACAAGATGCCGACTCGTTTTTTTCACGTGCTGTAATGTCTTTTCGGGCTTGGCGGTGAAGTGGGCGGCAGGCCGGGGAATTTTGCCACTTCATGCAAAAATTCTAACTTTGCACTATTATATAATAATGTAATGGAAGACGACGCAAAATACCCTCTCTTGTCAACGATAAACTATCCCGACGACCTTCGACGGCTAAGGATAGAGCAGCTTCCGCAACTGTGCAAGGAGCTGCGGGGATACCTTATAGATTGTCTTTCAAAAAACCCCGGACATTTCGCATCAAGCCTTGGAGTGGTGGAACTCACTGTGGCGCTCCACTACGTGTTCAACACTCCTTACGACCGCCTTGTGTGGGACGTGGGACACCAGGCTTATCCTCACAAGATACTTACCGGAAGGCGCGAACGCTTCTCCACAAACCGCCAGATGGGAGGTCTGCGTCCGTTTCCCACTCCCTTTGAGAGCGAATACGACACCTTTACGAGCGGACACGCCTCGAATTCTATCTCGGCCGCACTTGGAATGGCCGTGGCTGCGGAGCGGAAAGGCGAAATACAGCGACACGTTGTTGCAATAATAGGCGACGGAGCAATGAGTGGCGGTCTCGCTTTTGAGGGACTCAACAACGTTTCGTCTACACCAAACAACATGCTTATTGTTCTCAATGACAACGGAATGAGCATCGATCGCAGTGTGGGCGGAATGAAGCAATATTTGCGCCATCTGCACACTTCGACGGGATACAACAGGTTGCGCTTCAAACTGTCGCAGAAGTTGATGCAATTAGGTTTCCTCAACGATTCGCGCCGAAACACCATAATACGTTTCAACAACTCCATAAAATCTATTCTCGCCAATCAGCAGAATATTTTCGAGGGACTCAATATCCGCTATTTCGGACCTATGTACGGCCACGACGTGATAGAACTCGTGCGCACGCTCAGCGAAATAAAGGATATGAAAGGCCCGAAACTCCTTCACATACATACCACGAAGGGAAAAGGCTACCGCCCTGCCGAACTCGAGGCTGCGGCATGGCATTACCCCGGGAAGTTCGACCGAAAGACCGGCAAGTTCATAAAAGAAGACATCTCGGACGAAGGACCTAAGTATCAGGACGTGTTTGGCGAGACATTGCTCGAACTGGCACGCAGCAACGCAAGAATCGTAGGCATCACGCCCGCAATGCCAACGGGCTGCTCAATGTGTATAATGCAGAAAGTAATGCCCGACAGGGTTTTCGATGTGGGAATAGCCGAGGGACACGCCGTAACATTCTCTGCAGGTTTGGCGAAAGACGGAATGATGCCGTTTTGCAACATCTACTCATCGTTTGCACAGCGCGCCTACGACAATATAATCCACGACGCGGCAATTCTAAACGTCAACATGTGTCTCTGCCTTGACCGCGCAGGACTTGTGGGCCATGACGGACCAACGCATCACGGCGCATTCGACCTTGCATACCTCCGGCCCATTCCGCATATCACTATCGCTTCGCCCTATGACGAACATGAATTGCGCAACCTCATGTATACGGCGCAGCTGCCGGGACATGGCTTGTTCGTGATACGCTATCCGCGCGGCAACGGCAACCTAAAAGACTGGCACAACGAGATGCAGGAAATCCCCGTGGGCAAAGGGCGCAAAATACGCGAGGGAAAAGACATCGCAATACTGAGCATAGGCCCCGTGGGACAGGTGGTGGAGGACGCGATAAGCGACGTGGTTTCTTCAAACCCCGATATCGCCCCCGCACACTACGACATGCGTTTCCTCAAACCCATAGACACGGAAATTCTCGACCATGTGGCGAATTTCAAACGGGTTATAACAATTGAGGACGGCGTTAGAAAAGGCGGGCTCGGCTCAGAAGTGGCAGAATATTTCGCAGCCCGTGCAATCAATACGCAGATAGTTTCGCTGGGGTTGCCCGATGAATTTGTGGAACACGGCAGTCCGGCAGAACTTTACCGACTCACCGGGCTCGACAAGCAATCTATTATAGACGAGATAATAAAACCATTGCCATGAGAATCCTTATAGGAGGCGCGGGAGCGGTGGGAGTGCATCTTGCAAAGCTTCTCTCGCGCGAAAACCACGACATCGTGCTTATTGATACCAATGAAGCACGCCTTGCAAACCTGCAAAACGATTTCGACCTCATGACCGTAAACGCTTCGCCCACTTCGATTGCCGCTCTCGAGGAGGCCGGCGCGCAGAATGCCGACCTCGCAGTGGGAGTAATGGAGAACGAGGCGAGCAACATGGCTTTCTGTATGTTTGCCCACAGTCTCGGCGCAAAAAAGACCGTAGCGCGTGTGGATTCCTACGAATATACGGCAGAACGCTACAAGGACTTTTTCAAAGGCATCGGCATCGATTCCAAAATATATCCCGAGGCGCTCGCCGCACAAGAGATTGTGGATTCAATGAAACGCAGCTGGATTCGACAGTGGTGGGAAGTAAAAGGAGGAGAACTCGTCTTGATTGGCGTGAAAATACGCAAAGGTTCGCGAATACTCAATATCCCGTTAAAAAAACTCTGCGGGCCAGACGCGCCATACCATATCGTGGCCGTGAAACGTAAGATGGAAACGATAATCCCCCATGGCGACGACGAAATCAAGAGCCAGGATGTGGTTTATTTCATGACTACGCAAAAATATATCCCTTACATTCGCGAAATTTCCGACAAGGGAGATTATCCTGACGTGAGGAACGCAATAATTTCGGGCGGCGGAAACACGGCGATGTGCGTTGTGAGGCAAATGCCCGACTATATGCGCGTGAAGATAATAGAGCAGGACGAACAAAGATGCCGTTTCCTCACGGAGCAATTGGACATCAGCAAACACGCAATGGTTATCCACGGCGACGGAAGCGACATATCTTTGCTGCAAACCGAGGGAATTCATACCACAGAGGCTTTCCTCGCGCTTACAAACGATACGGAATCAAATATATTGAGTTGTCTCGCCGCGAAAAGAATGGGCGTGCGAAAGACAATTGCCATCGTTGAAAACACTGACTATATCCCAATGGCGGAGAGCCTTGACATCGGAACGATAATCAACAAGCAAACTGTGGCAGCGAGTCATATTTATCAGATGATGCTCAACGCCGACGTAACAAACGTGAAATGTCTCACGGTGTCCAATGCCGATGTCGCGGAGTTTGTTGTCAAGAAAGATTCAAAGGTTACGCGCAAGCCGGTAAAGGACCTCGGACTTCCGGCAAACCTTACCCTTGGCGGCTTGGTGAGGAATGGAAAGGGAATGCTCGTAAATGGTAACACGCAGATACAGGAAGGCGACGAAGTGGTGGTATTCTGTATCGGCAATATCCAGAAGATAGAGAAGTATTTCATATAACAGGCATAATATATCCCTCAAGAAAAATCCTGAAAGAATGAACGCGAAACTTATAACCAGGCTTACGGGTACGCTGTTGCTTATAGAGAGTGTGGCGTTTGCTTTGTGCGTTATTGTTTCGGTTGTTTATCACGATTCAGACATTTCCGCCTTTGTTGTCTCGTTTCTTACTGCAATTACGTTGGGCTTTCTGCTTCGTAGGTTTGGTCGCGGAGCAAAGTTGGTGTTTACAAGATACGACAGCTTTGTTATCGTAACTGCTTCGTGGCTTGCGAGCACGCTTGTAGGCACGTTGCCGTATATTCTGAGCGGTGCGCTTCCAACTTTCACCGATGCATTTTTTGAAACGATGTCGGGATTTACAACTACCGGCGCAACTGTTATCGACGACATTGATTCCCAGCCGCACGGCATACTGTTTTGGCGTTCCGTTACCAATTGGGTGGGGGGACTTGGTATCGTGTTGTTCACTCTTGCTATACTCCCGTCGAATGGCACGGGCGAGATAAAATTGTTTGCTGCCGAAATGACCGGCCCGAACAAGAGCAAACTCCACCCGCGCCTGAAAACAACGCTGCACTGGCTGTGGTCGATATATTTGCTGCTCACGGTGTTTTGCGCATTGGCCTTGTATTTTGCAGGAATGGGCAAGTTCGACAGCATTTGCCACGCATTTTCCACAACGGCTACGGGCGGATTTTCCACACATTCGCAAAGCATCGCCTATTTCCGCTCGCCGGCAATAGAATATGTGGAGGTCGTTTTCATGTTCCTCTCCGGAATAAATTTCTCATTGCTCTACGCTTTGTTTTTCCGGGGCAAGTTCAAGATGTTCTTCCACAATTCCGAGCTCAAGTTGTATGTATTTTCCGTCTTGTCGGCTACGGCGTTTATTGCAGGCTGTCTATTTGCCTACCGAAACCTGTCTCTTGGAGAATCCCTGCGTGAGGCCATGTTCAGCGTGGTTTCCATTTGCACTACCACCGGTTTTGTTTCTTCCAACTTCATGGAGTGGTTGCCCGCCACATGGATTGTGTTGCTTCTGCTTATGTTTGCGGGCGCTTGTGCCGGGTCGACGAGCGGCGGATTCAAGATGGTGCGCATCGTAGCCTTCCTGAAAATCACGGCAAACGAGTTCAAATATATTCTCCACCCCAACGCCGTTATCCCCGTGCGCATCAACAGGCAGACAATGAACTATTCCATGGAGCACACGCTCATTGCATTTGGAACGCTCTACCTTCTCACACTTGCGTTCGGCGTTCTCGCGTTCAATGTCATGGGCATTCCGTTGATGGATGCCGTTGGAATTTCTCTGACATCTATAGGCAATTCCGGGCCCAACATAGGCCGTTCGTTCGGCATGCTTTCGTCGTGGAACGGTATCCCCGAGGCGGCAAAATGGCTCAGTTCGCTTATGATGCTCATGGGACGTCTGGAACTTTTCTCCATTTTCATTTTGTTCACCCCGCGCTTCTGGAAAGACTATTGAGGAGAAAGAAAATGCCGTATCCCTTTGCGGACAACCGAAAACGTTTACACATAAAACATACATTCCAAAACTTATAGACATGAAAGTTGTAAAAATCATTTCCAGCCTTGCCGTTGCGTCTGTAGCAATGGTTTCTTTTCTCGGTTTGGCTTCTTGTAAAAACGAGACCAAGACTCTCACAACCGACAGCATTTGTGTGAAATCCGATTCCGCCAATATTGCCGACGTTAAGGTTTGCGTGGATTATCCCACCGGCGGAAAAGACGAATTGGTGGATTCCGTGAGGGCCTACATCAACAATTGTCTGCACTCCCACTTTATGGCTCTTGACGAAAACGGCAAACCGCTTTCCGACGTGGCTCTGTATGACGGCGACATCAACGACGGCAACGCGCTTGCGGCTTACTATAGCAACGCATATCGCACGGAGGCCGTGAAACTCCACGCCGAGGAGAGCATTCCATCAGTTCCCGCACCGTTTGTACACTATATAGAAATAAAGATGTGCTGCGATACGTCCACTTTTGTGAGCTATACGGTGAACAGCTACGTATTCTCGGGCGGAGCACACGGAAGCGATTTAATCGATGCGGCTACGTTCAGCACTGCCGACGGACATGTTGTGGGCTATCCGGTAGATACAGCAAAGGTAAAGGAACTTCAGCCCGTTTTGCGCAAATATATTGCGGAATATATGGCTGAGAGCGATAAAACCATCAATTCAAAAAACGTTACCGACTATCTTTTTATCGACAACGACGTTATTCCGCTTCCCGTCGTTGCGCCCTATTTCACACCCCAAGGGCTGAAATTCGTTTACCAGCAGTATGAAATCGCGCCCTATGCCGTGGGACAGCCGTCGTTCACCGTGCCCTACAAGGAGCTTGCCTCATGGCTCACCTCCGAAGCCAAGGAAATCGCCGCGCCTTTCATTAAATAGCCGGCACAAGGCACCTCGGCAACCCCCGTAAACAAAGGAAAAATTTCCCCATGCGACATCGCAAAAACTCCGCCGCATCTAATTTTTACGAGATGCGTCGGAATTTAAATTTCATGG
>CAVFYC010000113.1:0-6130 GCA_963626585.1 Christensenellaceae bacterium Phil1 | reverse complement strand
TCCGGGCCACCAAATTTAAATTAGATGCGGCGGAATTTAAATTAGATGCCTTGGAGTTTTTAACATATCAAGTCCCATTTTGCCCACAACGCTAATCACCTGAAAAACAACAAGAACAATCCTTTTCCCGAGCAACCCGAATTGGAACAGAATTATTTCCGCAAAACGTGTATATACTCTATGGTTGACGAAGCCTTATGCTTACGCCGACAATCTGCATCAGATTTGAAACGCTTATAGTCTTTGGCAACAAGAGAATACCTGCCGTATTTTTCAAATATGCTTTTAATTTCATCAAACGCCAACAGTCCCTCATTGTTGTATGACAGAAATATGAATTCAAACTTTGCCCGGCTAACCAAATGGTCAAGCTCGCGTCCCACTTCGCGAAGCATGCAATATTTAGAGCGATAATAATTGCGCATACCCGTTTTGCCTTTCGGGACAAACGGTTTATATTCGGCTATAGTGTTGAGCAGATGATAATTCGCGCCATATTGCCGCTGGTTATAAGGAGGGTCGAGATACAATATATCACCCTCAATTTTGTCTATCAAACAATTTATGTCTTCTTGATACACCTCGTTGCTCTGATGAGTGGTTTCAAACTGAGCAGGTTCAATAACCATAGGTTTCTGTGCCGAGCCCTTCAACTTTTTAAGGTAAGCACCATAAACCGAAGCCGTGTTGGCCACTTTGTCTGCGCTTTCGAGCAAACTGCACAGCAGGAAATAATACATATCTTCGGATATTTCTCCCTCTTGTCTCCACTTTTCTATGCAAATTCTCACAGCGTCAATCTTCTGCCCGTTATAGTCTGAAAAGTAAAGCCTTTCTCCGCTTTCGCCACGGCAATAATTTTGGTATATAAAGCCGTCATTAATCACGGGAACGGCATTCAGACGGGCGATATACTCGTCAGCTTTTGGCAAATGAGAGCAATTTCCTATATAATTTCGATTCAGAACAAAACTATAGAGTTCGCAATCGTTTGAAACAAGTTTTTTCACCCTGTTCTTGAATGCCCGTCCAACGATTCCCGTTCCCGCAAAGCCGTCGCACAATGTTTTATCAGAAAGGTCATACCCTATAGTTTCAAAAATAGTTGTCTCGAGAAACGGAAGCAGTTTCAGCTTCGAACCAATGTAATTCATTCTCCTGCCTCCGGATATAATCTTTTCATGATGTATATGGAAGTATGCTCAGAAGCCTCACGGCTTATCCTGCGCGCACACTCTTTGCGATACTCCACCGGATCGTATTGATAACAACCCACACACCCAAGTTCTGAAGTATACCGTTCTTCGCCTTTATAGAAAGAATACGGATTTCCTTTGATATTCTTCGCGTCCCAACGCCTGTCGGTCTCCTTGCAACGCTTGCAAATTTGCCGTTTCACGTCATTAGCCGCCTTGCATAGCGGTTGGAAATCTTCAAGACGCTGAGTTTTCGGATTAGAAACACGCCAATCGTCCTTGCGTCCGTCTTTGTGGTCGATTTCTATCTGCGTGTTTTCAGAAGAACCGTTAACGCCAAGCATTACACAGTTTTGAGTTTTAAATATGTCCCGGATATCCTTTCTTATTGTCTGATTAAATACCGGCTCCTTATTGTATCCGTTCAAACGAATTGCGTCGATGCTGTTTCCTTGAGTCAGCCTTTTATCAAACAAAACAATATATTTGCGTGCGAGAGTAGAGCCGCGTCGCGCGAAATCGCAACCATTCTGAAACATAAGGCATGCATACCGCCCTACGAACTCACTCTTTTTCACCCATCTCGAATGTCCGTTCTCGTCCGGCTGAGCCAATTCTAAAAACAAGTCATATTTTCTCATGGCCTAACCTTCTTGAAAACCAGAATATACTCGTGTTTGAAAATATAATAGTCGCTGCGCAGCGCACGATAGCGCCAAATATTCTGCGCACCTATTTTGCCGCGATTGCCATTGATGTCCTTAACGATTATACCCTTCAACATCACGTTGAAATTTGACCTAATCGCCTCCATTAACTCAAATCCGAGCGGAATAACCTCGCTGTGTTTGTAAACATCTCCTATTACGATTGCAAAATATCGGTTTGCAGACAAATATTTAAGGACATTGCGCATTGCAGATACGAATTTCTCTTTGAACGCGCCAATGTCGGTAAGCATAGAAAGGTCGCAAGGATTGTCAGTAAACTTCACGATATCCATGTAGGGCGGATGGGCGATGACAAAGTCCACGCTGTTTTTTTGCAGATGCGCCAGGTTTTGTTTCATGGCCATATCAAAGTTTTTTTCGTCGGTTACATCGCAATTGCTAACGCAATAGTTTACATTTTCAACGCCTTGCATCTGCTCGTTAACGTAGGCAATCATTTCTTCGTTTATATCAAACCCGATAACGTCGCGGCTAAGACGTTCGCATTCAAAAAGAGTAGTGCCGCTACCCATGAACAAATCCACAACAAGGTCGCCAGGATTTGTGTAACGGCTTATAAGTTGACGGGGAACTTGCGGGACAAAATTTCCATGGTAAACATTTGAATGCTTACCCGATTTGTCGCGGCTGCCAATGAGCCACAGGCTGTCGGTATTGATTTCCGACAGCCGCCAATTGCTTAAATCTACGGACATATATACGCATAGCTTTTTGCGGAGCCACTTATCGGGAGCTGCGGGCTATCCTATGGACACAAAAAAGCGCAGAAGTAACATATCTACGCTCTGAGGTCCTAGGAATAACCCGCTAAAACAGATAAGTCACGTCCACGCTATAGCGTAGACGCTTACGACTTATTCGTGTTTCAGCTTTCTTGAAATTTCCTAGGTTTCAGAGCTAACCGAATAAATAGCAAACGCTAATTTATATTATCAACAAATTTCTGATGCATCGCTTTGCACCATTTGTCTTTATGCAAATTTACATGATTTCAATCTTACGGCAATCCTTAAGCCTTGTTTTTTCAACCGAGAAGCACGTCGAGCGTCATCATAAGGGCAAAACCTATGGCAAAACCCACGGTGGAAAGATTGGAGTGCTTGCCTTCTGACGCTTCCGGTATAAGTTCTTCAACAACTACGTAAAGCATTGCGCCAGCTGAGAAGGCGAGCAAATAAGGCAGCACCGGTTTTACCGCCGATGCGAGGAAAATTATCAGCAATGCGCCCACCGGTTCCACTATGCCGCTTAGCGTTCCCATGACAAACGACTTGATTTTACTTCCGCCCGCAGCTTTCATCGGCATAGAGATTATCGCGCCCTCGGGAATGTTTTGTATCGCGATTCCAAGCGACATGGCAAGAACTCCGGTGGTTGAAATCCATTCTCCGTGCTGCATTGCGCCTGCCACAACCACTCCCACAGCCATTCCTTCGGGGAAATTATGGATTGTAACGGCGAGCGCAAGCATGGCAGACTTTGAAAGATGAGCTTTAACGCCTTCTGGCTTGTCGGAACCTATATGAAGGTGGGGCGTAAGCGTATCAATGAGCAATAGAAAGCCCATGCCGCACAGGAAACCCACTACCGCCGGAACGATACGCAGTTTGCTTTCGCCGCCAAGCTCCATGCTCGGAATGAGAAGCGACCAAACTGATGCGGCAACCATTACTCCGGAAGCAAAACCCAACAATGATTTTTGTACGCCCGTTGACATTTTGTCTTTCATCAGAAAAACAAATGCAGAACCAAGCATCGTGCCGAGAAAAGGTATGAGCAGAGCGAAAAACATAGCGTAGAATTAGATTGATGTTGTATCTGCAAATATACGAAATAGTTATGATGGCAAAAACAAGCGAGGCGCACCAAATCAATATGGTACGCCTCACAATTTTATGGTATTTTCCCCTTCTTGCAGGGGAGGATTATTTCAGCAAATCAGCGGGAATTTTGTCTATAGGCTGTATCTCCACCGATTTGACAAACAATTCCGAACCTTCAGACTGCAATTGCAAGCAGCCACCCGTAAGCGGATTTTTCTTGTCGGCTGCAGTTGTCGTGATGTTGCTTGTGCGAAGAGTTACAACCCCATTTACTACGTGCACGGTCTGTTGTCCTACGCAAAATATCTCGATGGTGTTCCACTGTCCTACCTCGTTTTCTGCATCAGAGCCGTGAACAATCATACGGCGGTCCACGGATTTTCCGAATTCAAGGTTTTCGCCGCCATTCTTATAGGCATAGTTTTCTCCTTGTTTCTCAACGTCAGCATTCAGGTTGATATCTTCGCCAATCATATAGAGCCCGCCCATATTTCCGTGCTGCAACTGGCATTCCACACAGGATTTCCAAGTTCCGAAACCTGCTCCAAAAGGTCCGTGGCCGTAATAAAGGAAACCGCAGTTGAGTTCTTTTGTGATTTTTGTGCCCCACTTCATCACCAGTCTCGCGTGGAAATTTTGGAATGTGTCTTTTGTGGCAAGCGAGCCGAACACTTCGCCCGAAATACGTATGACCTTTTGTCCGTCCATGTCCACCACGGAGAAAACATTGTCGGGAGTGGCTGTTTTTGCAAGGTCTTCGTGTCCCTCGAATGCCGGGCCGAGATATTTATCCCAGTTGTCGAGATTCTGACCGTTGAAAAGTTGTGTCCATTGTTCTTCTTTCTGGCTACACGATGCGAGCAAAAGGCAAAGCATGCCGATGAGTGCCGTTATCTTTTTCATTATTGTAGAATTTTATCGGTTTATTTTTGAGTTTAACGGGATATAAGGAAAAACAGGTGCAGCAAAAAATATTTTCTGCCGCACCTGTTCATACCAATATTAAAAATTACAATTCTGTGTCCACAGGAACGGTTTGCTGAGGATTGTCCCAGCCCAAAGCACTTGCCCCGAGAACGGCTGTTTCGCTGTCTTTCAAACCTGAGAAAAGGAGTTTTGCTTTTCCTTTATACACGCTCAGCACATGTTCGTCGTATGCTTTTTGCAATGGCTTCATCAACAAATCGCCTGCCTTTGTTAGTCCGCCCATAAAGATGAATGCTTCGGGAGAGCAGAACAGAGCAAAATTGGCGCAAGCCTCGCCGAGCATGCTTCCTGTTACTTCAAATATTTCCTTTGCCAGTTCATCGCCTGCCACTGCTGCCTTGTAAACTTCAAAAGAAGTGATATCTTCGGCGGGAATATCGCGCAAAATCGAGGGTGTTTCTCTTGTGTCGAGATATTCGCGGGCTGTGCGTGCCACGCCAGTTGCCGAGCAATAGGTTTCAAGGCAGCCGCGACGTCCGCAACCGCAAGTTCTTCCGTTGGGAATCACTGTGAGGTGTCCGAGCTCGCCTGCCAAACCGTCGCAACCCAACACGAGTTGTCCGTTGATGTATATACCGCTGCCCACACCTGTTCCGAGGGTTATCATCACGAAGTTTTTCATTCCGCGAGCCACTCCGTAAGTGAATTCGCCCACTGCTGCTGCGTTTGCGTCGTTTGTAACGATCACGGGAACGCCGAGAGCTTCTTCAAACTTCTTTGCGATGGGCACAACACCCTGCCATTTCAAGTTGGCAGCATATTCTATTGTTCCGTTATAGTAGTTGCCGTTGGGCGCACCTATACCGAGAGCTTTTATCTTCTCTATTCCGCCCACAGTGTCGATAATCGGCATAAGGGCCTCGGTTGAAGCTTTCACGTAGTCGTCAAAGTCGGGGTAAGCCTGGGTTTTGATTGCGGTGGTTGCAACTATGTTGCCACGGGCATCAACGATGCCGAATACTGAGTTAGTACCTCCCAAATCGAGGCCTATAACATAGGGTTTTGTTATTTCGTCCATGGTTAATTTGAATATTAATTGTTATCTGTATTGTAGATGTTACAAATTTAGCGATAATTTATTTTCACACAACCTTTGAGCGTACATTTTTCGGCAATTTGTGCAATAAAACTGCCACGTACTGCAAAATCAGCATTTGCCGCGCTGTTTCAACGGATTGGGGAGCTCGTAAAAACGTTGTCAATATACCGTTTTCACGACATGCGGAAACGGGAAAAACGAGGTCAGACCTAATTTAAATTAGATGCGTCGGAATTTAAATTAGGTGGCCCGGAGTTTTTCACGAGATGCCTTGTAGTTTTTTGCACATATTTTAAGCTTCAAAAAACATGGGATTTCCCGGGAAAAACAAGCGCAACAAAACGGAATCATCGC
>CAVFYC010000112.1:0-6378 GCA_963626585.1 Christensenellaceae bacterium Phil1 | reverse complement strand
GTTTGTCTTACTTCGGCCGAAGTAAGCACGTTGATCGGCCGAAGTAAGCACGTTGAACGGCCGAAGTAAACACGTTGAACGGCCGAAGTAAGACAAACTCATCAGACAAAAAAGAAAACTCATCGGACCAAAAGGCAAGTTTCCCCGCTTGTATTTGCCAAGAGATCATGTGATTCTCGTCAAAATGTCCGATGTGTTTCGCCAAGAAGTCCGAGGAGTTTGTCTCACTTCGTACGAAGTAAGCACGTTGATCGTACGAAGTAAGCACGTTGATCGAACGAAGTAAACACGTTGAACGTTCGAAGTAAGACAAACTGATGGCATCAAAAGGGAAAAGAGATGGGAGGAGTTGGGATTTTTCCTGGGTTCAGAAGGAATTTCCCTCTGTTGTCTTAAATCGGAAGATGGGGCTGCTTGTGAATAAGGTGGGGGAGATTGGTTAAATCCAAGCCTTGCGTGAAGTTAGTCGGGGGATTGGATAAAAAAGCGGCGGTTACGCTTTCTAAAAGAACAACGCAACCGCCGCACGACACAGAAATATTACGATAGAGTAATGTGCTAAATTTGGTCTTTGATTATCTGATGAACAGGAGTTCGCGATATTTCGGGAGTTCCCACATCTGGTCGCTCACGATAAGTTCGAGCTTGTCGATGTGGTAGCGAATGTCGTCAAACATAGGAGCCACGGTGTCGTGATAAGCTATTGCCTTTTCACGGTTGTCTTCTATGCGGTTGGCAACCTTGCGCGCTTCGATCATGGCGTGAACTTTGTCCTCGATATATGCAGTGTGCTTTGAAATCTTGTCGATAAGTTCGATGTCTTTCTTTGATGCTTCGGCAAACTTGTCGGCGGGAAGGATTTCTTTGAGCTTGAAAGCGTTGTCCACCAATTGTGTTTGATATTGTGTGGCAACTGGAACTATCATGCTCATAGCGAGATCGCCGAGCACACGGCTTTCAATCTGTATTTTCTTGGTGTAGGTTTCCCATTTCACCTCGTTGCGTGCTTCAAGTTCCTTCTTGGTCATCACGCCTGTGCTCTCGAACATATTCACAGAAGAGTCGGAGAGATAGTTGTCGTAAACCAAAGGCACGGAGCTCTCGCAATCCAAACCGCGGCGCTTAGCTTCTTCAACCCATTCGTCGCTATATCCGTTGCCCTCGAAGTGGATAGCTTTTGATTTCTTGATTACAACTCTCAACTCTTCGAGAATTGCTGCATTCTGCTCTTCGCCTTTTGCAATGCGGGCGTCAACTGCAGCCTTGAAGTTTTGCAACTGCTCTGCAACTGCTGTGTTGAGAACAATCATTGCTGCTGCACAGTTTGCCTGAGAACCAACGGCGCGGAACTCGAAACGGTTGCCCGTGAAGGCAAAGGGCGAGGTGCGGTTGCGGTCGGTGTTGTCGATGAGAAGCTCGGGTATGCTCGGGATATCCATCTTCATTCCCTGCTTCTTGCCGAAGTTAGTCATGTCTTCGGAGTCGCTGTTCTCGATATGGTCGAGGATGCTGGTGAGTTGCTCGCCGATGAACGAAGAAATGATTGCAGGAGGTGCTTCGTTGGCTCCAAGACGGTGTGCGTTGGATGCGCTTTCGATGCTGGCCTTGAGCAAACCGTTGTGATTGTATACGGCAGCAAGAGTGTTGACAATGAATGTAACGAAACGCAGGTTGTCGATATCTGTTTTGCCCGGAGACATCAAGCCAATGCCGGTGTCTGTGCCAAGCGACCAGTTGTTGTGCTTGCCGCTACCGTTGATGCCTTTGAAAGGCTTTTCGTGAAGAAGAACGCGGAAGCCGTGGCGACGTGCAATGTTGCGAATCAATGCCATGATAAGCATGTTGTGGTCGTTGGCAAGGTTGCACTCTTCAAACACGGGCGCGAGCTCAAACTGGTTGGGCGCAACCTCGTTGTGGCGAGTCTTAACGGGAATTCCAAGTTTCAAAGCTTCGATTTCCAACTCTTTCATGAATTGCATCACGCGTGGAGGAATTGCTCCGAAGTAATGGTCTTCCAACTGCTGGTTCTTTGAACTCTCATGTCCCATAAGGGTTCTGCCAGTCAAGAGCAAGTCGGGACGTGCAGCGTAGAGGCCTTCGTCAACAAGGAAATACTCCTGCTCCCAACCGAGATATGCGTAAACTTTCTTTACATCAGGGTTGAAATAATGGCAAACGTCAACAGCAGCCTTGTTCACTGCGCGCAATGCTTTAAGCAACGGTGCTTTGTAGTCAAGGCATTCACCTGTGTATGCGACGAAAATAGTAGGAATGTAAAGAGTGTCGTCAACAATGAATGCTGGAGATGAAGGATCCCATGCAGAATATCCGCGTGCTTCGAATGTGTTGCGAATACCACCGCTGGGGAATGAAGAAGCATCAGGCTCTTGCTGAACGAGAAGCTTGCCGGTAAACTCTTCAATCACTCCGCCACGACCGTCGGGCTCAACAAAAGCGTCGTGCTTTTCAGCAGTGCCTTCGGTAAGTGGTGAAAACCAATGGGTGTAGTGGGTGGCTTTCATTTCGATAGCCCAACGTTTCATTCCTTCTGCTACAGCATCGGCAATGGAACGATCAAGAATGCCGCCGTTCTCAATAGTGTCGATGAGCTTGCGGAAAATCTCCTTGGGAAGATAACGACGCATCTTCTCTTTGTTGAAGACATTCTTTCCGAAATATTCGGAAGGACGCTCCGAAGGCTGTGGAACTGCTACCGGCTTTTTACTGAAAGCCTCTTCTACAACTTTGAATCTCAGTGTTGACATAATCTTGTAGTTTTATGTGTTTGGATATGTTGTTATTTTTCTTTTAAGTATTTGTCTATCATTTTGGCAGTTTCCCGTCCAGATGCCATGGCTCTTACCACAAGAGATGCACCGCTTTTTGCATCGCCGGCAACAAAAACATTTTCCGGGTATTGCTGTTCTTGATTACGCAAGAATCCCATAGCGAGTAATACCAAGTCTGCTTTGAAGGTTTCTTTTTTCCCGGTAGAAATCATTTGAGGACGACTGCCATCGGTAGGCTTTGTCCAATCGATTTCTTCAAGTTCTGCTGCTACGACTTTACCGTCTTTGCCGATGAAAGAATTTGTATTTACAAGCCAACGACGTGTGCAACCTTCTTCGTGGGAAGATGTAGTCTTGAATATTCTCGGCCATTCGGGCCATGGTGTAGCAGGATTATATCCTACTGGAGGCTTGGGCATAATTTCTATTTGGGTAACGCTGTTTGCTCCTTGACGAATGCTTGTTCCAATACAGTCAGAACCAGTATCACCTCCACCGATAACAAGAACGTCTTTTCCTTTTGCTGTTATCAGTTCTTCTTCTGAAAACTTGTTCCCTGCAAGAATGCGATTTTGTTGTGAAAGAAGTTCGAGCGCGAAGTGAATACCTTTAAGTTCACGTCCAGGAACTTTGAGGTCGCGTGGAGTAGGGGTGCCTATGCAAATGCAATAAGCATCAAATCCTTCGGGTAGACGGTTGGGATCTACTTCTGCATTCATCACAAAATGAATACCCTCGGCTTCTAGTATTTTCATTCTGCGATCGATAATGGTTTTATCGAGTTTGAAATTAGGAATACCATATCTCAACAAACCACCAGCAGCTTCGTTTTTGTCGAAAAGAGTTACATCGTAACCGAGTTTGTTTAGGCGGTTGGCGCAAACTAATCCCGAAGGACCAGCACCAATAACAGCAACACTTTTCCCGTTGCGCTCATAAACTTTAGGCTCAATGTAATTCTCACGGAAAGCAGCCTCGATAATCGCAGCTTCGTTTTCGCGAATTGTTACAGGTTCATGGCACGAAAGATTGAGTACACAACTTTTTTCGCATAGAGCAGGACAAACTCTTCCTGTGAATTCAGGAAAATCACATGTTTCAGAAAGGATTTCGTATGCGTCGCGCCATTTCCCTTTGTACAAAGCGTCTTGCCATTCTGGTTGGCGGTTTCCAAGCGGACAAGCCCAATGGCAGAAAGGTACTCCACATGCCATGCACCGAGAAGCTTGTAAACGGCGATCGTGTGTGTTTAAAGTTTGTTCCACTTGACTGAAATCGTGGACTCTTTCGTGTACCGGACGATATCCGGCTTCTTTACGATGTATATTTAAAAATGCTTTGGGATCTCCCATGACTATTCGTTCTTTTTGTCTCCCTACAAAATTCTGTAGGATTTTTGTTAAAACTCTGTTTGTACTGCAGCTACTTTCTCTTGCAATTTTCTCATCTTTTCTTCTTGAAGCACCTTGGTGTATTCAATCGGAACCACTTGAATGAACTGCTCAACGTATTTGTTCCAATCGTTGAGCATCTTGTGTGCAAGTTCACTGCGAGTGTACATGTAATGTTTGCGAATTAGGTCTTTAAGTTCTTTGCTTGATACAGAATCTTCGATAAGCGAAAGTTCTACGGAATCCATATTGCAAAAGTAGTCAAAGTTTTCGTTATAATTCCACACGTAAGCAATACCTCCACTCATTCCGGCAGCAAAGTTTTTGCCGGTAGAACCTAGAACAACAACTCGACCTCCTGTCATGTATTCGCAGCAATGGTCGCCAACTCCTTCTACAACAGCAGTAGCGCCAGAATTTCTCACAGCAAAACGTTCGCCTGCTCGTCCGGAAATGTAAACTTCTCCAGAAGTTGCGCCGTATAGTAAAGTATTTCCTGCGATTGTATTTTCTGAAGAGTTAAAAGTACTACGCAATGATGGCATAACAGAAATTATACCTCCGCATAAGCCTTTTCCAAGATAGTCGTTAGCTTCGCCTTCCAACGTAAAGTCTATTCCCTTCTCGAGGAAAGCTCCAAAACTTTGTCCTGCAGAACCACGGAATTTGACATTAATAGTATGTTCGGGCAAACCTTCTCCGCCCCATTTCTTGGCAACAGCACCAGAAAGCATTGCTCCTACAGCGCGGTCTGTATTCTTAACAACACAATCAAGCGACATTTCAGTCTTATTGTCAATCGCGTCTTTTAATTTGCTAATTAAATCAACATCTATTACATTGTTAATGTGATGGTCTTGCTGGATAACATTGTGTATAGCAACTTCATTGCCATTTGAGGGCATATATAGAAGTTTGCTGAAATCAAGGAGATGTCCATTAGTACAGTTTGTATCTTTGCGTATAATCAAGTCTGTACGTCCAATGATTTCTTCCATTGAAGTGAAACCCATTTCTGCAAGATATTCGCGAACTTCGGTAGCGATGAACTTGAAATAGTTTACAATATATTCGCTTCTTCCGACGAATCGTTTGCGTAGTTCTTCGTTTTGAGTTGTAACCCCCATCGGACAAGTGTTGGTGTGGCATTTTCTCATCATAACACACCCCAAAACAATAAGTACACTCGTTGCGAATCCATATTCTTCTGCGCCGAGAAGTGCCATTAATATTACATCACGTCCCGTTTTTAACTGACCATCGACTTGAAGTTTTACTTGCCCTCTCAAACCATTTCTAACAAGGGTTTGTTGCGTGTCGCTCAGTCCGAGTTCGGGAGAAATACCTGCATAATATATAGAAGATCCAGGTGAAGCGCCCGTACCTCCGTCTGCTCCGGAAATTGTAATTAAGTCAGCTTTCGCTTTTGTAACACCAGCCGCAATTGTTCCTACTCCAGATTCTGCAACGAGTTTTACACTTATCAATGCTGATGGGTTTACATTTTTAAGGTCGAATATCAACTGTGCGAGATCTTCTATAGAATATATATCGTGATGAGGTGGAGGTGAAATAAGCGAAATTCCAGGAATAGAATGGCGTACTCGTGCTATTATTTTATCTACTTTATAGCCTGGGAGCTGCCCACCTTCCCCTGGTTTTGCACCTTGGGCTATTTTAATTTGTATTTCATCTGCATTTACGAGATATTCTGCCGTTACACCAAAACGCCCCGAGGCTACTTGTTTTATAGCGCTTCTAAGCGATGTGCCATCGGCTTGCGGTTTGAAACGATCAGAATCTTCACCACCCTCTCCCGTGTTACTGCGACTATGAATAGAGTTCATTGCCAAAGCAATTGCTTCGTGTGCTTCTTTACTGAGTGCACCAAAACTCATCGCTCCGGTAACAAATCTCTTCATTATGCTTTCGATTGACTCAACTTTGTCTATCGAAATAGGGTTACGTTTGAAATCGAAGAAATCACGAATAAAAATAGGAGAGTCTTTGTGATCAGAAAGATTAGTGAACTCTTTAAATTTCTTATAACTGCCTGTTCGGGTGGAAAGTTGTAGAGTGCGTATTGTGTCGGGATTCCAAGCGTGTTTGTTGCCATTCTTTCTGAAACAGAATTCGCCGGCAAAATCAAGACGTTCATTATGGTTTTCAAAACCATTGTCATGCATTTTCTTGTAGTC
>CAVFYC010000111.1:0-6396 GCA_963626585.1 Christensenellaceae bacterium Phil1 | reverse complement strand
TACATGGCCCGGAATTTAAATTTGGTGGCCCGGAGTTTTTACGAGATGCCGACTTGTTTTTTTGCCATGCACTGCATGGTTTTTGACTTGCGGAATGGGGGGAAATGCGAGAGGTTGCAGGAGGTCAGGAATGGCGGTGCGAATGTTTGCGTGCGCATTCGGGGCAGATTCCTTTCACAAGAAAATTCGTGCTGTGGTGCTCGTATCCTTCGGGCAGGCTTATGGCAGGCACGGGAATGGAGTTGAGGCAAACGATGCGCCCGCAATTTTCGCAGAAAAAGTGTACGTGCTCGTCGTCATCGTCTTCCTCGCTGTGGCTAAGGCACAATTCATAGCGTGTGCCGCCGTTGCCGTCTTCGATGGTGTGAACAAGATGGTGTTGGCGGAATATCGTGAGCGCGCGAAAGATATTCGATTTGTCGATGAGCACGAGTGTGTCTTCAAGTTCCTTCATCGATTTGGGGAATTGCTCTGCCGCCAGTGCTTTGATTATCATTATGCGGTTGGCGGTGGCTCTTATTCCGCGACTTTCCAGCAGTTCTATGTATTTGCTCTCGTCCATTTTGCCGTATTTCCTATTTCATTGCAAATATATGTAATAATGGCTAAACGGGGAGCATTGCGCGGCGTTTTGCGGCGTGTTTCAGGGCTTTACTTTGCAATGGTGTTGAGGTTTATCACGGCTATGTTGTATTCCTTCACCGTTTCGGCATATTTCAGGCGCGTGTTCATGGCTTCGAGAAGCCCTTGCACGTATTCCATATAGCCTATGTCGCCGTTTTCATACGACACTCTCGCTATTCTCTCCATTTCCTGCGCTTCGCCAAGCCCTTTGCTTTGATAGTAGTCCATGCGTTTTTTTGCGGCCTCGAGATTGTTGCGCTCCGCAAGGTATTCGCTCTGTATTTGCTGGCGTTGCTGCTGCGCGTAAAGCTCTGCCGTTTCGCGTTCCTTTATTGCAGCTTTCACCTTTGCCCGTGTGGCGCCGAAGAAAAGCGGCAGCCCTACTCCTACCTCAAATCCCATGAAATTTCCTTTGGCAAACCGGCTGCGGTCCACGCCGTATGGATTCCACCCTTTCAGCACAAGCTGCGTGCTTAGTCCCACGCTGAAATTCGGAAGATAGCCGCTTTTTGCCTCTTTCACCGCCTTGTCGGCTTTTTCTATCTCGCGCGCGTTGAGATTGCCCTCCGCGCTTTGCGCAAAATCGTAGCCGGCGGTTTCATGATAGTCAAGAGCCACGAGTTTTCCGTCGGCGGGCAAAATATTCTCGTCGGTGTTGAGCAGTTGGCCTATCTTGTGTTGCAGCGAAAGGTAGTCGGTTTTTGCGCGCTCTATTTCCATTTCGTTTTCGTGCTTCATGCGGCTTGCCGTGAGCCTTTCCAATTGTCTTGCCTCGCCTGCCTTGTATCTTATGCTTGCAAGTTTTAGATAGTTGTCGAGTATGGAATCTTGCGAAAGGAGTATATTCTGCTTTTCGAGCGCATACACCATTTCGGTATAGGCCGTAGCCACTTCTTGCGCCAGTTGTTTGCGGCTGATGTCGGTGCGGCTTTTTGCCACAGCCGTTTCGGCCTTGAGCGTGTTGCGGCGCGAAGTGTATACAGTGGGGAACTCAAAAGTTTGGCTTAGTGTCAGCGCATTGTCGGGGCTTCCTCCCGATGTGGGGTCCTGACTGAGCGACACGGAAGTCTTGTCGAGATCCCACGCCGTGGCTTGCAGGATTTCCGCTTTCTCGGTTTCGTTTTGCGCCGCCCGCACGCCGTAGTTGTTTTTCAAAGCCGTGGCAATGCATTGCTCGAGCGTGAGTTTGCGTGGCGCGCTGCTGGTTTGCGCTTGTGCCGTTGCGGTGAAAAACAAAGCCGCTGCCGCTGTGATTATAGTTGATGTGCGCATTGGTATTTACTTTTTCGTGAATGTTTTGTAGATTGCCGGCAAAACCACGAGCGTGAGCAGGGTAGACGTTATCAGTCCGCCGATTACCACTGTGGCCAACGGGCGCTGCACTTCGGCACCGTCGCCGCGCGAGATAGCCATCGGCAAAAATCCGAAGCTTGCCACAAGGGCCGTCATAAGCACCGGGCGCAAACGAATCATACAGCCCTGCATAATTCTATCGGTTATGTTGCCCACGCCCTCCTTTTGCAAATCGTTGAGCTGCCCTATCAGCACTATTCCGTTGAGTACCGCTACGCCGAAGAGCGCTATGAATCCCACTCCGGCAGATATCGAAAACGGCATGCCGCGTAGCCATAAAGCCCAAATGCCTCCAATCGCCGCAAGAGGAATTGCGCTGAACACAAAAAGCGTCTCGCGAAGATTTCGAACCGTTGCGTAAAGCAGCAGAAGTATCATAATCAGTGCGGCAGGGATTGCAATCGACAAACGGTTTGTTGCCTCGCGAAGATTCTTGAACTCCCCGTCATAATTATAGTAGTAGCCAGCCGGGAGGTCGGTTCTGTTTAAAATTTTCTCAATGTCTTTTACTGTGCTTTCTATATCCCGTCCTCTCACATTGAAGCCTACGTAAATTCTTCGCGTACCTTCGTCGTGCGTTATCTGAGACGGGGCCTCCACATATTCGATGTCGGCAACCTGGGAAAGGGGAACAGTTCCGCCGTTCTGCAACGGAAGATAAAGGTTCTGCAATGCCGTAATGTCGTTGCGCAGTCTGCTGTCGAGCCGGAGCACTATGCTGAATTTTTTCTCGCCTTCATAAACCGCCCCGGCCTCATTTCCTGCAAACGCCGTCTGCAACACGTTGTTCGCATCTCTCACGGAAATTCCATACTCTGCGAGCCGCTCGTGATTGTAAACCACATGGATTTGCGGCAAGCCCTGAACTTTTTCCACAAATATGTCGGCCACGCCCGCAACTCCCTTAATAGATTTTGCCACTCTGTTGGCCTGCTCGCTGAGAACGTCGAGATCTTCACCGTAAATCTTCACAGCAACGTCTTGCCTTATTCCCGTAATCAATTCGTTGTTTCTCATTTGAATGGGCTGGCTCATCTCAACGTCGAGACCCGGTACGGTTTCGAGCGTCTCGGTCATCATTTCCATTAGGTCGTCTTTGGTTTTCGCGCTTGTCCATTCAGTTTTCGGCTTGAGGGATATCATCATGTCGGCACGCTCCACCGGCATTGGGTCAGTGGGTATCTCCGCGCTGCCGATGCGTGTAACAATTTGCTTGACCTCCGGAAATTTTTCGCGAAGCAATTTCTCGCCCAATGTAGTGGCTTCAGTCATTTGACTAAGGCTTGTGCCCTGCGCCATACTCAATTCCGCAGCAAAATCACCCTCTTCAAGACTCGGGATAAACTCTCCGCCGAGTTTTTGAAAGGCTGCCACGCTAACGACAAACGCGCAAATCGCCCCGACAATGAGTTCGCGATTGTGGGAAACCGCCCAAGTGAGCACAGGCTCGTATATCCTATGAAGTTTGTCCACCATGCGATGGGCGATATTCCTTGTCGTGCCGATTTTCTTGCTTAAAAACAATGCGCTTGCCATTGGAACGTAGGTGAGAGAGAGTATAAACGCGCCGAGAATGGCGAAGAAAATCGTGAGAGCCATTGGGCGGAACATTTTCCCCTCTATCCCGGCGAGAGTCATGAGCGGAATGTAAACTATCATTATTATAATTTCGCCGAAAGCCGCCGAATGGCGTATTTTGGAGGCTGAATAAAAAACTTCGCCGTCCATTTCCTTTTGTGTAAGGCACATCGTGGGATATTTTGCCTTTTGCTGCTCGATGTGAAGGCACACTGCTTCCACGATAATCACTGCCGAGTCAACTATCATGCCGAAATCTATGGCGCCAAGGCTCATAAGATTTCCGCTAATGCCAAACAGCCGCATCATACCGAATGCAAACAACATGCTAAGGGGAATGATGCTCGCCACAACAAGTCCCGCGCGCCAGTTGCCAAGGAAAAGCACGAGTATAAAGATTACAATCAGTCCGCCGGCAATCAGATTGTGCGCGATAGTGCTTTCCACTCTGTTTACAAGCTGTGTGCGGTCGATGAAAGGCTCTATCACAACTCCTTCGGGCAGGCTTTTCTGTATTTGGGCTATTTTCTCTTTCACTCTGCGGCTCACCTCCTGAAAGTTCTCGCCTTTGAGCATAATGGCAATGCCTGCCACCACTTCGCCCTCGCCATTGCGCGTTACGGCACCAAACCTTGTAGCCGTGCCATAGTCCACTTTTGCAACGTCGCCTATTCTCACCGGTGTGGCGCCAGATGTTTTCACGGGGATATTCCTTATGTCGTTAAGGCTCTTGGTTACTCCGATTCCTCGAATGTAGTATTGCCTGTCGTTCTGCTCTATGTAGCTTCCTCCGGTGTTTTCATTATTTTCTTCAAGCGCCTTGTAAACTTCGGGAATGGTTATCCCGGCTGCGTTCAGGCGTTCTGCGTCGATTGCCACCTCGTATTCTTTCACGAATCCGCCCCAGCCGCTCACTTCTGCCAAACCTTTTGTGCCCGACAGTTGTTTTCTTACGATCCAGTCCTGTATTGTGCGCAACTGAGTCAGGGAATATTTTTCCTCATATCCCTTTTTCGCCCTCACGGTGTAGTGGTAAATTTCGCCGAGTCCCGTTGCAATTGGCCCGAGCGAGGTTTTTCCGCCGCGCGACAACCCTTCTTCGGCTTCCTTCAACTGTTGGCTTACCTGCTGACGTGCCCAATAGACGTCGGCATTGTCGTTGAAAACAAGGGTGATAACCGACAAACCGCTGCGCGAGATGCTTCTGCGGCTTTCGAGCTTGGGAATGTTGGCCATTGCCATCTCTATCGGAGTGGTGATATACTGTTCCACTTCTTGCGCGCCCAACGAAGGAGCCTGCGTAATCACTTGCACTTGGTTGTTGGTGATATCTGGAGTGGAATCAAACGGAAGGTTTGCGAGCGAAACCGCACCCCACACGGCGAGCAACAGAGTGAGTACGCCCACCACCGCTTTGTGGTGAATGGAATAGTCTATAAGTTTCTGAAACATTGCGTTGCCTTTTTAACGGTAAGCCACGGATTAATGATCATGTTCGCCATGTTCGCCCACGGCACTCGCCAAATAATAACTGTTGTTGGTTACCACCGGCAGGTCCTTCTTTATCGGCTCCACGAAGTCCACCTGCGTGTATCCGTCCTCGGTTATCCCCGTCTTTACCTCGCAGCGCTTGAAATGGTGAGTCTTTTTAATGCTGAGCGAATGGTTCACATTGTGCACAAACACGTACGAGCGGTTTCCGTCCTTCACTATCGCCTTGCTCGGCACGGCTTCCACACGCTCCTTGCCCGTGGAAATCATTCCCGTAACATACATGCCGCCAAATAGATCGCCTTCCGTATTTTCTATCTTCACGTGCACGGCCACGCTCTTGTCTTTCGCGTTGAAACTCTCGTTTATGCCACTCACATAACCCTCAATCGTCTTGCCCGCCTGGTTTGTGAGCGAAAGCAAAACGCGTGCGCCGCGTTTCACCTTGGCTATATCTTTCTCAAAAACGTTCAGGTCGCATTCTACGGCGCTGTTGTTGCAAACCGTCATTATCGGCGTCTGCATGTCAACGTAGCTGCCCAAACTTGCGCCTATTGTCCCCACCGTTCCGCCTATCGGAGAATAAAGCGGGAACGACGTGGTGAATTTTCCCTCCGCCGCATTTTTCACGTTAATGCCGAATTGCGCGAGCTGACGGGCTATACCGCCTTGCTTTGCCGCGAGAATATTATATTGAGCCGTTGCCTGTTGCAGGTTCTTGCCCAAACCCGCGCCTTGGCTTGCCAGAAAATTCTGTCGGTCGAGTTCCGTCTTGGCATACTCCGTTTCCTTGCAGGCAGTATAGTATTCCCTTTGCAATGCCACCACTTCAGGATTTTCCACCATGGCAACAATCTGTCCTTTGCCCACTTTGTCGCCCTCGTTCACATACAGTTTTTTCACCACACCCTGCATCGTGCTGCTCACGTCCGCCGTGTTTTGCGCCCTCACCACGAGCGCGCCATTAGCCCTTATGCCCTGGTCCATATCGCGATACTCAATGGGCGAAGTGGAAAGCTTCACGGCTTTAATCTGCGCCTCGGTGAGCGGAATGTTGGCGTAGTCGGTCGCCTCATGTTCGTGCTCCTCGTGATTAGCCGCCTCTTTGTTGCCCGTAAACACGATTGCCGCGAGCGCCGCAACCGATACAGCCACTATGATGATAATCTTTTTCATTTCAGCAAACAATTTTTTCCGCTTGCAAAGTTATATACCACCACTTGCAACCCAGTTGCAAACATCACTCCCGCCCCACAAAAATCCTACACGGCATCTCGCAAAAACAATGTCAGACATTATTTAAATAATATCGGTTATCGTTTTTGCGGTTTCTTGACTTGAAAAAAGCGT
>CAVFYC010000110.1:0-6490 GCA_963626585.1 Christensenellaceae bacterium Phil1 | reverse complement strand
TAAATTCCGCCGCATCTAATTTAAATTAGATGCGGCGGAGTTTTTGCGAGATGCGGTGTAGTTTTTACGGTGTTGTAGACGGCTGATTTTCTGTGCTTGATTGAGGTGAACAAAGTGCCGTATTTTAATATAAACAAAGCAAAACAATAATACGCAATCTGTAATTTCGCGTTTGTGCTGCCCGGGGGTGCAAAATGTTAGCGTCAGTGGCAGAATATACGGGAAAAAGTAAGTAATTTTACATCGTGAAAAAATATAAGCAATGGAAGAAAACAATACAGAACGCAGGAATTTGGATTTCATTGAACAGATAGTTGAAAAAGATTTGGCAGAGGGCAAAAACGGAGGACGTCTGCAAACACGTTTCCCGCCAGAGCCTAATGGTTATCTACATATTGGACACGCCAAAGCCATTTGCGAGGATTTCGGAATCGCAGAAAAGTTTGGCGGAGTTTGTAATCTTCGTCTCGACGATACCAACCCTCAAAAAGAGAACACCGACTATGTGGAGGGTATCAAGCGCGATATTCAATGGCTCGGTTTCAAGTGGGGCAATATATATTATGCTTCCGACTATTTCCAGAAACTATGGGATTTTGCCGTGAGATTGATAAAAGAAGGCAAGGCCTATGTGGACGAACAGACGAGCGAGCAAATCGCAGCTCAGAAGGGAACACCCACACAGCCGGGAACAAACAGTCCTTTCAGGGATCGCCCGGTGGAGGAAAGCCTTGAACTTTTCAATAAGATGAACAACGGCGAAGTGCCCGAGGGTTCTATGGTTTTGCGCGCCAAGATAGATATGGCAAATCCCAATATGCATTTCCGCGACCCGGTGATATATCGCATGATAAACAAGCCCCACCATCGCACAGGCGACAAGTGGAAAGTTTATCCCATGTATGATTTTGCCCACGGACAGAGTGATTATTTTGAAGGCGTAACCCATTCAATCTGTACTTTGGAGTTTGTGCCTCATCGCCCTCTGTATGACTATTTTATCGACTTGCTGAAAGAGGGTAAGGAACTCGATGACAACCGTCCCCGACAGTATGAATTCAATCGCCTGAATCTCACCTACACCGTGATGAGCAAGCGCAAACTTCTGGCATTGGTTGAAGAACATCTCGTGAGCGGTTGGGACGATCCCCGAATGCCTACGGTTTGCGGGCTTCGCCGTCGTGGCTATTCGCCCGAGGCGATACGCAAGTTCATTCGCATGATTGGCTACACCAAATTTGATGCGCTCAACGACTATGCAATGCTCGAAGCTGCCGCACGCGAAGACCTCAATCAGCGGGCTACGCGCGTTAGCGCGGTGCTAAATCCGTTGAAACTCGTGATTACAAATTATCCCGAGGGACAAGTGGAGCAGATGGAGGCAGAAAATAATCCCGAAAACCCGGAAGCAGGAAAACACGAGATAACTTTCTCACGCGAACTCTGGATTGAACGCGAGGATTTCATGGAAGATGCTCCCAAAAAGTTCTTCCGTATGACTCCCGGCAAAGAAGTGCGCCTCAAAAACGCATATATCGTGAAATGTACGGGCTGCAAGAAAGACGATAACGGAAATGTGGTGGAAGTTTACTGTGAATATGATCCCGAAACCCGTAGCGGTCTTCCCGGAGCCGACCGCAAAGTAAAAGGCACCCTGCATTGGCTGAGCGTGAACCACGCCGTGAAATCCGAGGTGCGCATCTACGACCATTTGTTCTCGGTGGAAGATCCCGCATCCGACGAACGGGATTTCCGCGAACTGCTTAACCCCGAATCAAAAAAGGTGTTGACAGATTGCTACGTGGAACAGTTTGCAGCAGAACGCGAAGTGGGAGAATATTTGCAGTTCCAGCGCATAGGATATTTCATGAAAGATTCCGACAGTACGGCAGAACTTCCCGTTTTCAACCGCACCGTGGGACTGAAAGACAATTGGACTAAAAAGAATAAATGACCAATTCCAACAATAAAAGGAAAATAGACGACGAAGTACGCAGATCGGTTGTCCGATATGAGGACATGATTTCCCGCGGGCTTAGGGATTATTTCGACGAAGACGATCTGCTTGATGTTGCCGACTATTATTATAATGATATGTCGCGCAAAGAAGATGCTTTGCAATGCTTGGAATACGCACTGCAACTGCACCCCGATTGTTTGTCGGCTATTTTGATGAAAGCCGAAATCTTTTTCTTCAACGACAAACGGAATGCCGCGTGGAAACTGATTGACGGAATTCAAGACAAAAGCGATCCCGATGTATTGTATTACCGTGGTCTTTTCAATCTTGAGGAAGGTCGTTTGGAAGATGCCGATTCTTATTATAAAAAGGCCTATTTTGCCCAAATGGGCGACTGTGTTGAAATTTTCTGTCAGATAGTTTGGGATTATCTCGACCGAGGAATTATTGACAAATTGGAGAATTGGTATGGCATGCTGCCTAAAAATTTGCAGGAGAAGCGTGCTGTGCTCGAGACCAAGGCAGAATATTTTCATTTGCTTTCGAAATTCAAGGAGGCGATAGCCATTGAGGAAAAACTTATCGACTCTGATCCTTACAATGTGTCGTATTGGAATGCGATAACCAGGTTGTATTGCCTTGACGACAATTTGGAGAAAGCTTATGAGGGTGTTACTTATGCCTTGGACATAAATCCGAATGATACGGAGGCTTTGATGCTTGCCGCCGAGGTTTCTTCGTTGCAGGAGAACTACGAAAAATCCCACGAGTTCTATGAAAGATACATCAGGATAGACGACAAAAACAGCCTTGCCTATTTTAATAATGCCCGAACTCTCATGTATTGCGAACGATATAGGGAGGCGTTGTGGCAGTTGCACTATGCGTTGAAATACTGCGAGGACCAGCAAATAGCTAAGCTGAATATTTTCGAACAACTTTCCACTGTGCTTTGGGCTTTGGGCGATTTGGAAAAAGCTACGGTATATTTGGACAAGGCGAGAGGCGAGAAACTTGGCGACGAGATGTATACCATTCGACGGTTGTCGATTGACTTGAAAGGGAACAAGGACAAGAATATCGGCGCGTATGTTGAAAAACTGCTGGAATACAATATCAAATCGCAGGGAGACCCTTGCGCGCTGCTTTATCTGCTTACCTCTTTTAAGAAGTATGCTTTGGCAAAAAAGGTGGCAGACATCGTGATGGCGAAAAACCCCAAGCACAAGAATTCGTGCTATCCGTTTCTTTCGCTTATCGCCTTTTATGAGCATGACGACGAGAAATTTCTGATGTGCCTCGAAAAGGCGATAGAGAATGTGCCCAACGAAACGCGCAGGGTATTTGCCGGTATTTTTCCCGACGAACTTGATGTGAAAGATTACTATGCTTTCGCCGTAGGGCATTTCTAAGCATAGACTTACATACGGTTATAATTTAATGGCGTTCTATTTTCGCATGTTCGAAATAGAACGCCATTGTTTTTCTCTGAAACTCTAAAAATGCGGTAGGGGAGTAGGGGAGGGGAGAAACTAATGTGGATAATTGTCAGCCGGTTATAGTTCTGCGCCGCTTTGCTGCATTTTTTCCCATTCCTTCATTGCCTCTTTCCAATCTGTGGCTCCGTTGGCAATGGCTTCCTTCTCGCGTAGGGCTTCATCGCGTGCCTTGTCGCGCGCACGCTTTGCCTTCATCGCGGCAATGGTTGCATCGTCGAGTATCTCTATTGCGCCTCGTTTTATAGCGTTTTGCAAATCTTCTTCGCCGAATGCTTTTCCAGGCTCGTTGAAGTCTGAAATGTTGAATTCGTAGTTTACGCGCAAATCGTGGCGCACGAGTTTCTGCTTATATCTATTGCCTGCGTTTTTCAATCGCAGCAGTTTTCCAATTTCCTTTATTTCGTCTTGCGAGAATTTGTTTCTTCCCATTTATTGTCTTGAATTTTTAATGGGTGCAAAGATACAAAAAACTGCCTTTCGGGTGGGCTGAAAACTATATGCGCATCTCGTAAAAACGATGTCTGATATAATTTAAATTCCGCCGCATCTAATTTAAATTAGATGCGGCGGAGTTTTTGCGATATGCGATGTGCGGAAAACGCAATGCTTTTCAGCTATAAATACATTGTGTCGTGGTGGAGTGAAAGCCGTGTTGTTGTGCGGCTTTTCTGTTGCTTGCGGCAGTTGCTGCGGGCTGTTTTCTGACAAAATGGCATAAATGTCATGGAAAACAAACATGGAAACAAAATAATTTGGCGTGGGGTAAAAGTTTTGGCACGCTCATTGCATTGTATTAAGCGAAGCTCTGCTCAGGCGGGGCGATAAACATAGAATAATAATAAAAAGAAATAGAATCATGGGAAAAATTATTGGTATCGACTTAGGTACAACCAATTCATGCGTTGCAGTGTTCGAAGGTAACGAACCGGTTGTAATTGCAAACAGCGAAGGAAAGCGCACAACCCCGAGTGTGGTGGCTTTCACGAAAGACGGTGAGAGAAAGGTGGGAGACCCTGCAAAACGTCAGGCTGTAACCAATCCTCAAAACACAGTTTATTCAATCAAGAGATTCATGGGCGAAACCTACGACCAGGTTCAGCAAGAAATAAGCCGTGTGCCTTACAAAGTGGAGCGTGGCGACAACAACACTCCCCGCGTGGATATCGACGGCAGACTTTATACTCCGCAGGAAATCTCGGCAATGGTTCTTCAAAAGATGAAGAAAACGGCAGAAGACTATCTGGGACAGAAAGTTACCGAAGCAGTCATCACTGTTCCTGCATATTTCTCCGACTCGCAGCGTCAGGCTACAAAGGAAGCAGGCGAAATTGCAGGTTTGGAAGTGAAGCGTATAGTTAACGAACCTACCGCAGCAGCTCTTGCCTACGGTCTAGACAAAGCAAAAAAGGACATGAAAATTGCAGTGTTCGACCTTGGCGGTGGTACATTCGATATTTCAATCCTTGAATTCGGCGGCGGCGTGTTTGAAGTGCTCTCAACAAACGGTAATACCCACCTTGGTGGCGACGATTTCGACCAAAAGATTATCGACTGGCTCGTGGGTGAATTTAAGAGCGAAGAGGGTGCTGACCTCACCAAAGATCCGATGGCTATGCAGCGTGTGAAAGAGGCTGCCGAGAAAGCAAAGATAGAACTTTCGTCTTCGGCTTCCACGGAAATCAACTTGCCTTATATCACTGTGGTAGACGGTATGCCCAAACACTTGGTGAAGACTTTGACACGTGCGATGTTTGAAAACCTTACACGCGACCTTATCCAAAGTTGCCTTGAGCCTTGCAAGAAAGCAATCTCTGATGCAAATCTTTCAACGGCAGATATCGACGAAGTAATCCTTGTAGGTGGTTCGAGCCGTATTCCCGCAGTGCAGACAGCCGTTCAGGATTTCTTCGGCAAAGTACCTTCGAAGGGCGTTAACCCCGATGAAGTGGTTGCTGTGGGCGCAAGCATTCAGGGCGCGATACTTAACAAGGAAAGCGGCGTAGGAGATATCGTTTTGCTCGATGTAACTCCGTTGTCGCTCGGTATTGAAACCCTCGGCGGCGTGATGACAAAACTTATCGACTCCAACACAACGATTCCTTGCAAGAAAGCGCAGGTATTCTCTACCGCAGCCGACAATCAAACCGAGGTAACAATCCACGTGTTGCAGGGAGAACGTCCTATGGCATCGCAGAACAAGAGCATTGGACAGTTTAACCTTACGGGAATAACCCCCGCGCTTCGCGGCGTTCCGCAGATTGAAGTGTCGTTCGACATAGATGCAAACGGTATTCTCAAAGTATCGGCAAAAGACAAGGCCACCGGCAAAGAGCAAGCCATACGTATCGAAGCTTCCAGCGGCTTGAGCAAAGAAGAAATCGACCGCATGAAAAACGAGGCCGAACAGAATGCAGAAGCCGACAAGAAGCAGAAAGAACGTGTGGACAAGCTCAACGAAGCCGACAATATGATTTTCCAAACAGAGAAACAATTGAAGGAACTTGGCGATAAGTTGCCGGCTGACAAGAAACCTGCTATCGAAAACGCCTTGCAATCTCTTAAAGATGCCCACAAGGGTGGTGATGTTGCCGCAATCGATGCAGCAATCAAGGCACTCAACGATGCTTGGCAGGCCGCAAGCGCACAAATGTACCAACAAACGGGCGCTAATCCCGGAGCAGGTGCTGCTGGAGCGGGTTTTAACGGCGGCGCAAACCAACAACAAAATTCCGCCAACGATTCCAAGAAAGACGACGACGCAATTCAAGACGCCGATTTCGAGGAGGTGAAGTAAGTACGGATAGACATCAATAGCAATAAATAGACAAATAAGGTGTAGCTCAACGAGTTACACCTTATTTATTTTCTGCGACTTTATCTCATATCATTGTCGATTTGCCGATTTTTATCGTATATTTGTACCATAATTGTACCGCGATAAAAAAGTAGATGATGTGCAATAAAACGGAAGCAAGTACGTTATTATACATAAAGCAACGAGATTATGGGAGCATCAAAATTTCAAATCAAG
>CAVFYC010000109.1:0-6529 GCA_963626585.1 Christensenellaceae bacterium Phil1 | reverse complement strand
CGCATCTAATTTAAATTTGGTGGCCCGGAGTTTTTTCGAGAAGGCATGTAGTTGAAACGGCGTGCAGAAGGGCGTTTGCGTTAAACCGACAAGGCATGAAAAAGGCGTGTATCGGGCATGATACACACCTTTGTTTTTTATCTTAAATCCGTTTCCCGTTTTTGGAAATCCGGCTTATTTTTGTTTACAACAAATCCCGATAGGCTTCCACGGCACGGTCCATCACCTTAATGGCTTCTTCCATAGAGCATTCCAGTTCTCCGCCCGACGCATTGAGATGTCCTCCGCCGTTGAAATATTCTGCGGCAACTTTGTTGCACGGAAAATCGTCTACCGAGCGCAACGAAACGCGAATCTTGTGCTTTTCGACATCTTCGCGCATGGCCACGCTAAGACGCATACCCTTGACAACTAGCGGCATATTGACAAGGCCTTCGGTATCTCCGCGCTGAAAATCGAAATGTTTCATCTCCTCTGCCGTAAGTGTGTAGTAGCAGGCGTGAAGTCCTTCGTAGAAATGAAGTTTTGAGTAAAGAATGTACCCCGTAAGGCGCACCCGGCTTTGGGAATAGTTGTTGAATACGTTGCGGTATATCTTGTCCTTGTCGAAACCTTTGGTGAGTAATTCGCTGATAATGAAGAATATTTCGGGGCGCGACGAGTTGTAGGTAAATCCCCCTGTGTCGGTCATCATGCCGCAATATATATTTATGGCATCGTTTAGCGTCATTTCGTTGAACTCACCGAGTTGCCACAACAAGCGGAATACGACCTCCGAAGCCGAACTCATATCGGGACGACTTACCATGAAATCTGTATGCATTTGCGGGTCGAGATGATGATCAAGCATCACCCTTGTGCCATTATGGTTCTCCACAATCGGAGCAAGCTCGTTGATTCTCGAAAAATCGTTGAAATCGAGACAAAATACGGTATCGCATTCGTTTACAACTGCTTTCGCGCGCTCGGCGTCGCTATCATAACAAACGATGTCGCTTGCGCCCGGTAGCCACATAAGGAACTCGGGCAGTCTGTCGGGCATCACCAATGTAACCTCTATTCCCCGCCGGCGCAAATAGCCAGCCAATCCAAGACTTGAGCCTATGGCGTCTCCGTCGGGCGATGCATGGGCTGTGATAATAGCCTTACGCGTTTTTCCAACTATTTCATTCCATAAAATCACATCTTTGTCAGATATCAATTGAGGCAGCATTTCAAAAATCTTTATGCGAGGTTACACGTTAAATGGCAAAATTAACAAAAACTTTCCGTTAATTCTCTTTATAACGGCATTTTAAGGCATGGCTTGCATGACAAATCGTATGTTTTGCAGTTGGCGGCATTACATTTTGCAATAAAATCGTTGCGCCACCAGTCGGAAAGTCTGTTATCGAGTATCACAATTGGCGTTTCTATGTTGGCAAGCCATTGCGAAAGGTCGCCTTTGAAACCTTTTGCCACATAAATTGCATCTACCTTGATTTTAGACGGAACAGTTCCTTTGGCAACAGACGAATCGAGTATGCAATATTTTTTTTGCCCGAATGTCATCAGTCCGGTGCGGTATTTTACAACTCCGTTTTCAAATCCCGGTGAAACTCTCTCAGGCCGGCGAATGTTGCAACGCCTCCAAAAGTCCTGTGAAATGCCGTTTGTGGCACGCCATAATAGGGAGTTAGACGTTTCTAAAGGCGAGTAAACGTAAGATTCTTCGGGAGAAACAAAAAATTGGACCACTGTGGCTGAAAGACCTTTGTAGCAGTACACGCCGGAAACATCTTTTTCTTTTCTGTTGGAGTATGTTTCTGTCGCGATAGCCACAAAAACAACCGACAGTGCCGGATAAAGGTAAATTCTGTTGCGATGGTTTATTGCGAGAACCAGGAAAAACAATGCTACATAGAGCAAAATCACTGTGGCAAGCGAGGGGAAAAACGTTAGCGAGGCATATGGAATGGTGCTAACCATGGCAAGAAAAGCGTGCAGGCACGACAGAATGAACTGCAAGGCTGTTGCGATGGCCGAAGACAGGAGTGGCACCCACGAAAACGCCAGCAAAGCAAAACCGCAAGCCACTATGCAGGAAGTGAGCGGCACCGCAACAAGATTTGAAAGTATAAAATAGGTGGGGAAATTGTGGAAATGATAAGCTATAAGCGGTGCAACACCGATTTGGGCGCATAGCGATACGGCTACAAGCCCCCATATCTTGCCGGCAAACGTAGACATTGTGCGGGCAGGGGCTATAATTCTTACGAATTTTATTATGCAAAAAACGGAAACAAACGACAATTGAAAACCAATGTCGAACAACGAAAAAGGACTGAACAAAAGGATTACGAAAGCGGCGAAATATAAATTTCCAAGCGATATGGAATTGCGCCGGAGCATTATGCCGAGCGATACAACCGAATACATTACGGCCGCGCGCAGTAATGATTGCGGTATGCCGGCAACAAAAACAAACGTCCATATAAATAGGAGAATCAATATTTGGGCAGGGATTCTCATTCTGCGTAATCGTCCGCCGAATGTGAGCAAAAATTGCAACAGCGAGTATATTATGCCGAGATGTAATCCCGAAAGGGCGAGAATATGACTCACCCCGGCGTCGGAAAATACCTCTCTGGTTGATTTGCTCAAAAGATTTTTCTCCCCCAAAGTCATGGCAGAAAGCGCAGCAAGCTCATCGTCTGAAATTTCAGCATCAGCGTAGACTTGTAAAAGGTTATGCCGCACACGCTCTGCGATGATAGAGATTTTCTCGCGCATGCCGAGATTTTCGTTTCTCATTATTTCGGTATGACAACTGTTTTGCTTTCGAAAATCATTGGCAAAAACAAAAGCCGTACCGCACACGCCGTGCATTCTGAGGTATGACGCGTAGTCGAAACAGTATGGATTTCCTGTGTTCTCAGGAGGATTTATGCGGGCATAAAACATTACGGCATCGCCAAGCGACAGGGTTTCCGTGGTATCGCTTCGCATCACACTGACTTCGGCAAGACGCTTTATCGGTTTGAGCTTTCCGTCGCAATATTCCCCGATAACGTTCAAACGGAGACGCACTACTTTTTCCCCCGGTCGGGGAGACGAGACAACAATCCCGCTGTAAACCGCTTTTTTGTCAGACCATGGAAAAACGGAACGCCTTTCAGCCGAAACGGTAAGCGACATTCCGAGCATGACAAAAAACAAAACGGTGGTGAGAAAGAACAAAGTGTTCCTCACCAACCGTTTGAAAATTATTGTCTGCAGTATAATTCCCGCAACAAGTATTCCCGTGGCTACCCAAAGCCATGTGGAAATTTCCAGAAGAGACGACGCGAAAAAATGCCCGCATACAATTCCAACGACAAGCGGAACGAGAAACCGCAAAACGGGAAATGCACCAAGCATCTGAGACGTGGGAATTTTGTCGTTGCTTATCGTTTCAATCTCTCCCCTTGCTACGAATTATTCAAGCGTTTTGAACGCTTCGATCTCGGCTTCCGGGTCGGGCGCATTGAATATCGCGCTTCCGGCAACAAGTGCGTCGGCTCCGGCATCAAGCAGCAAAGGCGCGTTGTCTAGGTTTATTCCTCCGTCAACCTCTATAATTGCCGGCGAAGAGGCTTGGTCGACCATTTTGCGCATTTTCTCTACTTTTACAAGCGAATGTTCTATGAATTTCTGCCCTCCAAATCCGGGATTAACCGACATTATGAGCACAAGATCTAGGTCGGAGATTACATCTTCCAGCATCTCGACCGGCGTAGATGGGTTAAGAGTGGCCCCGGCAAGCATTCCCGCATCGTGGATTTGCTGTATCACTCGATGGAGATGAGGACAAGCTTCCGCGTGAACGTTCATGTAGCGTGCGCCGAGGTTCTTCACTTCGTTTACAAACTTTTCAGGCTTTTCGATCATTAAGTGAACGTCTAATGGCTTGCGTGCAATTCGTGCGATAGCCTCCATTACGGGAAAACCGAACGATATGTTTGGCACGAAAACGCCATCCATCACGTCGAGATGCAACCAATCGGCGCGGCTGTGGTTCAACATTTCTACATCACGCCCTAAGTTTGCAAAATCGGCAGCGAGAAGCGAAGGAGAAATTATCGGATTCATTTTGTTGTTGGTTTACGTTTGCATTCCGCCCCGTGTAATAATTAAGAGGCGGTGTTTGCTTTTATTTCTGACTTATCTTTTCTGCACAGAGTTTCACTCTTTCTCTCACGGCCTCAATTATCTCGGAATTGCTGCCGTATGCAAGGGCCACTGCGATGCGTCGTCCTACCCACGCCTTGGGCTTTCTGAAAATACGCAAATCGGTGTGGGGAATTCCTAGTGCGTCCTCAATTCCGTTTAGTTCGGGAGTGGTGTCGCAATCTTTGGTTGCGAGTATCGGACGACTGGCTCCGGGGCGCAGTTGTTCTATCTCGGGAATTGGCAAACCGAGAATGGCGCGTAGATGTAGCTCGAATTCGTTAAGATTCTGGGTTTGTGCCAAAGTAACCATGCCGGTGTCGTGAGGACGTGGCGAAAGTTCTGAAAAATATACGCCGTGTTCTTGACTTACAAAGAATTCCACGCCCCAGATGCCGCAGCCGGTGAGGGCGGAAGTTACTGCCGCAGCCATTTCCTGCGCTTCTTTCAAATGTTCGGGGCTTACGTTTGCGGGCTGAAAGCTTTCGCGATAGTCGCCGTGGCTTTGCACGTGTCCGATAGGGGCACAGAATAAAGTTTTGCCGTTTTTCTGAGTAACGGTAAGGAGTGTTATTTCGTAGTCGAACTTTATAAATTGTTCTACAATCACTTCCATTACATCGCCGCGCGCTCCTTTCATTGCAAACTCCCATGCTTTGTCAATGTCTTGGGGTGTGCGTATCACGCTTTGCCCGTGTCCCGATGAGGACATCAATGGTTTTACGACGCAAGGCGTTCCTATTTCCTCAACGGCTTTTTTCATTTCGTCAAGGCTTGATGCGTAGCGATAGTTGGCTGTTTTAAGTTTGAGGGTCTGGGCTGCAAGGTCGCGTATAGCCTTTCGATTCATCGTGAAGTTCACTGCTTTTGCGCTTGGAACTACTTGTATTCCTTTTTTCTCGAAATCATAGAGGCGCTCTGTGCGTATTGCTTCGATTTCGCATACGATAATGTCTGGATTATGTTTCTCCACGGCGGCTGCAAGTGCGTCGCCGTCGAGCATACTGAACACTTCGCAGCCGTCGGCTACCTGCATGGCGGGCGCTTCGGCGTAGGAATCGCAAGCTATTACTGTTTGGCCCAAACGTTTTGCGGCAATAACGAATTCTTTGCCGAGTTCGCCTGAGCCCAGCAACATTATTTTCTTCATACGTTAATTGTTTATTGTTTTAATCCGTTACACGCTTCAATTGTAAGCCAACATAGAATTTTCTTCGTTGGTTTTGCCGAGTGGCATATAGTTGCGTGCAAAAAATTTAAGAAACTGTAGCGTGGTTTCGCGCGGAGACAGTTCGGCAGAGGAGAATTTTATCATAGGCATGTTGATATGTTATACTTACACTATGATAACGTGTGTGTAATATGTTTTATTATAATTACACACAAAACTTTTCAAAATTTTCTTGCAAGCCCACCCACATTGCTCTGCCGGGCAATAGGGGCGGCTTATCAAGAGAATTTAGTTTGTCTTGGGATTAATAAACTTCGAGCACTATTCCGCGCTCGCTCACAATCTTTCTAAGGTTGATTAGTCCGTAGCGCATTCGTCCGAGGGCCGTGTTGATGCTCACGCCGGTGGTGTCTGCGATTTCCTTGAAGCTCATGTCTTGGTAGAAACGCATATATATTACCTCGCGCTGGTTTTCGGGGAGTTCTCCGAGCAGTCGTCCTACGTCCGAGAGCGATTGTTCGGTAATCATTTTCATTTCTACGGTGATGTCCGACAGAGCTGCGTCGTTGAACAAGTCGGCGTCGCTTGCATCATTCGAAATCACGTTTGAATTCTTGTCCTGACGGTATTTGTCGATTACGAGATTGTGGGCAATGCGTGTGAGCCAAGCCGAAAACTTTCCGCTTTCCACATATCGTCCTTGGCGAATCCTCATAATGGCCTTGACAAAAGTTTCCTGGAAAAGGTCATTTGCCACTTCGGCGTCGTGAACGAGAAATAATATGTATGAATATAATTTTTGCTGGTAGCGCGAGAGCAGTATGTCGAATGCGGTATTGTCGCCCATGGCATAGTTCTTCACCAACTGCTCATCGGTAAGACTGCATATTTTGTCCATTACTTCTATGATTTTTCTAATTGTTCGGAGTATTGGTGTGCAATAGGCAGATGTTATTTACGTTAAGCATGACAAAGTAAGCGATATTTTTTAGAACCGCCAAATTTTTTAACACAAATGTCGCGATATTTCTTTGTTGATACGCCTTCTCGTAAAATAAATGCACGTTGTTTTCGTTGCTCGACGGGTTGGTGACATGCTTTTCTGCGGGCTTGTTTTTGCTACACGGCATCTCGTAAAAACTCCGCCGCATCTAATTTTTACGAGATGCG
>CAVFYC010000108.1:0-6701 GCA_963626585.1 Christensenellaceae bacterium Phil1 | reverse complement strand
AATAATTCACGATTGCGGGCAAACATATTTTGTACGTATATTAACTTTGACTAATTTCGCACGCGAAAAGACAAATATATGACAACAGACAAGAAACTGCTAACAGATCTTAGCGAGAAGCCGGTGTTCGGCCTCCTGCTTCAATACGCCATTCCGGCAATTGTGGCAATGGTAGCCTCGTCTCTCTACAATATTGTCGACGGCATTTTCATCGGACAAGGCGTTGGAGCCGGTGCAATAATGGGCTTGGCAATCACACTTCCCATTATGAACCTTTCGGCAGCCTTTGGAGCGATGGTCGGCGTCGGAGGTAGTACGTTGCTTTCGGTAAAGCTGGGAGAAAAGGACTACAACTTTGCGGCGCGCATATTGGGCAACGTTATAACTATGAACTGCATCGTGGGAATTGGACTGGGAGTAATCATGCTGATATTCCTCAACCCCATTCTGAGATTCTTTGGCGCAAGCGATTTCACGCTTCCCTACGCGCGGCAATTCATGGAAATTGTGCTCGTAGGCAATGTGTTCACCCACTTGTTCCTCGGACTTAACGCAATGCTCCGTGCGTCGGGAAAACCGCGCAAGGCAATGAAGGCGACAATCATGACCGTGGTTGTTAACGTGGTTCTCGCGCCGATTTTTATCTTTGCATTAAAACTCGGAATACGCGGAGCGGCTCTGGCAACCATTCTCTCGCAAATGATAGTGCTTGTGTGGCAATTCAAGTTGTTTGCAAATCCCAACGAACTCATTCACCTTCGCCGCGGAACGTACAGGCTTGAAAGCAGAATAGTTATGGGCAGCCTTTCGATAGGTCTGTCGCCGTTTTTGATAAACCTTTGCGCCTGCCTGGTGGTTATCATCATAAACCGGCAGCTTGTAATCTACGGCGGCGACGTTTCCGTGGGCGCGTATGGCATTGCAAACCGTCTGTCATTCTTTTTCGTAATGATAGTAATAGGTTTGAATCAGGGCATGCAGCCTATCGCAGGATTCAACTTCGGTGCACGGCAATACGGACGCCTTAACCGCGTGTTGAAATACGCCATCTATCTCGCAACGGGCATTTGGGTGATAGGTTTCTGCATTTCAGTTTTTGCGGCAACGCCCGTGGCACGCGCATTCACCGACGACGAAGAACTTTTGCGCGAAGCAGCGCATGCACTGACGGTTATCAACCTCGTGGTTCCGTTTATAGGTTTTCAGATGGTGGCTACCGGATTTTTCCAGAGCATCGGCAAAGCCGGGACAAGCATTTTCCTTTCGCTCACGCGCCAGCTGCTTTTTCTTGTGCCCGCCCTGCTCATTCTGCCAAGACATTTCGGCATCGAGGGAGTGTGGTATTCCATTCCGTTGGCCGATGCCACATCGACGATAACCACTGCCGTGGTGCTGATATACAACATGCGCAAGTTCAAAAAGAACGAAATAATCGAAAGACAAAACATATTGACCGAAAATTGAATTGAAAAATGGACGAAAACACTTTCGTAATAAATATAGGCCGACAGCTTGGAAGCGGCGGCAAAGAAATTGGATTGAAGCTCGCAGAGAAATTCAACATTAAGTTTTATGACAACGAACTTATAAAACGTGCTGCACAAGAGAGCGGCATTGCGGCCGGCAATTTCGAGAATTCCGACGAAAAAAAGCAAGGCACGCGCTCTTTCTTCTCAAATTTCATTCCCTTTGTGGGGAGCGGCGACATCTACGGCAATCCTATTAGCGAAGAAACGCTTTTCCGCATACAAAGCGAGACTATAAAGAAAATCGCCTCGGAACATTCGTGCATTTTCATCGGACGCTGCGCCGACTATGTGCTGCGAAACAAGAAACGCTGCGCAAACATTTTCATTTCGGCCGATTATGCCGACCGCGTGAAGCGTCTTTGTCTTCGCCGTGTGATTACCGCGCAAGCCGCCGAGAAACTTATTCGCCAGGGCGACCAACAACGTTCGCAATACTACAATTTCTATTCCGACGGCACTTGGGGCTCGGCTGACACCTACCACCTATGTATAAATTCCAGCATATTCGGCATTGAAGGCACCACGGAATTTATAGCCGAGTTCATAGAAAAAAAACTCGGCGTCTCACCTGAGTCAAAATAATCGGCACAGATGAAGCGCATTGGGCTTCTTTCCGACACCCACGGCTATTGGGACGAAAAATACAGGGAATATCTTTCGTGCTGCGACGAGATATGGCACGCCGGCGACATAGGTTCTATGGAAATTGCCGAACGTCTGGCAGAAATCAAGCCTTTGCGTGCCGTTTACGGCAATTGCGACGGAGGCGATTTGCGCAGACTGTTTCCCGAAAAACTGTGCTGGGATTGCGAAGGTGCCGAAGTGTTGATGAAACATATCGGCGGATATCCCGGCAGATACGACCCCAGCATTCGCGAACAGATTTTCCGCCACCCGCCAAAGCTTTTCATTAGCGGCCATTCCCATATACTTAAAGTAGAATACGACAAGCGGCTAAAACTTCTTCACATCAATCCCGGCGCAGCAGGGATACAAGGTTGGCAAACCGTTCGCACACTTGTGAGATTCACCGCAGAGAACGGCAGTTTCAAGGATCTTGAAGTTATAGAAATACCCCGAAAAAAAGACATCTGATTTCGGAAAAACGATGTCAGACATTATTTAAACGATGTCTGACATTGTTTGAATAATGTCAGACATCGTTTTTAACAATATGCCTTGGAGTTTTTACGACAAACATTCCCGCTAAAATTCCACGAAACAAACGAAAATCGAAATGGGACAAAAGCAGTATTTCAAATACGGAAAAACCGAAATTGATTGGCTAAAAAGCCGCGATGCTCGGTTGGCAGAAGCAATAGAACGGGTGGGAACGGTGGAACGGGCCGTTATCCCAGATTTGTTTGCTGCTCTTGTTCATTCTATAATAGGGCAACAGATTTCTACAAAGATGCACGAAAAAATCTGGTGCCGCATGCAGGAAGCCTTGAACGGAGTTACGGCAGAAAAGATAGAACAGACGAGCCGCGACACCCTACAAAAATTCGGCATTACCTTTAAGAAAGCCGACTGGATAAAGAGCGCGACGCACAAAGCCTTGACCGGCGAATTCAACATCTCGCGCCTTTACGATTTGAGCGACAGCGAAGCAATTGCCGAGCTCGTGAAACTCGACGGAATAGGAGTTTGGAGCGCCGAGATGCTGCTACTTTTTTCCATGCAGCGGCAAAACGTGTTTAGTTTCGGCGATTTGGCAATACAGCGAGGCATGCGAATGATTTTTCATCACCGCAAAATCACCCGAGAACTGTTTGAAAAATACCGCCGACGCTTTTCGCCCTATTGCAGTGTGGCAAGCCTTTATATTTGGGCAGTTGCCGGAGGAAACTACGACGGTTACAAAGACTACGCTCCCCTATCTCGCAAATAAATGGAAAGTAAAAATCTAATTCACATACAATACCACGACACTCCTTGCGGAGAAATTATCCTCGGTTCGATACAAGGGAAACTCTGTCTGTGCGATTGGAAAGACATGGTGCACCGCGAGCGGAATGACAAGCGTACAAAACGGTTTTTCAAGGCAGAATATATCGAGGAAGCCTCAGATGTGATAAATGAGGCCATCAGGGAATTAAACGAATATTTCGCCGGGGAACGACGAAACTTCAACTTGTCTTTGCTCTTTGCCGGAACGTCTTTTCAGCAACGCATATGGAACGCACTGCTCACCATTCCTTATGGCGAAACACGCAGCTACATGCAAATTGCCCGCATCGTAGGGAACGAGAAAGGCGTGCGCGCCGTGGCCCAGGCCATAGGCGCCAATCCAATGAGCATCATAGTTCCGTGCCACCGCGTGATAGGTTCCGACAAAGCGCTTACAGGATTCGCCGGCGGCTTGGAGGCAAAACGATATCTGCTGAATTTGGAAAAGCCTGCGGAATAGAATTCACTCCCTCGCAGCAAGCAAAACAAATCCCGCATCTTCTTTTCAGAAAATGCGGGATCATTATTTCTATAAGGATTGCGGCTACAAAACCAGCCCCTCTCCTTTGAAAATCAAGCCTCGAATTCCGGCTTTTCGTCCTCCTCCTTTTTAGCTTTCTTGGTTGTCGTAGCCTTGCGAGTGGTTGTCTTGCGAATTTTGCGCTTTGGCTTTTCCTCTTCAACCTTTGGAGTTTCTACGCCGGCCAATTCCGGGTCAATCAAAATGCGTCCGCAATATTCGCAAACTATCACCTTTTTGCGCATGCGAATGTCGATTTGGCGCTGAGGCGGGATCTTGTTGAAACAACCGCCGCAAGAATCGCGCGACACATAGACAATGCCCAAACCATTACGGCTATTTTTACGAATACGTTTGAAAGCGTTCAAAAGACGTGGCTCGATGGTTTCCTCTACCTCGAGGGCTTTTGTACGAATATCGTCTTCCTGCGCCTTTGTTTCGGCAACAATGCTGTCAAGTTCGGCTTTCTTGTGTTTTAGATTGTCGTCAAGATCCTCAATCTGCACATTGTTTTTCTGAATATCGTTCTGAAGTTCAGCAATACGCTCATTGGCCTGACCAATCTTCTTCTGGGCGAGTTCAATCTCGAGGCTTTGGAATTCAATCTCCTTGCTGAGCGTATCATATTCGCGGTTGTTGCGCACATTGTCGATCTGCTCCTTATAACGGGCGATGGAAGTTTGCGCTTTGTCTATACCGGCACGCTGTGCTGCGTTTCTCGCATTAAGTCCGGCTATCTCGTCCTCAATACGATGGTTGCGGGTGTGAAGCATACCGATTTCGTCCTCAATATCCTGCACTTCGAGCGGCAACTCTCCGCGAAGGCTTTTTATTTTGTCGATTTCCGACATGAATTTCTGCAGTTTGTAGAGCGCGCTGAGCTTCTCTTCCACAGTCATTTCGTTGGAGTCTTTCTTTACCTCTTTGATCATGTTAAAAGTATTTTATTGGATTTGTTTCTATTTGGGTTGTTTCCACGCGCAATCCGGGGAAATCTTTTTTCAATAGGTCGCAGAAAATTTCTGTCGTGAATTTCTCGCTCTGATAATGCCCTATCACAGTAATCAGAAGGTCGTTTTCGTGTCCGAAATAGTCGTGATAATGCATTTCTCCCGTAAGAAAAGCATCGCAACCGGAATCGATAGCATTTTGAAGCAGGAATGCGCCCGCGCCACCGCATATTGCAATTTTTGAAACCGTTTTTGAGCGCACGAAATCGTTGTGCATCACGCAGTCAACGCCGAAAATCCGTTTTACATTGCCAAGAAATTCCACGGTATCCATTGGAGTTTCCATTTCGGCAATTACTCCGCTGCCGCTATGCTCATCTTTTGGCATAAGAAACGATGTTACCCGCGCGCCGAGCTTTTCCGCAATTTTATAGTTCACTCCCCCACGCGCATTGTCAAGATTGGTGTGGGCGGCATAGATTGCAATGTCGTTTTTAATGGCTGCCGTCGTGATACGCTCCACCATGTTTCGTCCGGCAATGCATTTCAGGCCGTGGAAAAGCAGTGGGTGATGTGCTACAACAAGGTTAGCACCGCAATTCTTGGCTTCATGCATCACAGCCTCGGTTACGTCCAAACACAATAAGACCCCTGAAACTTCCGCCCCCGTTTGTCCAATCTGCAAGCCTGCATTGTCGAAGCTGTCTTGTAGCGGCAGAGGCGCGAAACGCTCAAGGGTCGCAATGACATCCTTTATCTTCACGCGAATATGGTTGTAGTTTTATGGGGCAAAGTTACAAATAATTCTTTGATCTGTGATATTTTGGATTATAATTTGACAAAAAGAAATGACACCCTCCGCGCTGTCGCAGCGCAGAGAGTGTCGAAAAATACACACAAACCTTATAAACCTATAATGTTAAATACGATTAGTTCTAAGCCTAGAAATCGCCGCCACCGGGCATTCCGGATTCACCGCCGGGCATTCCGCCGCCAAATCCTCCGCCGAAACCTCCACGACGGTTATTCTGCTGTCCGTCTGCTGCGCCGGGGCGCATCATTTGCTGCGGCGAGAATATTTTCCAAGCGTTGGCAGCACCTATTTGCGCCTTGAATTTTGCGTAGTATTCCTTGCGCAATTGCAACTGCTGCTCCTGAGTTTCGAAATTTGCAGTCATAAGGCTGTCGGCTCTCGCATCTGTCATTTCCTGACGCTTGCCTTTTTCCTGTTTGCCCGCACCTTTCTTTTTCTGCCCATCTTTGAATTTCAAGTTCATCTCTTTGGTTTTGTATTCTTGAAAGAGAGTTTTGAAATCCGCAGCCTTGTCGTCTGAAAGTTTCATATCTTCAGCCAATTTGTCGGCCTGTTTTGTAAGCATCTCCTTAAAGATCTCTTCGCGGTTCTTCCCGTCTTTCCCATTGTCCTGGGCTTTTGCACCCGTAAACGTGATTGCCGTCAAAACGAATGCCATTAAAATCATTTTCTTCATGATTCAAGTCTTTTTTATTGTTACTATTTGCCTCTTTTCCGGGGCTTTCATAACTTAGACAATGTAAAATAAGCAAAAGTTTATCGCATAGGCAGCACTTCCAATGAAAAAATCGACAAATTGCACGTTTTGGCAGACGAACGACATTCCGTTTTCCGTTATTTTATCGATATCGCCCGTTTTTGAGCCGTGGTTTGTCATTGCAAATATAGCAATTTATTTTTTTGAAATCTATACTAAGCGCAATATAATTTCACATTTC
>CAVFYC010000107.1:0-6743 GCA_963626585.1 Christensenellaceae bacterium Phil1 | reverse complement strand
GATATGCCGAACGCTTTTTGGCATACCTTATATATATGGTCTCACTAACCACGTCTGAAGTATTTCCCCGCAAGCCTGAAGTATTTTCCCGCAAGCCAAGACCCCTGCTGCGCATGGCGAAAAAGTTGTTGCGCATGGCGAAAAAACAAGTCGGCATCTCGTAAAAATTCCGGGCCAGCAAATTTAAATTCCGCCGCATCTAATTTAAATTAGGTCTGACCTCGTAAAAACGATATGCGATGTAGTTGTTTGAGTGTTTTCTGTAAAACAAATGTTTTTTACCACAGAATTTTTATCTTTGCATTTGATTCTAAGTTTTGTGCCGTTGCGTAGTAAAACAAAATGTTGTTGTACGTGGCGCATGGAACTCCTTTGAAAACAGACTGTATGTGCAGTCTGCAGGAATGGGAAAAAGAATCATGACATAATAGAAAAAGGCGTTTGCTAACGCTTTGGTCTTGACGCAATAAGAACTTCGCAAAATTTCAAACTGTCGGTCAAGGACAAAGCAACGGTGAATGCCCCTTTGGGTGTATTATGTACAGCCCTCACTCTGCCTGCTGCGCAAGTGGTAGGCAGAGAATGGGTTTGTTATATATCTACATTCGGCGTGGGGCTTCGCGTTGCTCGTTTCCGACTGACAGGGCAATGCGAAGGCCTTTATTGCGTGGAACGAGCGACTGCATAAGGCTCCACGCCTTTCGTTTATCCAAAAATATCTTCGGTTTAGGAGTTCTTACGAGGCAAATCGGAAGTTTGACGTGCCGTCAAAGGCTCGCCGTGTTCCTAAAAAAACAAAGGATTATGGAAACGAAAGTAACAGTAGTTGTCCCAGTTTACAAAAACACTTATTTGAGAGAGTGTATAGAGAGCATACAAAATCAGACATTGCGGGATATTAAAATTTTGCTTGTCGAAGACGGAAGCCCTGACAATAGTGGTGAAATTTGCGAAGAGTATGCTCGTAATGATGATCGTATAAAAGTTGTGCACAAGCCAAACGAAGGTATTAATGCCACGAGATGTAGAGGCGTTGTTGAAAGTGAAACGGAATGGGTCGCTTTTTGTGATGACGACGACACTTTACCTTCAAATGCAATAGAAGAATTGTATTCTCTACATGAGAACACGGATATAGTTATAGGCTTCCCAACAATACCGCTCCATAAACGTCAGCTATCATTAGAGGAATGTAGAAGCAATAGTATAACATCGTGGGCTTTTCCTCCAACCCCGTGGGCAAAACTATACCGCCGCAGTTTGTTGACAAAGGACATCTTTGATTTTCCGCGTGAAATAGACGGGGAGGAGGACATGATAATGAATATCCGCTTGATGTTCAAAACCAAACTTACACCGCGAATTTGTTTTAAGAAAGTATATAATTTTAGACGCAATGCCGCAAGTGTTTCTCATACCAAGACCGCTTCGTTGGAGCATGAAGAAATTTTTGACCGCGTTCGTGCCGAGTCAATCCCGCAGGAAGTAATCGGCAAATATTCTCGTGAAATAATATGGAGTAAGCTAAATGGTGTTATTGGAGTGGTTTTTGCCAATCCTGCTATAGTTGCCAAGGGAACTCATCCTTATCTTGTTCAACTGAAAGAGGAAATAAAAAGGAATCAATATCATTTGAATTTGCAGCAATGGCTGTCGTTGAATTTGCACTCCGTCTTGCTTCTGAAAATTTTCGCATTTTGTGTGTTGGCCAAAAACTCAATACGCTATCGTCTTGGGCTGAATAATTAGCATTTCCCGAGTAAAATTTGATGATTCTGTATCCCCAAAAAACAAGTCGGCATCTCGTAAAAACTCCGGGCCATGAAATTTAAATTCCGCCGCATCTAATTTAAATTAGGTCTGACCTCGTAAAAACGAGATGCGACGTTGTTCGGAGAATAAAGAATTTGCCGTTTGATACGTGAGATTAATAGATTTTTAGTTGCTTTATGAGCGAAATACAAAAACATTTTATCGTGAAAGGTAATCACATTATGAACACTCCATTAGTCAGCATTATAGTTCCAATATACAATGCTCAAGATTATTTGTCCCAATGTGTGGACAGTCTCCTCAAACAGACCTATACTAACCTTGACGTTATCCTTGTAGACGATGGTTCTACAGATGATTCCGGCGCACTTTGTGATACTTATGCCTCCGATCCTCGTGTGCATGTGGTTCATAAGATTAATGGCGGAATATCTTCTGCACGCAATGCCGGATTGGATGTAGCCCAGGGGGACTATATTGCTTTTTGTGATAATGATGACTATTTGCATCCGCAGATGATCGAAATATTGCTGAGCACATCTGTTAGTAAAGGCTGCGATTTAAGCATTTGCGGGCTCTTCTGTGTCGAAGAAGGGCGTTCTGTTACCCCCCCCCTATATATGCCGCGGAATTAGCCATAAATCGTATTACTGCGCTACGTCAGAGCGAACTTTATCAAGGATTGTTTTCAACTCAAGGGGCGGATTTTTTTCCGTATGCCGTAGTTTGGAATAAATTATACTCCCGCAAGTTGATAGAAGGGCTTAGGTTTAGAGACGGCGGGCATGAAGATGGCGTCTTTAATGCAGAAGTTTACAAACGTTGCCGAAACGCGTATTTTATCCATGTGCCCCTTTATTTCTATTTCCTGCGTGCAACCAGCGTTTCGCACAGTAGTAAAGACTGCTCCCTTAAAGATACTGAGGCATTCTATTATATGTATAGGCATATCGTTAATGATCTGCCGCCTTACGCCGCGATGTGTTTGTCCAGTATATATCGTCGCATGCTTTATGCTACGTTTTGCTATTGTGGCACAGAATATGAGGCGCCCATGCGGCAATGTGCCCGCCAGATTATGCATGATACTTATAGGACCTACCTTTCAAATCGCTATATACAACGTAGTTTGAAATTTCAGTTTGTTGTTTTTTGGCATTGTCCTTGGCTTTATCGCTTCTGCTATCATTTTGTTCTTCCTTTGCTTCGTCGCTAAGAGATGATAAGTGTGGAGGATTTTGAAAACGATTAATTTCCGTATCCCAAGCGGTACATTTCAATCTTGAAAAGACGTCGTTTTTTTGACATCGTATCTCGTAAAAATTCCGGGCCAGCAAATTTAAATTCCGCCGCATCTAATTTAAATTAGGTCTGACCTCGTAAAAACGATAATAAATGTGGTTTTTGCGAAATGGGTTGGACGTGGAGAAAAATGTGCAAAAGTCATTGTTTCTTTGCAAATTGTTGCGAAAAAAGTGCGCGCCTAAGTGTCTATGTTAAAATTAAATCGTAATTTTGCACGCCGATTATTATCAACGGGCGTATTAAGAGCCCGTTTGCCACGTGTTAATAGCTACATCTATTGATAAAAATGGCCAGGTGTGGTGGTTAGTGAATCGTGGAGCGTTGGTGAACAGCGCAAAAACTTTATGGTAAACTTGATGCAGGCTTAGCGCGGAGAGTGAACCTGATGTTTAATCAATTAATTAAAAGACACGAAAGTGGATACATTAAGTTACAAAACTATTTCTGTAAACAAGCAGAATGCAAACAAGGAGTGGGTTGTTGTTGACGCAACCGACCAGGTTCTCGGTCGTCTTTGCACACGCGTTGCGAAACTCTTGCGTGGCAAATACAAACCGACTTTCACTCCCAACGCCGATTGTGGCGACAATGTGATAATAATCAACGCTGACAAGGTGCGTCTCACAGGTAAGAAGTGGACGGATAGAATTTATCTTACTTATTCTCTCTATCCCGGCGGTCAGCGCGAGCATACTCCGCAGAGCATTTTCAACAAGGCCAACGGTCCTGAAAGACTCGTGCGCAAGGTGGTGCGCGGCATGCTGCCCAAAAACCGTCTTGGCAAACAACTTCTCAGAAATCTCTATGTTTACGAGGGTGGTGAGCATAAGCAGGAAGCACAACAACCCAAACAAATCGATATTAACCAGTATAAATAAAATAGTAAATGGACGTAGTTAATGCATTAGGCCGTCGCAAAAGTTCTGTAGCACGTGTTTACGTGAGCGAAGGCACAGGAAAGATAACTATCAACAAGAAAGATCTGACAGAATACTTTCCATCATCTATTTTACAGTTCGTGGTTAAGCAGCCGCTTCAGCTCTTGGAAGCAGTAGAGAAGTACGATATCAAAGCAAACCTTACAGGTGGCGGTTTCACAGGTCAGTCGCAGGCTCTTCGCCTTGCAATTGCTCGCGCACTTGTAAAGATTAATCCCGAAGACAAGGCCGCTCTCCGCAAGGAAGGTTTCGTAACTCGCGATCCCCGTGCTGTTGAGCGTAAAAAGCCGGGACGTCCAAAGGCACGCCGTCGTTTCCAGTTCTCCAAGCGTTAATATTTTTATTTCGTTTGTTCCGACTGAAAACAAATATAGTTTAGTATCTAAACCGCAAGGATTCTTTTGCCGCAAAACCGTAATAGAAACAACGGCGAGAGACTACCTTGGGGCTGGTGCTTGAAATGCAAACAAAAAGAAAGTAAACAATTAAAAAAACGACAAATGTCACGTACAGATTTTGAAACCCTATTGAAGGCTGGCTGCCATTTCGGCCACCTCAAACGCAAGTGGAATCCCGCAATGGCTCCTTACATTTTTATGGAGCGCAACGGTATTCATATTATAGACCTCAACAAGACCATAGCAATGGTTGACACTGCTGCTGAAGCGCTCAAACAAATTGCTAAGTCGGGTCGTAAAATCCTCTTTGTAGCTACCAAAAAACAGGCAAAGGACATCGTAGCCGAGAAAGCAAAGGCTCTCGATATGCCCTACGTTATCGAACGTTGGCCGGGCGGTATGCTCACAAACTTCCCCACTATCCGCAAGGCTGTGAAGAAGATGGCTAACATCGACAAGCTTACTGCCGACGGCACTTTCTCAAATCTTTCAAAACGCGAGATACTTCAGATTAGCCGTCAGCGTGCGAAACTTGAGAAGAACCTTGGCTCTATCGCCGATCTCACTCGTCTTCCTTCCGCTCTCTTTGTGATTGACGTTTACAAGGAGAATATTGCAATCCGCGAGGCAGTTCGTCTTGGTATTCCCGTATTCGGTATTGTTGATACCAATAGCGATCCTTCGAATATCGATTATGTTATTCCCGCCAACGATGATGCGGCTACTAGTATCGAAGTAATTCTCGACGCTTGCTGCGCAGCAATCAACGAAGGTTTGGAAGAGCGTAAAGTAGAAAAGGCTGACAGCGATGCAGCTGCGGCACAGCAGGAAGCAGAAGGCGAAGTGGCTGACGCTCCTAAGGTGATGCGCCATCGTACTCGCAAGGCCCGTGTGGAAGCTCCCGCTGCAACTGAAGCTAAAGCCGAGGAAACTGCAACAGAAGAGGCTAAGTAATTTTATCAACCCCTAAAGAAAAACTAATTATGGCTGTTACAATAGCAGAAATCCAGAAGCTCCGCAAACTTACCGGTGCTGGTATGATGGATTGCAAGAAAGCACTTGAAGCATCTGAGGGAGATACTCAGAAAGCCATTGAGATTATTCGCGAGAAGGGACAGGCGGTTGCCGCAAAGCGTTCCGATCGTGAAGCATCTGAAGGTTGCGTTCTCGTAAAGAAAGTTGACGGATTTGCAGCAATCATCGCGCTAAAGTGTGAGACTGACTTCGTTGCAAACAACGCTGACTTCGTGAAACTTACCCAGGATATCATCGACGCTGCAGTTGCTGCAAAAGCCAAGACCATTGAAGAAGTTAAAGCTTTGACCATTGGCAATGAAACTGTAGAGGCTGCAATCGTTGCTCGTAGCGGTATCACCGGCGAGAAGACTGAGCTCGACGGATACAATTACCTCGAAGGCGACAACATCTCAACTTACGACCACATGGGAAGACACACTCTTTGCACTATGGTTCAGTTGAACAAAGACAACGAGGAAGCTGCTCACAAATTGGCGATGCAAGTTGCTGCCATGAAGCCTATTGCGCTTGACGAGGCTTCAGTTCCTGAGGACGTTAAGAAGACAGAATATGAAGTTGCTGTTCAGAAAACCAAAGATGAACAGGTGGAGAAGGCTGTGGTTGCCGCTTTGAAGAAAGCAGGTATCAATGCAAATCTCGTGGATAGCGACGATCATATCGAGTCGAACATGGCAAAAGGCTGGCTCACCAAGGAAGAAGCTGAGAAAGCTAAGGAAATCAAGGCTACTGTTGCTGCTGAAAAGGCTGCAAACCTTCCCGAGCAGATGATACAGAATATCGCTAAAGGTCGCTTGGCTAAATTCTTCAAGGAGAACTGCCTTGTTGACCAGGAGTTCCAATTTGGTGATGACAACAAGGAAAGTGTTTCGGCTTGGCTCAATAAGCAGGACAAAGAACTCAAGATTGTTGAGTATCGCCGCTTTACTCTCGCTGCTGAATAATATTCCTATCAATAAATTAAAGCCCACGCATCAAACGATGTGTGGGCTTTTGTTTTTTTGAGCTGTTGGTTTTGTAATGAAATGCGGGGAATTTTTTCGGGAAACCGTTGTTATGATAAACTCGAAACGACGTGGTTTTCTCTTCAATATTTGGAGGGAAAACGATGTCTGATATCTTTTAAACAATGTCAGACATTATTTGAATAATATCAGACATTGTTTTTACGCTTTCCGCATCTCGTTTTTCGGCCTCCGCATCTCGTAAAAATTCCAAGGCATCTAATTTAAATTCCGACGCATCTAATTTAAATTTGGTGGCCCGGAGTTTTTTCGAGAAGGCATGTAGTTGA
>CAVFYC010000106.1:0-6751 GCA_963626585.1 Christensenellaceae bacterium Phil1 | reverse complement strand
TGTCTTTGTACTTTGGCATTTTTTTACCTCCATAATGATATCTTTATTCTATACCTTTTCGGAGGTTTACACAAGATATTAAGAAGTCTCGTTCTTGTGAGTTTTCTATTAGGATTCTTTCTATCATAAGCATCTAAACAATCAAAGAACTTCTTCTTGACTATATCACGTGGTATCATACAATTTGTGCTATCACCAATTCTCATTCTATAAGTGAAGGCGTTGTCAGAAGAGTTGTAATTATAAATCGATTGCATATAATCTTTTGCATCTTTATTTCTATAAAGAATGCTATCATACCAACATCCAACATTTACTTTGAATTCGATGAATTCCTCGTAATACCTATATCCATCTGTAGAAAACTCACCTTTCTCACAGATTGTTGAAATATTGATAAATATACACTCTCCGGGCAGTTCTGCAAGATAAGCATCGACAAAATTGAGCGTATTGTCTAATACAAGCGCAAAATGATCGTTAAAATCGATTAGTTTATAACTATCATTTCTGGGTGTAGAGGTCGAACGTGTTGCTGTAGAACTTTTTCTAACAGCTTTTTCAATCTGTTCTTTAATAAAGGCAATTATCGTGACCGCAACAAAAAATATAATTATGTAAAACAGTGCGTTTTCGAACAATTCTTCCATTATATCCTCCTAATTTAGTGGGAATTTAGTTATCAATATAAAGGCGTGCGTTTTCATATCCGTTATTATAAGATTTTTTAAACCATATTTGAGCAGTTGCTGCATCCTTAAATACGCCACCGTCACCGTTTGCATACATGTCGCCCAATCTATATTGACAATAGCCAGCCATAATACCATTATCAAGTTCTGCACCTTTTTTGTAAAGGGATAGCTCTACACGCATATATTCTTGCCATTCGGTCGTACCATACGGAGGCATATTAACGGTCATCCCGTTTGCCACAAATCGCTTTTGATCCAAAAACTTAGCATAGTAATAACACGCATCGGATAATCCTTTTTCGATAGATGATAAATACAATTTTTCTTTTTCGTCATCGGTGATGTCTCTATTGTATTTAGCAACAGCAAGTTGTGCATTAGCATCGCCTGAATTACATGAAGAAATTACTTGATTCTCATATTTTTCTTTTAATTCACTCCACACATTTTGAGGTAGGACTCCATCATATTTACCATCCGAAAGAACCATACCACATCTCCAACAAATGAATCCTCTTGCCATCATATTACCATTGGCCGCAAGGGACAAAAGTTGATTAATCCAATAATTCATTTTGTTTTCATTGGCGGTACTTCCATATTTGTATTTCAAGAGGGCACTATAAATCCCCTCTGTGGAACCCTGCAACGGGTTTTCTTCCTTTTCAAATAACCAAGTTTCTTTTTCTGTATCGCATAAATATGGAAGACCTTTCTCAACGGAGAAACTTATTGCCGGAAATTCTATTTCTACGCCTTTTTGTATTGATTCGGCAAGCCAGTCCATAGCATATTTGGGTACTTCCTTCAAGGCAATCCAATGAGCAATTGAGTCATCATAATTATATACACGATCATAACTCGGACCATATTTCATCCTATATTCCGAATTTATTTTTTCAGATACATCTTGTTCTCTTTGATTTGACTTGGTTGGTGGCGTTTCGACTAATAATGATTTTATAAATTTAAACATTTTGATCGCTCCTAACTATGTTGTAAAAAACTTATTTGCAAACACTGTTTGCTAATATACGAGAACCGTCAAATTTAAACTGCACTTCAGGGAACTCTTTTTGCACTCGCTCATTCAATGCCGCCATAACCGGTTTATAATTGTTATGGAATGTGCAATATGTAATCGCCATATAAGAAAAATTATTATCTTCTTGTACTAATTCAAAGCGCGATGTTATGTCTTCGTTCTGCGAAAACAAATTTATGGATTGAATATCATCCCTGTAAAGCAGTATCGAAACACGAAGCCTTTTCGAATCTGGTCTATACATATCGCCGTTGTCATTTACTGGAATGACCATCACCAAACCGCATTCGTCCTTCCAATATGGTGAATTTGCAAATTTTATGACCTCTCTCAATAACTGCATAAGCTCCGTAGATATGCCATCCAAATTTTCAGCTGGTTCACTTTTGTTTTTAGAAATTAAAACTATCACAATTATAGCTACTATTATTAATACTATCCACATATTTTTATCTCCTATATGTTTTGAAAATTATTTATGATTTTGTTTAATCCAATTGCTGATATGCCTATAGGAATTGATTTATCGAAATGAATTTTATCGTCACAATGATTTTCGTTAATATATTGAATTACCGAAAGAATAATTGTTGTTTTGGCTGTTTTAGAATATTTTTTCTTGATGGGAAATTGAAAATATAAATCATTTTCGATCTCCCGTTGCTCAATGTTCGGATACACACTTGTAATAGAACCCGAAATGTTTTTTGCGTATATTGAAATAAATTTAGACAGAAAGCATATCCTTCCCTCAAGTTCACAAACATAACTGCCAAAATAAATCATATTTTCCTCAGAACCCTCAACATATGTTCTGAGTCTATCGTAATTGCTTTTAAACGAATCTATCTCTCTATAAAATTTATCTGGTTTCGTATCGCTAGATTTTACAATAAAAATCAAAAACACTATAGTTAAAAGAGGACCTCCAAACAAAAATAAAGCAACAGAAATAACGATCTTGACTACTACACTGAGTTCCTTAATTGACAATAAAAAGTTATACATAATTTTTCCTACTTTCCTTAGCGCAAATGTCGATGGTATAGGTATAAATGCTATTTATTTGCATAAAGAAGAGAGTACTCGTTTTGTTCATCGCAAGCATCTGCTTGTAAACAAACAAAAGCTGCTGCCATACCAACAATTTCATCTTCTGTGTTGCGATCTGAACGATTTTGCAGATATGCAACATTTCGATATTCACCACGCACTTCTTCAATGTACCCAGAAGCATTAGCATTAACATATAAACAATCAACGGTATTTGGTGCGTATAATCGAACAAAGATGTCATTACCATTTACAGACATACTTCCTATTTCGTTGTGAGTGGCACTGTATATTTTCCAATTCTCATAGTATCCAATTAACATCTCCCCGCTATTAGCAATCCAATAAACTTTCCCGTCCGTAAAACGTGCTTTTGAATGAGTAGAATTAATGGTAGAAAATACAATGTTAGTTTGCTCACACTCCATTGAAGTTACTGGAACACTTTTTTCTTTTCGATTCCTTTTAAGAAAATTGAATAGTGACATTTATATTACTCCTGACCAACTAAAATGTTCTTGTTGTTTTTAGCAACATTTTTGTACCTATATGCATTGTATATCCATCGAGCGTACCATCACTATGCTTAAACGAATGATATTTGGTCATCTCTGTAATAGAGTACCTATTGCTGAGTTTTTGATTTAACACGTCTGCAAATATCCTTTCTTCGTTTTGATCCATATCTGGCAGTCCATGTGTTCTATACACATATGATTTTGTAGAATTTTCAAAATAAAAAGTCAGTCCTGTGTTGTTTAATTCGATAGAATGCGGCAGTTCTTTACCTTGGGTGATTATCTCTACGATCTCTCTTGTTACCGGGCTATTTGGATATATCTTGTCCCTTTTTTCGATGAGAGAGTCTTGATATATCCGTTTGTTTTTAGCCTCTTGCTCCTCGCGTTTGCGTTGTTCAAAAGCTTGTTGTTGCGCACGCCTTTGACGTTCTTCTTCGGCTTTTATTTCACCTGGAAGTTTGAACAGTTTAACGATTCCTTTAATTAGCAACGCCAATAATGCGCCAGGAAAACCCACAAGCATACAGAACCATCCGTAACACCCAATACCTTCAAACACGGATCCTTCCCATGTAAACATAAAGGCGGGAATAAAAACTAACATATATAAGCCAATTGGTATGATAAGTAAAAATTCCATATAGTCAATCTTCCTTCTGCAAAAGTTTTTTCATGCTTTCTATTCTGGTTTCATAATAATTGAAACTTCCATTTAGAAAACTAGTATTTGTATCGCTATGTTCAATTTCCTTGGCCAATTTGTATATTTCATAGCGGGTGATAATATTGTTATTTATCAACATCGAAGCAAGTCCAATAAACCAATAGGAAATATTCTTCCAATTATTATCTTCACTTTGATATCTGAAGTACAAATATCGACAGAGATTCAATACATCTTTTGATGAGAGCACGTTTTTGAATGTTTTACTTTTGTTTGAGTCGATATGAAGATAGTCATCAAGGTCAAACTCTCTCTTGTTGAGTTTTAGAAAAAGCTCAATTACTTCTGTTAATAGAAAATATTCCTTTTCAACTAATGCTGCATGAGTGGAAATTTTCATATTATCCTCAGGCGAATAAAAAGGATAAGTGAATTCATCTCCATCCATAATGAGCGAAAAAGCAGTAGGACAAGATAAGGATAATCCTATGTAAAGTATGTTGTCATACTCCGACATAAATCTCGGATAAATACGACATGTATAACAAAGCGCGCTTTCACCACCGATGATTTGCAACTTACACAAGTTATTATCATTTAGAAACACACATCTGCCTTCTTCGTTTCGAATATATACTTTTCCATCTTTACGAAAGACACCTTCGTGTACAAGTTCTTTTAATTCGCCGGTAAAACTGTTATATATATCAATACTTGTGTTATCTAATTCTATCTCGAAACCGCAGCAACACGTATCTGTGCACCATCGATTTGAGCATTTGAATTTCTTAACATATGTTGGTTCTCTAATTAATTCCATATATTCATCTCTTTAAAAAGTGGTGTGCATAGGCAACACAAGGTTGCCTATGCACTTTGCGATTAGTACTCACAAAGTTTGCACTTGATGTGGTCACAACCGCCGGCGGCTTGTGCATGTTCTTTAGCAAAGCTTTCCTTAGTGGTTTTAGCCTTAGCAATTACCTGCATATTCAAACCCTCCTTTTAGAATATGAAAACACCGCTTAATTAAGCAATGTGTCTTCCAAATAAGATATTAATGATGCCTCGTTAAAGGCACAGGCATAGCGATTAAGATGGTAGCGATGAAATTTACATCCGCCGAAACACAATGGGAGAAATACACAGTTTCCACACTTTTCGTCGTTAAAAGTATGATCCCCCATATATCTTAACAAGCTATCATAATTTATCTTTTCCGGGATTAATATATTGAAACAAAAATCTTCGTGTCCGACTTCATCCCAACATTTATAAACATTGCCTTTTTCATCAATTACGCACGAGTTATCCAATTCAGCAGCGCAGAAATAACACCTGTTATCCGGCACTGAGCTAACATCGTTACTTATAGGCAGTTCGGTAGATTTGAATTTAAACAACCCGTTTCTTCTTGTTATAGAGATAAAATCATCGTATCCCGAATCATTCATATAATGATTTTGGCGTTCTTCTTTTCGTTCGTTAATTTTCTCGGTTACGGCAGGATATAATATCATTCTTGGATTACCAAAACTATCAATCAATTGGCTTAATGCGCTATAATCACCACGATTATAATTGTCTACATTCATTCGCACATACACATCAATCTGTCTATTAGTAAACAACTTAAGATTATCTATGATCCTTGAGTATGTTCCGTCACCATTTTTTAGGTATCTGCGTTTGTTGTGGTTTTCTTCCATGCCATCTATGGTAATTTGGAAGGATACATTATATTTTTCAAGGAAGTCCACTACGTCTTCGTTAAGCAAATAACCATTTGAAATCATACCCATTTTGCATTTGACGTTATAGGAATTGGCTATTTCAGTTATCTGAGTAGCAAGATCCTTTATAATGTCAAAGCACATTAAAGGTTCCCCACCATACCAAGTGATTTCTAATGTTTTAACACCCTTTTGAATTTTACTCTCGACAAAACGTATTACTTCATATTGAACCTCCTCAGACATAATACCATTACGCTTGTTTTCAAAACAATAAGGACAATCAAAATTGCAACCCAATGTTGGCGCAATGGTTAAACAAAAATAATCAGCGGTAAATCTCACCTTGTTGTTGTAATATTTCAAAAACTCATTTTCATCAAATGATTCTTCAACCAAAAAACCATTGTCAACAAGAAACTCTATTTCTTCATCAGCAAATGCCATACTGTATAAGTTGTTTTTTAAGGCAGTTGCATGTTCATCATCTAAAGATATCAACGCTTTCGAAAAGGTGTTGTAAACTATATTTTCATTATCCGAACGATTATAGAAAAAATTAAATTTTGAAGGTTTAAACATTATATCTCCTCGACTTTCAATATGTTTTTTTGGGTTGGTCTTCAACGATAAGAAGTTCTCGGAATTCAGCGGTATAAATCCCCAAGGTTTCCATACGTATCCGACTTTTTTCATTAGCTCTAAAAACCAAAATCAATGATAGGAATGTATTCCACGTCATTGTTCGTTGTTTCTTTTCAATAGCAATGAGCGTAAATCTACTTAATCCTATCAATTCTGCAAGACGTTCTTGGGTAAGATTTATGGAAGTTCTCAATAATGCCAAATTTTCAGACATCTTGGTAATATATGTGTTTCTAAACTCTTCACTCATATAACCGTTCCTCTCACAAATGTTTCGACAATATTATACTTTAATCGGTATGAATATTCAATATAAATTCAACAAAATGTTGAATTTTGCTGTAGGTTTGTCAATGATGTGTTACAGATTAGGGAAAGAAAATAAGACCTGTTTA
>CAVFYC010000105.1:0-6774 GCA_963626585.1 Christensenellaceae bacterium Phil1 | reverse complement strand
TAGTAAAGATACGCGATGTGATGAAAATTACTGCAGTTTTTAGGGACTTTGTGTCGGGAAATATAATATATTGGTACAGAAAGTTTTAACAAGATGTCAGATATGGCTTTCACGATGTCAGACATAATTTAAATTCCGACGCATCTAATTTAAATTTGGTGGCCCGGAGTTTTTACGAGATGCCTTGTTGTTTTTTCCCACCCCAAACGGACTTCTTCAACTAAGCGGTATGGCTCTTCGCAAACGGCATATAAAACTACCGGCAATGGCTCGCGAAAGAAAAACAACCCTACGCAACGAAATTTGTAATGATTATAAAAATCAATTTTCTCGCAGTAGACTTTTTGAAATCTATTTTGACAAATATTAAACATTTGTTTTTTACCGCATTATGGATATCATACAGTTTTTCCTCACAACCCGTTTGCAGAACCGGGAAAGACTTTAATCCTTAATATCAGCGGTTTTGAAAAACCAACGAGCCAGTTTTCTCTTGTTTGGATAAAGGCAAAGCTATTAGAGTATTACCTATGTCAGAAGTTCGGGATTGCGCGTTTGTTTTGCTCATAAGAATATTTTTTCCCAACTTTGCATAGGTTGTTCGGTGGTAAAAACAGGCTTCCGGTATTCTTAATACTCCCCTGTAAAATATAAAGGGAAATCACTATCGTTCTAAAACACACAAGGATAGTGATAGACCGATTTACTGCCCACAACATCGTGATTAAATTGAAAAATCAACATGACAGGAAACTTCAAAGAAAAATGGAGCAAGTGTCTTGAATTTATAGGACACAATATAGAAGAGAGTACTTTCGGCACTTTCTTCACTACCATTATATTTGAAGGAGTGAAGGACGACCAAATTACGCTGCGTGTGCCTTCGCGTTTCGTTTGCGAATATATAGAGGAACATTATATAGGTATACTCAAGGCTGCAATACGGCGCGAATTTGGCAAAGACTTGAAAATAGGCTACCAAATACAAGTAGATTCAGAAAACAATATATGCGGGAACGAAGAAGGCGGTATAAAATCCCCCAAGAAAGAAATAGGTGGAAACCAAACGCCCGATTCGATCAACGCCCTCAAAGGAAATGCCCCGCAAGAACTCGAATCGCGCCTGAATCCGGAGTATACATTTGAGACATTCATTGAAGGCGATGCAAACAAACTGCCACGCAGCATAGGAATGTCGATTGCCGACAAACCGGGACAGAACCCTTTCAACCCGTTGTTTATATACGGACAGTCGGGAGTGGGAAAAACCCACCTCGTGAACGCCATTGGCAACAGAATAAAGGAAGCCGACCCAACGAAACGCGTACTTTATATCTCCGCCCACCTGTTTCTTGTGCAATATGGCGATGCTTCGCGCCGCAATCTGCGCAACGATTTCATTCATTTCTATCAAAGCATCGACGTTCTCATAATCGATGACATTCAGGAACTGTCGGGCGCATCACGAAAAGGCACGCAAGACGCATTTTTCCATATATTCAACCATTTGCAGCAGACGCAGCATCAACTTATTATGACAAGCGATCGTCCGGCAGTGGAACTCGAAGATATAGAAGACCGTTTGCTTACGCGCTTCAAGTGGGGACTTGTCGCCGAACTTCAAAAGCCGGACGTAAAACTGGCAAAGAAAATACTTCAGAGCAAGATAAAACGCAACGGATTGAGTTTCCCGAAAGAAGTGGTGGATTATATCGCAGAAAATGCCTCAGAAAATATTCGCGACCTTGAAGGTGTGCTCAACGCAATACTAGCCTATTCTGTTGTTTACAATTCTGATGTTGACATGGAACTTACCAAACGCGTTGTTGCCCGTTCGGTGAAACAGAAAGACAAGACAATAACCGTTGACAGGATATTGGAAAAAGTGGCAAAGTTCTATGATGTTTCTACCAAGGAAATATGTTCCGTCTCGCGCAAACAACGTATCGCCCAAGCGCGCCAGGTATGTATGTATCTCGTGCAGAAACACACCGGAATGTCGTATTCGCGAATCGGAAACGTGATAGGAAAACGCGACCACTCCACTGTTTTGCATTCATGCTCGGTGGTGGAGCACAAGATAGACACCGATAAGCTTTTCAGAAAAGATTTGGAAAACATAGAAGCGAATCTTTAAGAAAACAACTGCTTCGCAAATTCCCCCAATACCCATAAAAACAATTATTTCTGTAATACAATAAAAGACTCTTGCTTTTCATTAAGCAAGAGTCTTTTGTTTTTCGCGAATATACTATTCTAACGAGAATCCGGCGTATCAAAACCAGCGCACGTAGCAGAAATCCTGGCGGTGAGGCAACAACGGATTGCTCGGATACATGCGGAACGAAGTCTTGATGCGTCCAATGAAGCTTATAGTGTATTTCAAATTGAATGTATAGAGATTGTTGTCTCTCTTTACCAGTTTCAATGGAATGGCCTTGAGGAACTTCTCTTCGCCGTTCTCTTCCACATTTACAACAACAAGATCAATTCCGATAGCATTGTCGAGTCCTTGCTCGTCAACCACGATGTTTACGTCAATCTCGCTTCCGCTTTCCAATTGGCCGGTTCTCATATTGTCGCTAAGCTCTTCGCTTACGATTTTCACGGAGTCCCAACGTTGTGCCACGGCTTCTTTCCACGCAGCAATGTCTTTGGCTTTGCGGTTGTCCGATGCCGACAAAGCCTTGAAGCGTTCGCTTTCCTTGTTGTAGAACTTGCTGTAGTAATCGTCGAGTTGGCGTTTCATCGTATAGTGAGGCGCAATCTTTGCAATCGAGTTCTTGATTACGCGCACCCAATCCTTGGAATATCCCTCCGAAGATACGGAATAGTAAAGCGGGATAATTTCGTGCTCAAGCATACTGTAAATCGTAGAAGCATCGAGATGATCCTGCTGGCCTTGGTCTTTGTACGTTCTTTTTTCTGTAATAGCCCAACCAGCACCGTCGCGGTATCCCTCCAGCCACCAGCCGTCGAGAATAGAAAAGTTTATAACGCCATTCATCAAGGCCTTTTCGCCGGAAGTTCCGGAAGCTTCCATTTTACGTGTGGGAGTATTCAGCCAAATGTCCACACCCGAAACAAGACGACGCGCAAGTTGCATGTCATAATTCTCAACAAAAAGAATCTTGCCGAGGAATTCCGGGCGTTGCGAAATCTCGTAAATCTGTTTAATGAGCCCCTGGCCTGCTCCATCGGCCGGGTGAGCTTTTCCGGTGAATATAAACTGCACGGGAGCAGACGGATTGTTCACGATCTTTGCGAGACGGTCCAAATCAGAGAACAACAGATGTGCGCGCTTGTATGTCGCAAAGCGGCGGCCAAATCCTATTAGCAAGGCATTGGGATTAATTTTCTCGAGCAGGGAAATTATTCGCGTGGGGTCGCCTTGATTTTTTAGCCAACTGCTGCGAAAACGCGCGCGCATGTATTCTATAAGTTTTGTCTTCAATCTTACGCGCAGGTTCCAAATTTCATCATCGGGCACATTGTATATAGCCTCCCAAATGTGCTCATTACTTTGGTCGTTGATGAAATCTTTGTCAAAGTATTTTTCGTAAAGAGCCTTCCATTCGTTGGCTGTCCACGTGGGGAAATGCACACCATTAGTAACATATCCCACATGGCTTTCTTCGGAGAAGTATCCTTTCCAGATTCCGTTGAACATTTCCTGGCTTACAATTCCGTGGAGTTTGCTTACGCCGTTTACTTCCTGGCAGGTGTTGCAAAGGAAAGTGGACATACAGAATTTCTCGCTGTGATTGTCGGGATTTGTACGGCCCATTCCTATAAATTCGTCCCAAGATATTCCGAGTTTGGCCGGATATGAACCGAGGTATTTGCCGAACAGTCCTTCGTCGAAGTAATCATGTCCGGCCGGTACGGGAGTGTGAACCGTGTATAACGAAGATGCACGCACCAATTCGAGAGCTTCGTTGAATGACAAGCCTTCGGATACGTAGTCTACGAGACGTTCTACGTTGCAGAGTGCGGCGTGTCCTTCGTTGCAATGGTATACGTCTTTTTTAACGCCGAGTTTTTTGAGCATAATCACGCCACCGATGCCCAAGAGGTATTCTTGTTTCAAACGGTTCTCCCAATCGCCGCCGTAGAGTGTCTTGGTGATGTTACGGTCGTATTCGGAATTCATATCGTTGTCGGTATCCATCAAATAAAGACTGATGCGACCAACGTTTGCTCGCCAAATGTAGGCATAGACAGTGTAGTTTGGGAATGGTACTTCAACTATCATCTGTTTGCCAGTTGAAGGATCAATCACCTTGTCAATTGGCAGTGTATCGAAGTCCTGTGCTTCGTAGTTTGCTACCTGTTGTCCGTCCATTGCGAGCGTTTGGCTGAAATATCCATAGCGATAAAGAAAACCTACGCCGCACATATCCACGTTGGAGTCTGATGCTTGTTTGAGGTAATCCCCTGCAAGAATTCCGAGACCGCCCGAATATATTTGCAGAACGTGGTTGATGCCGTACTCCATGCAGAAATAGGCAACCGAAGGACGGTTTTTGTCGGGACTGATATTCTTGTAGGTTTCGAACTTTTTGTAAACGTTGTTCATTCGTCCAAGAAAATCTTCGTCGCTTGCCAATGCGTTCAGCGAGTCGTAGCTCATGAGGCTAAGCATCTTGACGGGGTTTTGTCTGCAACTTTTGAACAAGTCCGGATTCATGGAAGAAAACAATTCCAATGCTTCGTTGTTCCATGTCCACCATAGATTGTGGGCAAGAGTCTCAACTTTTTTGAGAGCATTGGGGATGTGTGATTTTACAGTTAGAGACTTCCATACCGGATCGTTCGAATTGTAAGATTTCAGTTTCATCTTTTTATTTGTTTTGTTGGATGATTAGCTTATTTTGTTGATTGCGTAAAGAAATGCTTTCTTATAGTTTGCCGCAAACAGTTTCCAGTCGGCATTACATGCTATCTTGTACGCGTTGTTACCTATTTTATTGCGTGTGGTCTTGGCTTTTTCCGAAAATTTCAAGATGATATTTTTCAGTTCTTCGGCGGAATCGAAATAATTGTCGTCGTTTCTCTCTATTATGGCCACGCCGTCTTCAATCCGTGTCTTTTTGCCGAGCAGTTCTTCCACCCAGCAGCCAAAGCCGGCGAGATTGGTTGTAACCGTAGGTATCCTGTACGAAGCGCTCTCCATGGGGGTGTATCCCCAAGGCTCATAATACGAAGGATATGCCGTAAGATCACACGCTGCAAGCATGTCGTAATAATGCTCGTTGAATATTCCGTCTTTTCCATCAAGATACGACGGCACTAGCACCACGTGCACGTTGCCCGAAAGCGTTGTTTTGTCGAGTTCAAGGCTTCTTATCGTGTTTACAATGCGATCGTAGTCAAAGTTGTGGAGTTCGTGGGTGATGAAAGGCTTTTCCAATGCTTCGGCGGGGCGGTTCTTGAATTGCAGACGCTCCAGCAAATCTTTGCGCGGGGCTTTCACCCAGCATGGGACTTCGATTAGCGCAATTATTTCGCTTTTCAGATTTTCGTCGTTCTGCAACCGTTTCAATGCCTCCAGATATACGTCATATCCTTTGGGTTTGTAGTCGTTTCTGCCGCTTGTCGAAACAATCAGTGTGCTTGCCTCTTCGAATCTTCTGCCGCACAGTGCTCCTGCCACCGCAAGTATTTTTGCCCGCATCACGCTTCGTTTTACAGCAAGATGCTTGGGCGACGGAATTTCCGAGGTGATAAAGCCGTTGGGCAGGATTACGTCGGCTGCTTTTCCCAGCAGCAAACGGCATTCTGCGTTTGTGGTTTCGCTCACAGTGGTAAAACAGTCGGCATATAGGGCGGCGGCTTTTTCCGAAGTGTGTTTGGCGGCTACATTCAGCTCGCGCGCCATTACATCTCCGTTGTATTGGTCAAAATATTTGTACAAACATTTTCCGTTGTCGCAAATTGAGCGACCCACGGTTGTTGCATGTGTGGTGAAAACGGTTGCAATGTGGGGCATGTGCTTTTTCGTGCAAAGAAGTGCCATTGCCGATTGCCATTCGTGAGCCTGCAACACTACGTTCTGCTCTGCGGAAAAACAATTGGCCGTTATTGTTTCCACCACCTTGCCACACGCATAAGCCCACATGGAAGAATCGTCGTAATCTCCGTAAGAATTCAAGGAATCCACCTGAAATTCGTTCCACATCATGCCGTAGATTTCGTTTTTCTTGCCGTAGAACTGATGGATGTCTACCATTATGGCAATAGGCTTTGAGGGAATGTCCCAACGACCTATGCGAAATTTCAATCCGGCTGCATTGAGGGCTTCCTGCCAATCGGTTTTTACGGAATTGTCTTCGATGAATTCAGATGTACATAGGTCGGGGCCGATAAAAGCCAAATTGTCGTCAAAACAAGAATGGAGCGTTGGGGCAAGTGATTCGAGAACGGTGTGAATGCCTCCTACCTTGTTGCAAACCTCCCAACTTATCTCAAACACATAATCAACTTTTATCATACTTTTTGCCGTGTAAAACATCTTCTTAGAGATGGCAAAATTAACGATTATTTTTGAAGGCTACAAAAAACTTGAGCCAAAGAACCCAAAATCTGTCCTGCGCTTTACTTCTACAGTATCATAGTCTTAACCTTTGCAACGTTTGATTAGCAAACCGCCTTTTATTCCTTACTACAATATATATATGAGTGCCCCGAAATGTTGTGAAAAAAGGAGGGTAAAATAGCGTTTTTACGAGGTCAGACATAATTTAAATTCCGACGCATCTAATTTAAATTACA
>CAVFYC010000104.1:0-6809 GCA_963626585.1 Christensenellaceae bacterium Phil1 | reverse complement strand
TTTAAATTTCATGGCCCGGAGTTTTTCACGAGATGCGTTGCAGTTTTTTGCATGTCTCGCGAGCGTTTTTTCGCGTCCCGTGCAAAGCGTCCGCCCTCGGGGAGGCGCCATGCCGTTTGCCGTTTACGTCGCACTATTTGCCGCCCTTGGCCTGTTTGCCGCCGAGCATTTTCTTAATAGCCTTGAGATAGGCGTCGGCATATTCCCTGTTGCCGAAATCATTTGGGTGTGCGCCCTCAATCATCGACTCTTCTGTGAATTTCAGGTCCTTTGCCGGCAGATAATAAAGCCCTGCCACCCCTTCTTTGCGCAGTTTATCATACGCGGCGCGGTATTTCCTGTTTCCCACAAAGTATTCCTGCTCGCGGTCGTGGCAAAACAGCGTGTCCATAGCCACGCATGATTCCACCATGAGTATCGGCGCATCGCTTGCCTGGCGTATCTTGCGCACGCCGTCGCATGCACGTTTCACAATCTCGTCTTCGCTCATGTTGTAACTGTTTGGCATTGGGTCGAGAATGAATGCGCGCGCGTCGATCTCCGACAGAAAATCAAACACGGCGGGCTCCATAAACGCCGAGCCCGAGAAACCGAAATTTATAACGGGCCAGCCGCTCTCGCGCGCCACAATGTTTGTAAACATCAAGCCAGGGCGTGAGGGCGAAGCGCCGTTGACTATCGACGAGCCGTAGACCACGATTGGTTTCCCGCGCTTTTCGCGCTTGAATTCCAGCTTTGCGCCTTCGTCCACGCCCACCTCGGCATAACTCACCTCGTTGTAGGGCGGAAGATATGCGCGGAATTCCGTGCCGTCGGCCATTCCGGCGGGATAGCTAAGGTTGACGTAGGCAATTGTGGCCGTGTCGCCGCTGATTTTCCAGTTCATGTGGTTTCCAATCCAATGGAGTTTCCCCTTTGCATCGGCGCCATACAAATCAACTCCCGAATGGTTTAGCCAAGCCATGTTCAAATATCCCGGGCGATGGGCAAGAACGTAGCGTATTCTGATGTTTTTTGAATTTGTAAAGAAACGCAGCGAAATTCCTGCGCTGAGCCTCGAAAGACTCCACACGGCGGGCGTAACCTTTCCCTTGTAGCGGTCGGGAAGGCGCACGAAGTTTTTACCAAGTTCCTTGTTCCACGCACGGCCACAGACAAAGGGTTCATCGCCGCAGTTGTCAAACGGCGAATACCAGGACGTCTGGGCGCTTAGAGCGGTTGCCGCAAAAACGGCAAGCACGGCAATTATAAAATTCTTACGGGTAAACATAACTATATTGCTTTTAATATCAACAGTTCCTCTTCTCGTTTTTGTTTCAGCCTATAATCCATTTGCTCCCGGGGACAAGCGAGACGATTTTGGCAGTTATGGCGCAGCACACAAACGTCAGCAGCGCAATGCAGGGGATTGCCAGCCAAACGGGAACGAGCGGATTTGCCTGGTTGCCGTTTACAAACACGGCGGCAATGGGCGCAAGAAAAAACAGATGCATGAGATACATTCCGAACGTGAGTTTTGAGATTTTCGTAATGAGCTTGCATTCCTTGTTTTGCCCAATGCAAGTGAAAAGCATAAAGGCACCGAACGTAGCGCAAAGCACATTGGGCGTACAAAACTCCCACGCCCACTCAAGTTGCGGCGTCTCGATCAAATTTCCCGGCACGCCTTTCCACCAATACGACCAAGCGGTGAACGCAGCTCCCACAACGAAGCAAACCGAGCCCACGGTGAGGCGCTTGCGTCGGCTCCATTTAATATGGTAGTGTATGTAATGCGCCAGCACAAGGTAGCCGAGATAACCGGAGCAGTACCAAAGCATATGGTATTGGTTCCAGAAACACTCGCCCCATATCTCGGGCGAAACATACAGGTGAATCCACGGCATGAATGTGGACAAGGCGAAAACGGCAACAAACGCCAGCTCTTCGCGCGCCGTTGCCCTCTCGAGCCAAGGCGACACCACGGGCATTATGAGGTAGAGACTTATGAGCGGATACATAAACCATAAATGCCCCGCCATAGATGGGAAATTCAGCGGCAGGTTTCGGAGGTCGGCAAGGCTTTGTTCCCACGACATTCCACCCCAAGCCAGAGGCAAGAAGCAATATAGCAGCAAAAAAAACAGGAAAGGCGGAAGAATGCGAAGCGCGCGGTGCTTATAAAACTGCATCATGCCCACACCTTTCTTCATGGGAACGAGAAGGAATGCCGAAACCACCATAAAGAGCGGCACACACGTGCGCGCCACGCCCCCGTCGTAAAACGCCACCCAGAAGCGGTTGGCCTCGTTTGCGAGTTTCGACACATTGCCGGCCAAACCCGACGAATCGGCTGCGTAGAAATTTTCGCTCGAATGTACGAGCATCACCATAAAACAGGCTGCAACGCGCAAATAGTCAATGAACACGAGCCTCTCCTTTATTTCCATATAATATTAAAACTTGAAAAACTTTATTGTTGTTGATTTCAAAAAAACTTCACCGGCAACGCAGTTGTTGCCGAACGCGATTGCTAAAATAGCAATAAAAAACGAAAAAACTGCATGCGCCGCCGAAATATCCTATTGCGCAGGGCGGAAAAACCACACGGCATCTCGTAAAAACTCCGGGCCATGAAATTTAAATTAGATGCGGCGGAATTTAAATTACAAGCCACCTCGTAAAACACGAGGTGGCTTGCAGTTTTTTTGTTGGTTCAGGGCTTAAAAATAATATCCCAAACCTATGCGCAGACCTACCGAAGAGTTGTCGCTGAAATCGTGCATGCTCATCTTGTAATACACCGACGGCTCCACAGTGAGGTAGTGGTTCAGATAAAAAGCATAGCCAATTTCCACAGGCACCATCAAGTCGTTGCTGCTCTTGGTGTAGTGTACAAACTGTGCGCCCGCGCCCATGAATATACCGTTTTGGGTGAAATAATAACGCCCGTTGAGCCCTGCGCTGAGGTCATCGGTATAGCGCGTATGGCCGTAGCCGAAATTTGCATACACCAGAAATCCGTCGGCAACAAACAAGCCGGCAGCACCATCGAGATTGAAACGCAAACGCTCGTTTGAGCTATATTGCAAACTGAGTCCCGAGAGCGAGGCACCTATATATTTTGTGCCGGCCTCGAATTGGGCGTGCGCCCCGGTGCAGATCATTGCGAACAGAGCCGCAATGGCGATAAACTTTTTCATTCTGTCTTATTGTTTATGGTTTTCGAATTCTCCGTTTCGCGCTTTGCGGCAATGCGTTCGCGCTTCTCAATGCTGCGGTTCACGCACCACACAGCTACGATAAGCACTATCGCCCCAACGAGCACGGCTACATTGCGCGTTGAAAAGCCCACGTGTCTCACCGCAAACTGATATACAAAAAACACAACGGCATATATTGCCATCACGGCGGTTATCCAAACACTTTTCGGGGGTCTTTTCATCTCTGTCGCAACGTTTTGTTTGGAGCAAATTTAAGAAAAACTTTTCACCGCGCCCGCAAAAACCCGTAACTTTGTGCTTTGTTAATCCGGTATATATGAAATTGAGAACGATAAAGGCACTGTTTGCGTTGCTGTCGGCATTTGCCGTGGGCACAAACGCCCAGATTCCGCAATGCAGCAACCGCGAGGTGAGAGCCGTCTGGTTTACTACAATCGGCGGGCTTGACTGGCCAAAAGGCTACGCACGCAATGCGGCTGGAGTGGAACGTCAGAAAAAGCAGCTCTGCGAACATCTCGACCGTCTGCAAGCCATGGGCATCAATACCCTGCTTCTGCAAACCCGCATACGCGGCACTGTGATTTATCCCTCGGCAATAGAGCCATGGGACGGCTGCCTGTCGGGAACTCCGGGCATGTCGCCGGGATATGATGCGCTGCAATTCGCCACAGAAGAGTGCCACAAACGCGGAATGAGCATTCAGGCGTGGATTGTAGCCTTTCCGCTTACCAACCTGAGCGTAACACGTCAGCTCGGGAAGCGCTCCACGGTGAGCCGAAATCCGAAACTGTGCGTAAAAGCCGGCGACCAATGGATGATGAATCCCGGTGTTCCCGAAACGGCAGACTATATAGCCGGAATTTGCCGGGAGATTGTGGAAAACTACGACGTTGACGGAATTCACCTCGACTATATACGTTATCCCGAAAAGGAGATTCCTTTCAACGACAACCATACTTATCGCCGCTACGGGGGCAACAAGAGCCGCGCCGAATGGAGACGGGAAAACGTTACGCGCTGCGTGAGGAAAATACATGCGGCAATAAAGGCGGTGAAGCCGTGGGTGATGCTCAGTTGTTCGCCGGTGGGAAAACACGATGACTTGCCGCGCCAATTCTCCTACGGATGGAACGCACGAACTACCGTTTCGCAAGACGTGCAGCAGTGGTTGAAAGACGGGATAATGGACGAAATTTTTCCGATGATGTACTTCAGGGGGCAGCATTTCTATCCTTTTGCGCTCGACTGGGCAGAAAGTTCCTACGGGCGTGCGGTGGTGCCCGGATTAGGTGTGTATTTCCTCGACGCGGGACAGAAGAACTGGGATTTGGAGACCATTACGCGCGAAATGAATTTCCTTCGCCTTCACGGCGCAAGCGGTCAAGCGTATTTCCGCAGCCGTTTTCTGGAAGACAATGTCAAAGGCATTGCCGACTATCTGCAACATTCTTTCTACACCAAGCCCGCCCTTCAGCCCGCCATGGTTTGGGAAGACAGCATCGCGCCTTCTGTGCCGGGCAATGTGCGCACAACGAAAAGCAAATACGCATGGAACGTGGAATGGAACGCATCGACCGACCCGACTCCCGGCGACAAATTACGCTATAATATATATGCGTCTCCCCGATATCCCGTAGACTTGGAAAGCGCGAGCCTCGTGGCATCGTACATTGCCGATACGCGCTACACGATAGACGTTGCATGCAGCGCAAGCCGCGACCTGTTCTACGCCGTGGCGGCTATCGACCGGTTTGGAAACGAGAGCGGACTTGCGGAAATAAACAAGCCGCAGCCAAAAGCCGAACTGCCCGCCGACAAGATAGAGGTGAAAAACGGGAAAATCAATATTGCCGGTCTGGAAACCGAGTTCGTTATGCTTTACGACGATTTGGGACGCGAGCTGAGCGTGATGAAATACGACAGCGTGGTTGACGTTTCGAAATACCCTGCCGGATTCTACAAGATATATACACAAGGGCGCAGGGGCAAGCCACATCTTTTGGGCTATTTCCGCATTCGCCCGCAATAATACCAAGGCTCGAAGAACCTATTCCGCCCCCCGAAAAAACAATATCAAATATCGCAAAAACAATGTCTGATATTATTTAAACAATGTCTGACATCGTTTGAATAATGTCAGACATCAGAAAAACGGCATTTCATCTGCCCCAAAATACAAGAAATCCCTGCAAAAACAAATGCGGTTGCCTGTATGGGCAACCGCATTAAGTTTTTCCTCAAAGAGACCTTATTGTTTTGAAGCGAAATATTTTGCCTGCTCCTCTATGAGCTTTTTGTCGTCGAAATAGTCAATCTGCATAGCATGACGCACCTCGGAGAGCGTCTGTGCGGCAGCGGCGCGCGCTTCTTCGCTGCCTTTTTTCAGAATCTCGTAAACGGCAGGAATATCTTTCTCGAATTCCTTGCGGCGTATGCGCATCGGTTCGAGCGTCTCCTGCATCACAGCCTGCAAAAGCTTCTTCACCTTCACGTCGCCCAATCCGCCGCGGCGGTAATGCGCTTTCAATTCGTCAAGGTTGGCATATTCGGGCAAATAGCGCTCGAAATGTTCGTCCTTGCAAAAGGCATCGAGATAAGTAAATACCGTGTTGCCCTCCACCTTGCCCGGATCGGAAACTTTAAGATGGTCGGGGTCGGTATACATTGAGCGAATCTTTTTGTTCACTTCGTCGGCAGTATCCGAAAGATAGATGCAGTTTCCAAGCGATTTGCTCATCTTTGCCTTGCCGTCGGTTCCCGGCAAACGCATGCTCGCCTCGTTTTCGGGCAGAAGGATATGCGGCTCCACAAGAGTCTCGCCATAAACATTATTGAACCTTCTCACAATTTCTACAGCCTGCTCAATCATCGGCTTCTGGTCTTCACCGGCTGGCACAGTGGTTGCCTTGAACGCGGTGATGTCGGCAGCTTGGCTTATAGGGTAGCAGAAAAAGCCTACAGGTATCGTGTTTTCAAAATTGCGCATCTTGATTTCGGTCTTCACCGTCGGGTTGCGCTGCAAACGCGACACGCTCACAAGATTCATGTAGTATTCTGTGAGTTCGTACAGTTCTGGAATTTGCGACTGTATAAATAGTGTGGATTTCGTTGGGTCGATTCCCGCTGCGAGCCAGTCGAGGGCAACCTCTATCATGCTTTGGCGAATCTTCTCGGGGTTTTCCATGTTGTCGGTCAGAGCCTGCGCGTCTGCCATGAAGATGAAAATTTTGCGGAACTCGCCCGAATTTTGCAATTCTACACGACGTCGGAGCGAACCCACGTAATGACCTATATGAAGACGGCCCGTAGGACGGTCGCCGGTAAGTATTATCTTTTCGTTGTTCATCATATAAAAATTATATACTGCAAAATTACGGAAATTCATGCTAATAAGGCATATCAGCACCGTTTCATTTGTCCCGGCAAGCCATTTAAGGGAAAACAATCACCTTTTTCTCGCATTTTTAAGGCAAAAATCTTGGCGGATAAAAAAAAATGCCTATCTTTGCACCGCTTTTGCAGCAGGAAACGGGCGTTTAGCTCAGCTGGTTCAGAGCATCTGCCTTACAAGCAGAGGGTCGGCGGTTCGAATCCGTCAACGCCCAC
>CAVFYC010000103.1:0-6832 GCA_963626585.1 Christensenellaceae bacterium Phil1 | reverse complement strand
GATTTTAAGTCTTCGTCAAAAGCAGCTCCGCTGGGCTCTTCAATTTTGCAGCCAACGAGGGTGAGAGATGCGGCAACCAATGGCCGACTCTGCCCCTCGATTGTTACATTTGCGTTGCGTATAGTTACATTTCCCACTACATCAATACCCACGCGCGCGCCTTTTACATTTATAGTGCAACTGTCGATAACAAGAGCGGCATCTTTTATATCGGAAGAGATACAGCTAAATTCGTTGGTCGTTGCGTTGAGCGTTCCGTCGCCCCGAATTGTTGTAGACTTGTCTATGCTCAAAACTCGCCGGGCTGCGGTAATGGTGTTCTCCCCTTTCAGATTGATTATAAGGCCCTCGTTGCTGTTGTTTTCAATGAAAATGTCGGAGTTGTCTATTGTTACGTTGTCGAGAGTGAGGATATTTTTCCCGTAGTCGTATTCTATTTTTCCGCTCATGCCTTCGATTTCGTTTAGGTAGTTGCTGTTTTCACTCGTAATGTCCACGCCGTTAATCTTAAAGCGGTAGTCGCGCAGCCATTCTATCGTAATGCCAGTTGCCTGTGTTCCGTTTATCACAAAAGTTTTCTTCGAATTATCGAATTCAACGCCTCTGGGCCAGTTAACGTAACAGTTTTGTGCTGTGAAAGAATCTACACGAATGCTTCCTGTTGTGTATATGATGGCATGGTTTACAATTAGATTGCCTGTGCAATTTATTTCATTTACATATATTATGGCGTTGTCCGACACCGTCAATGTATTTTCGAAATATAATTGATTTAAATTTAGAACTCCTGGTCCTGTAATAATTACTGGTTTAGAATGATAAACGCTCAGGTTTGATTTTTTTGTTTGGGAGTATGGCCCTTTAATGTAGTTACTTCCTTTTAGAACTATGGTAACCTGAGAGGTTGCTTCTGTTCCAATATAAATTGCATCCATCTCAGCGTATTGGGTCGTGATTGTGGCATTTTCGAGGGTGAGTGTGTAGGTTTCGGGGTCGAACGTTATGGTTCCGCTCACGCCATCGATTACGCTTAGGTCGTTGCAGTTTTCGCTTGTAACGTCAACATCGTTAATTTTCAAGCCATATTTTGTTTCTGCCTTGGCCTGCGTTGTGCCTACGAGCATAAGAACGAGAAGCAATAATGCTCCTACCCCCCCCTAATGGGATTCTTTAGTTTATTTTTCATAATTGATAGGTTTTGTTCCCCTTTGGGTAATTTTTTCCTCCGGGGAAATTGTTAGTAAAATGTTTGAAAATATAATCTTTTGGGTTGTTTCCGATTTAAGTCCGCATGGCGTTAAAATTGCCTTGGGTTCTGTTGCAAATATAGGTATTACAATTGATTGCAGAGTAGGATATTTCTTACAAAAGATAGGATATTTCTTACATTTTCGCCCTTTTCGGGCTCTTTTCTCGGGTTAAATGTTAAAATCCACGGGAAGTGCGGAAAACGGCAACGCATTTCGTGTTTTACGAGATGCGTTGTAGTGAAAAACTCCGCCGCATCTAATTTTTACGAGATGCGTTGGAATTTAAATTTCATGGCCCGGAGTTTTCACGAGATGCCGTGTAGTTTTTCCGCCATGCGCGGCAAGGTTTTTCAAGCCCGTTTGCCGCCTTGCGAAGAGGAAACAAAAAATCCGCGTTGCACGGGGCAGCGCGGATTTTCAATGTTATGGCTATTGATGAATTACTTCACCAAAACTTTTTTCGTTACGCCGTTCTCACGAACGATGTTGATACCCTTTTGAAGTGCGGGAAGAACTACGCCGTCGGTGGAGTAGATGCGTTTTGCACCACCATTGATATTAGCCTTGGCGTCTTTGATTCCTACAACATTGTTGGTGTATTCACCGTTAACCTCGTAAACTTTAGCATGTGTGGGAACGAATGTCGGGTGAGTGTCTGTGCCGAGTGTCTGATAGAACACATCGCCACCGCTCACGGAGCCGTTCAACAAGTAGCAGAGCTCGCCGCTAAGAACTTGCTCGGGACTAACTTCTGTAACCTGTGTCTCGTCGGGATTCATACCGCTCTGTTTGATTTCGTAGCAGTTGTCTACAACCGAAGCAGCACCATTCCAATATCTGAACAGAGACCAGTTCAACCAGATGCCCGAAATCTTTCCGCTGTTGTAGCAGTTGATGAAACGTGCATTTGAGTTAGCCCAACCTGTGAGGCCTGCGCTTTGGTCTTTACCCGTGATAGTACCTGTGTTGTAGCAGTTGGTCATCCAAAGTTTTGTGCTCGCACCGTTGCAACCGATAATACCGGCTGCGTTGTAGCCTTGCGACAAAGCCTGGCCCTCATTTCCTACATTCTCGAAGCGCACAAGGCCCGAAGTTCCTACGGTGTTACCTACCACACCTCCTACATAGTAGTTACCCGAAATGTAGTTGGTGCTGTCCATTACGAGATTCTTGATAAGAGTACCGCCACCAACTCGGCTAAACAAACCGCGGTTGCTTACGGTGGGCTCGTCGATTACAAGATTTGAGATTCTGTGATACTGGCCGTCGAAGGTGCCGTAATAAGGTATGTCGACAGTACCAATTCCCGGGAAGCCAGTGATATCTTTGAAGTCCAAATCGTTTGCAAGAGTGATGTTGAGAGGACGAGAAAGCGCGCCGGCGTTAAGATTTTCGGCAAGGGATACAAGCTGGTCGGGAGTGGTGATGAGGAATGCGTTACATGTTGGGCACTGACCGTCCTCGTCGTAATTGTGTGCAAGCTGTGTGAGCTCACCTTCCTCGTTGGCGAAAACAGTATTGTCGGTAGCTGTAGCATCGCAGTTGATTTCGCCAGTAGCATAGACTCTTGCGCCGTCTCCGAACGGGAGAGGATATTCGTCAGTGCCGATAGTTTGAACCCAAGTGGAATCACCGCTCACTTTGCCGTTGAGCAAATAAGCAAGACCGCCGTTCTTAATCTGGTCAACCGTGATCATAGTAGCCAAGGTGGCATCTATATCAAGGTCAACGGCCTCTGAATAGTAGCAGTCGAGGAGTGAGGGATTGTTGCGACCGAATGTGGCGCTGCTTGTGCTGACATTGAATGTACCGGCTACGTAGCAGTTTTGCAGAAGTACGTCGCCGCCGCTATTAGAATAGGAAATGATACCACCATTGCACGTTACTTCGGGAGCTTCAATGCTTCCAATAAACGCGCAGTTCTTTATAACTGTAGTACCATAGCAAGTGCCGGAAATACCACCAAAGGTAAGATCACCCGAACTGGTACTCTTGAAATCTACAGCGCTCACAACATTCTCTACAGTTGATGCCGAAGCAATTGTTGCCGTAAGAGCACCTGCAAGATATCCGCTTTCGATAGAACCTTTGAGCATAAGATTCTTCACAATAGCACCGCCGAGAGCACGGAATAGGCCGGTGGAACCAAGCAAAGAAGTGCCGGCGTCATTTTGCGGGCGCTTGTATTCAATAGTAATGGTGTGGCCCTGACCATCAAAGGTGCCGCCGTAAAGATAGTAGGTGCCGTTGCAACGACCAATCATAAGATCTTCAGCAGAAGTGTAGGCGCTGAAATCTATGTCGTTCAAAATTTTCGCATTAATGGTGTTGTCTCCGTGAACTTTGTAAGCAAACCAACGAAGTTGCTCGGGAGTACTAATTTCGTACACGCCATCTTCACCAGGAGCCATGTAAGTGCTGTCGGTAATGTGGCAGAAAGAACAAACTCCTTCTTCGTATTCGTGAGGAAGTATTGTTACATTATTTGTATTGGAGTAGCCTGTATCATCTCCGGGAGTGCCGTCGCAGTTAAGAGTTCCCACAGCGTAGACAACGGCGTGGTTTCCTTTTATAGGAGTCGGATATTCGTCGGGATCAACTTCAGCGGCGTCAACATTCTGCCACCACCAAACGGAATCAGACTGAGAATTGTTGAGAAGGTAGCAAAGTTCGCCAGTACCGATTTTCTCAAGATCGGTTTGAACTGCGTTGACATTTGTAGAGGCTTCTGTGTCGAGCGAACCTGCTTCCACATAATATGTATTGGTAATGGTTGCGCCGCCGCGGGCGATAATTACGCTGTTGTCGCCGAGGCTTGCTGTTCCGGCCATGAGAGTGTTGACGATGTTGATGTTTGCGCCGCCGTTGGAGTATCCAAGAATACCGCCGCTTCCTGTGCACTTATCTCCGGTGATAGAGCCGTAGAATGCGCAGTTGCGAATATATCCGGAGCCGTAAGCGAATGCACCGATACCGCCGTTGGTTCCGTCTCCTTCGAGTGTGCTTGTGATTTCAACGTAGCTTATACAGTTTTCAACGGCCAGCGTGCCGTAGGAGCTGGCAAAGATACCGCCGGCAAAGGCTGCGCTTGTATTTATATAGCCGTCGGTAATAAGATTCTTGATGTTAGCGTCCTGAATGCTTGCGAAGAGTGCAGCGCGGTTTAGGGTGCGTGTATAGTTTACGGTTACTTTATGACCTTGTCCGTCGAAAACGCCACGGTAGTTGCCGCCGTAGTAACCTATCATGATGTCTTGTGCAGAGTAGTCGCTGAAATCGATATCGTCAAGCAGTTTGGCGTTTGCAGTGAAGTCGCCTTTGTTTACTTTTGTGGCGAACCAGCGAAGTTGTGCGGCGGTGCTTATTTCATAGAAGCCGTCGTTCAAAGGAACGAAGTCGGGATCGATATTGTTACAAACAGAGCAGATACCGTCTTCGTAATTGTGAGGAGTAACTACGGCCTTGTTTTCATTTGAGTAGCCGCTTTCTTCTGCAAGAGTTCCGTCGCAGTTAAGTGTGCCTACGGGATAAACAATGCCGTGGGTGGAATCGAGCGTAGGATAGGCGTCGGTATTGTCGCCTTCGATGTTCTGATACCATGTTACGTCGGTGAAAGAATTGCCGTTGAGCGAGTAGGTCATTGCGCCCGATGTTCTGAGTTCGTCGGTAATCAATGTGCCTTGCACGCCGTAGCTGTCGTAGCAGTTCTTTGCTGTAACATAGCTTGTAGCGCGCCACATTGTTTTTCCGGAGTCGTTTCCGGCGATTGTGCCGTAGTTTACAACGTTGGTATAGATTGAACCAGAGCCGTTGTAGGTTCCTTCGTATCCGGAAATGGTTGCGCTTTCGCAGTAACCGCTAATTGCACCTGCGTTATAGCAGTTTGTAATTATTAGCTGGCATCCTGCGCCGTAGCATACGCCGATAATTCCGGCTGCGTTGCGGGTAGTAGCGGTTACATTTGCCTCGTTGCCGCAATTTGTAATCTTAACAACGCCCGAGCCGGTCGCGCCGCCGGCAATAGCTCCTACATAGCTGTCGCCGCTAAAGGAGCAAGATTTGTCGATAATGATGTTCTTGATGTCGGCACCGCCGGTGATACGGCCGAAGAGGCCTTGGAATTGACCGGTAGTGGCTGTTTGCACAAGGTTGAGGATTTTGTGGAAATGTCCGTCAAATGTTCCTCTCCAAGGACCGGATCCCGTTCCGATTGGATCCCATTCCACCCCACTGAGGTCGATGTCGGCAGTAAGCTCACCCGAGATGGTGTAGCTACCGTTCCTCACCATTTTACTGAAAGCCACGAGGTCTTCAGCGTTGGTGATTTGATACACGTCGTTAACCTGATCTAATGCTCTTGCAGGCAGACCGCAGAAGCAACACAGTGCAACGATGAGCAAAGAAACTTGTAGTTTTTTCTTCATACTCTGATCTTTTATAAAGTTAGTAAATGCTTATTTTGGTTGCAAATATATTAAAAATAGATATAAGGAATGTGTTTTGTCGGCATAAAGTTCATATACCTTGTGGCTGTGGTGTCTTTTTTTTGAGATTTGAGTTGTCTTCTTTGCAAAAAGAAATGTTTTGCGCGTCGCGGATTTCTTTTTGTAATGTTTTTGAAGTAAAAACATGCGTGTCTGAAAACGATTTGCCGTAATGGGCGAAATAGCGGGGCAAATGCCGTTTTTGGTGAACCAATGGGCTTGTGGTTTCGATGGCTTGGGCTGTGGTTGTTCTTATATAGGATATGTGTTTTACGAGATGCGATGTAGTGAAAAACTCCGCCGCATCTAATTTTTACGAGATGCGTCGGAATTTAAATTTCATGGCCCGGAGTTTTTTCGCCATGCGCAGCAGGATTTTTGCCATGCATAGCATGGGTCTTGGCTCGCGGAAAAATGTTTTCGGCGCGACAATTTAAGAGTATAAAAAAGGACAAGTCCACGCGCGGCGGGCTTGTCCTTATTATTAATATGGTATGCCCTTAACTTATAGCCTTAGGCATTTTCACAATCTTACTTCTTGACTTTCTTTCCGTCCTTGATGTAGATTCCCTTAGGCAGAGAGTCGAAATCAGTGCCGAGGTAAACTCCGTCGATGCTGTAGATGCCTTGCTTGCGTGCCGAAACATTTTCTTTTACGTCCTTGATGCCTACAGTTGCATCGGGTGTTATCACCACTTGGCTTGTTACCTTATTTCCGTCGAGCGCCACAGCATGCACCGATTCGTCAAACGTAGCTCCTTCGGGCGTGGAGATTACGCTGCCCTCAAGCGTGAGAGATTTGATGTCGCAGATAGAGCCTAGGTAGCCCTCTGCCGTTACGGTGGCGTTGCGTATTGTGAGAGTTTCGCTTGTTCCGTTATTTCCTGTGATGCCGTAACGTCCTTTGACGTTCACTGTGCAACTGTCAATCTCAAGCGATTTTTTGAAGTAAATGCCACTATTCCCTGCTTCAATATTGAGAGTTCCGCCTTCTCCCTTGATTATCGTTGGAGTATAGTTCAAACCTATTGCAGCACTAGAGGTTGTAAGTTTGTTCTCCCCGATTACATTTATTATGAGGCTGTCTGTTTCAGAATA
>CAVFYC010000102.1:0-7200 GCA_963626585.1 Christensenellaceae bacterium Phil1 | reverse complement strand
AAGGCTCTCCCACAGCGAACACCGCATCTTGTGCCGTTGCCGTGGCGGGGAATGCTGACTACAAGGCAACGGCGGAAATCAATGTCTGTTTTGCGTTGCTCCAAAAACGATGAAACATGGTGGAAATCTTATAAGGGATACATTATATATAATGCGTGGTGGCGCAAAGCAACGGAAAAAGCGGCGCAAAGGCATGGAATTCCATTGCCAAGGCACCGCTTTTATATTTCCTCGCAGGGAGTGGGCTTTTTAAGCCTCGCCGTTTATCGTTCCGTTGATTTGGTTGGGATTTCCCGGGAAACGGATTTCACCGAAAGCCTGCTCGTATTTCTGGATATTGTTCTGCAAAGCAAACATAAGGCGTTTTGCATGTTCGGGAGCCATTACTACGCGTGCCTTGACGGGAGCTTTTTCGGTTCCGGGCAATACTCGTATGAAATCCAACAGGAATTCGGCGCTCGAATGTGTGATTACGGCGAGATTTGAGTATACACCCTCCAGTTGTTCTGCCGGTACGTTGATTTGAAGTTGGTTTTGGTCTTTAGGATTTGCCATGATGGTATTTTTTTATCAGTTTTAAATGGTTTATAGTACAAAGATAACTAACCTGCGTCAAATATCCGCCTTTTCACAAGGTTTTTCGCGCGGGCAAAAAAGCCTGCCTTGGCCGCGAGATGCCTGGGTTTGTCAACTATAATGTGCAAAAACATTATAACAAAAGGAAAAACCACGCTTCGAAGCGTCGGGAAATCCCAAAAAGTCTTTACGCGCGCGTTGTAAACGGGAAAAAGTATCTAATTTTGCGCCACGAAAAAAATAGATAAGAACATTCTTAATTTAAATGACAATGAAAAAGTTATTTACTATTCTCGCAGTTTGCGTGGCAATGGTTTCCGCAAACGCTCAGTCAGCAGTAAAAGGCAACAAGTTTGCTGACAACTGGACTCTCGGCATTTCGGGCGGTGTGATTACCCCGACCGTAAACCATGCATTCTTTGGAAGCATGCGTCCGACCATTACTCTTGAAGCTACAAAGTGGTTTACTCCTGTTTACGCGCTCGCAGTTCAGGGCCAGACCGGTATCAATTACGATAAGCTCGGCTCTATGTTCCCCGAGTCAAACTTCGGAAAAAGCAAGACCGCATTTGATGCAGCCCAGGTGATGCTTCTTAATAAATTCAACCTCTCAAATCTTTTCGGCGGTTACAAGGGCGAGCCCCGTTTCTTTGAGCTAGAAGCATATTTTGGCGCAGGCTATACTCATTTCTACCTTAACGGTGCTGACAACAACGGCCTTGATGGTTTCAGCTCGAAGACTGGTTTGAATTTCAACTTCAATCTCGGCGAAAGCAAGGCATGGCAAATCAACATCAAGCCCGCTATTACTTGGGTGCTCGATGCTGACAACTCCGTTCACCCGTTGAATTACAACGTGAACCATTCTGCAGTGGAACTTACCGCAGGTGTTACCTACAAGTTCGCCACTAGCAACGGCACTCACAACTTTGCTTTCGTAAAGGAATACGACCAGGCAGAAGTTGATGGCTTGAATTCTAAAATCAATGCGCTCCGTGGCCAAGTTGATGGCTTGAACAATGAAGTTAACAACCTTAAGGCTCAGAACGCTAAGCTTCAGAGCGAACTCAACGACTGCAAAAACCGCAAGCCCGAGGTTGTAAAGAACGTTGTGAACCGTGATCTTGAAAGCTACGTTACTTTTGCTCAGGGCAAGAGCGTGATTGAGCGTTCGCAGATGCCTAACGTTGAGCGCGTGGCTACTTATATGAAGAACCACAAGGACGCTAATGTGGTTATCAAGGGTTATGCTTCTCCCGAAGGTAGCGCAGAAATCAACGCAAAACTCTCGAAGAACCGCGCAGAGGCTGTGAAAGACGTACTCGTAAAGAAATACGGCATCAAGGCAAGCCGCATCCAGGCTGAGGGTCAGGGCGTAGGCAACATGTTCAAGGAGCCGGATTGGAACCGCGTGAGCATCTGCACTCTTGACAAGTAATTCATTGGCGAAACATTAACGATAATATTCCGTAAAGCGCTTCTCCTGCAAAGGAGAGGCGCTTTTTGTTTGCCCTTGCGCGGTTGGCGGAATGGGGTATTTGGTGCCGCAAAAACTGTATGGCTTATGGCAAAAACGATGTCAGACTTTATTTGAATAATGTCTGACATTGTTTAAAAGATATCAGACATTGTTTTACTACTTCGGACATCTGAAAATACGAGGTCTGACAGCGTTTTTACGAGATGCGTCGGAATTTAAATTCCGACGCATCTAATTTAAATTTCATGGCCCGGAGTTTTTCACGAGATGCCTTGCAGTTTTTTTGCCTGCACTATTGATTTTTTCTGCGTGGAAATATGTTCGGAAAATAGGGCGGGGAGGAGAATTTTGTTCGCTTTTAAAAAGAAAATTATTGCCGTAACATAAAATTAACCCAAAAAGACTTGCAAATTAACTTCAGATAATTATATTTGCAAAAGTAGTGTTGGCAATTTCTTTAAAAATCTTTTGCTTATGAACAAGTTTTATTTATTTTTAGCGGCTGTGGCGTTGGCTGTTTTCGCCGATGTTTCAGCGCAGTCCGTGCCTGAAAAGAGCAGCGGCGGAAAAACAAAATGGTATTTCATACGAAGTGCCGAGTATGACGATTGCTATTGGACGGTTGACGGAGAATGGATTCACGGTACGGCCAAAGCCGGATACAATGACCCGGAAACGATGGCCAAACAGCTTTGGTGTTTCACCACCGACGACGATTCGCTTTACACCATAACGAGCAAATACGACGGACGTGTGTTGGACCTTGACTATCACCCCTCCTACGAAGAAAGTAGTCATTTGACAAGCGGCGAAGGTATTAAGTATGAAATACGAATTATGGAAGGACGTGAAGGTTTTGGCCTTATGACAGACCGCCCGTGCCCTACCGGAAACCCTATAATGCGCTATCCGGCTTTTTCGGGCAGTTATAGTTATCATCCTTTCTGGCTTGTGAGATACGCCAACAAGGATAATTTGAATTCCTGGTTTATATCAGAGCCATATGATGAGGGATTCGAAACTCAGAATAGCGAGGAAGTGATTTATTATAACATTGTGTCGGCTGACAATGACCTTGCCGGGAGAAAACTTGTGGACAATACTTCGGCCGTTGACAGTAGGTATAAATTTGTCATGGCTGAGAGTGCTGCCGACAACCAGGCTGCGCAATGGAGATTGGTGAGGTGTAAAAACCAGACGGTGGCTATTGTGAACCGCGCCACGGGCAATAGCATTTCAAACAACCTTGAGGCCTACGGCATGCTCAACCTGCCCGAGGCTGACGGCAAGGAAAAAGTGGCTGCGGGATATAATATTGCCAAGATTAACGAAGACGGCGAATTTGTGATGTCGGCGGCTGCCGACGACGGAATTGTGCGTTATCTCAATGCGGCAAAACTGTCGGAAGAGCCGGCTGCGATTGATTTCGAAAACCTTAGCGGCTCTGTTTTCTCGTGGAAATTCGAGAAGGCCGGACAAGAGGTGTCTATCAACGGCGTTCACGGCAACGCTGCGCCGAAGGTTTCGGTTGTGAACGGCATAATCGTCGCTCCGCAAGGCGTGGAATACAGCGTGTATGCCGCCGACGGGGTGAAAATGCCCAATGGAGTGCGTCTGCCAAGCGGTGTGTATCTCGTAACAATAGGTGGAAATACCCAAAAAGTAATCATACGCTAACTTCTAAACACTATATGATATGAAATCTCTGAAATACAAATATATATTATCGTTGTTCGCGCTCGTTTTGCTCACGGCATTCACGGCAAAGGCGCAGGACGTTGTGCTTGCAAGCACTGCAAATGCAGGTAGCTCAAGCCTCACGATTTCTTCAAACCTGCCGCTCGACTTTACAGCGGCCGGCGGAACGAAATCGGTGGGAGTGAAAACAAATCTCAAGGTAAAACCGCGCAGCAGTCAGGCTTGGATTTCCGCCGAAGTCAGCGGCGATTCGGTTAAGGTGAAAGCTGATGCCAACAATGGCAAATCTGTGCGCGAAGGCGAGGTGGAAATTTCTGCGCTCGACGGAAATACAAAAACCATCAAGGTACGCCAGCTTGGCAGCGACCCTGCATTTTTTGTCAAAGAGCAGGAAGTGAGCGTCAGTGGCAAAGCTCCTAGCGTTGTTGTCGACATTGTGAGCAACGCCGAGCTGTCGTTTTCCTCTTCCGACTGGATAAAAAGCAACGAAGTGGCATGGCAGAGCGGCGACAAAGCATTCTCTTTCAAGACCGAGGCTCTGGAAAAGATGGGCAGCCGCACCGGCGAAATCAATGTCAGTCTCAAAAGCGACGCAAGCTCAAGCCAAACCGTCAAGGTGAACCATACGTTCGAAGGTTTCCCGTCGTTTATCGTCATGAGCGACATTCATTTCGGCAGAAACGACGCCAAGACGCGCGTTACCCGTTCGCTTTCGAATCTCTACGCAGAGTGTGAATTCGCCGACGCAGTGATTGTGAACGGCGACCTTACCCAAAACGGCAATGCCTCACAGTATGAAGAAATGCTGAGCGTGATGAACGACGAGATGCTTGTTCCTTCAGAAGTGAAGCGCGTGTTTATAATGGGAAACCATGAATGGTTCACCAGCGAGGACGCAAAGAAAAACTACGAGGCAACCGGTACGCCCCACAACGGATATTTCAGCATCAAAGGCTATCCTTTTATTTACATCGGGCTTTCTGGTTCGGGCAACGAGGATTATAGCGACGAAAGCATCAATTTCCTTACAAACAGCATCAAGGATGCTACCGTAAGATATGCCGGCAAACCCATTTTTGTCTTCACGCATATTCCCGCATACGGCACAACGCACGGCTCATCTGCGCACGACGGCGGTTGGGGAAGCCATAAAGTTTATAATGCATTGAAGGAATTTCCCCAGGTAATCCATTTCTGCGGCCACACGCACTATTCTGTTAAAGAACCGCGCGCACTTTGGCAAGGCGCCTTCACATCTATTGACGACGGCACCAATGATTATACGGAAATTCAGCCGGGAATTGACTACGAGGGCATACATCCTTATCGCGTGGACGATGTTCAGGAAGGTTTGGTGGTAACTGTGGAGGACGACAACAATGTAAGTGTGCGCCGCTTCGACAGCAGTAGAGGCGAGGAGGTTTATCCGCAGTGGAACTTCTCATCTCCTTTCGACGGAACCAATATGCCGTACGCAGTAAATACCGACAAAACGCCCCCTGTATTCGAGGACCCCGAAATTACAACCGAGGAAATGCAACAGGGAGAGCGTAAAGTGGTGTTCAACCAGGCCACTGATGAAGATAATGTGGTGATGTATTACAACGTGAGGATATGTGATTCAAACGGAGACTCGATAAAAACTCTCAGGGTTTGTTCGCGTTTCTATCTTGGCAGTGAAATGCCGACTACTCTCTCGGCTAAATTCACCGACCTGCCTCTCGACAAGAAACTCCACGCTTCGGTTACGGCCGTTGACCCGTTTGGCAACGAATCCGAGCCTATCGAGAGCGAACCGTTCAGTTTTGGCGAATACACTCCCGCCGAGGGTACGACTCTTCCCAAGGCTGATTTGTTTGATCTCAAGATTGCCGACAACGGCACGGTGAGTGATGCGTCTGAAATGGGCAACACGGTTGAAATGTCTGCGTTCGCGCCGGTTCAGGCATACGACAAAGAATACGACCTTAACTCTCTTCAATTCGATTGCCGCAATGATCAGTTCTACTACGTGGATTATTCTCAAAACGATGCCATAAAGACGGCTTTCGCCAATGCGTTCACGTTTGAAAGTTTCTTCAATTGCAACAACGTGGCTAAGGGCATGTGCATGTTCAGCAGCCAGAATACTGGAGGAGCAGGCTTTGAAATGGAAACAAACAGCACATTGTCGTTCTATTGCTATATCGACGGAGGTTATCGCAGCGTCAACACGGGAACGGCGCTTCGTCCGGGAGTGCGTTACCACGCTGTGGCAACATACGACAAGGCTGAAGGAAAACTCAAGTTGTATCTCGACGGATATCCATCGGCCAGCACAGATGTGAGCGGCGATTTCGGTTATCCCGACGAGGGCGCGCAGTGGTTGGCAATAGGTGCTGACGCAAGTTCCGACAATTCTTTCGGCCAGGCGCCGTTTGACGGACAGGTTATGGCGGCAAGAATGTATTCCAAAGCCGTTTCGCGCGATGAGGTTTACCTTATGTATAAGACTTTTGCCGACAGATATCATGAGGAAGGCGAGGACACCACAACGGCAGCCGTTGCGCCGGTGGCCGACTTGTTTGACGTGGAATTTGGAGAGAACGGAGCGGTAACCGACAAGTCGGAACAAAATATTGCAGTTCAAACCGGAAACACGGTTCCCGAGACTTATTACAACGAAACCTACAAACGTTGGGTGGCAAAGTTCTCCGGCAGCAATGAACAGGAGTATTTCGCTGTGCCCTACGCCGACAACATTGCCATAACCTCTGCAATGGAAGCCGACTTCACTCTTGAAGTGTTCGCGATGCTCAACGATGCAGAGTCTGACCAATGCGTGGTGAGCTCGCAGCAGCAAGGCGGTTTTGGTATCGAGCCCGACAAAACCATAAACATATGGGGACGCTACGGCAACGAATATGCCAACCTTTACAGCGATGTAACTGTGGAGCAGGGCAAGTATTATCACATTGTGGCGGTAGCTGATGCGGGCGAAGCCGAGATTCGTGTGTATATCAACGGACGTCTTGCAGGCAAGCGCAGCGTAACGGGATTGTTCTCCTTCCCGCAGGGCAACGCGCAATACTTCTGCATCGGCGGTGATGCCTCATACAACGGCGACCATGCCGAGTATTTGCTCAACGGTGAGATTGTGCTCACACGTATGTATAGCAAAGCGCTCAAACTCTCGGACGCAAAGAAACTTTATCAGGATATTTTGAACTGCGTAGGGCGTTGATGAAAACGGTTTGCGCCAAAGCGTAATATCCCAACAATATTGACCTCCCCGTTGCTCTCATGGCAACGGGGAGGTCTTTTTTCTGCGCCATGATTGAGCCTTTCAGCCATAGTGAAACGCAAGTTTTACATCCCTTGTGAGATGCCGCAAAAACAACAAGGCATCTCGTAAAAACTCCGCCGCATCTAATTTAAATTAGATGCGGCGGAATTTAAATTTGGTG
>CAVFYC010000101.1:0-7220 GCA_963626585.1 Christensenellaceae bacterium Phil1 | reverse complement strand
AATGTCAGACATTATTTAAATTCCGACGCATCTCGTAAAAAGCATATTCGCACATTGCGAAAACGACAGCAAATGAGCGGAATGCATCAAAGTGTAATCGTTGTTCCTACATGGCTTGAAGCAAAAACATTATCTTTGCAAAGACATGGAAAAACTTTGGAACAAAGATTATCTACGCGTTATGCTCGTGAACTTCATGATGTATTTCGCGTTTTATCTGCTCACGCCCCTTCTCCCCCTATATCTGAGCGAAAAATTCGGCGCATCAAACAATATGATAGGCGTTGTGCTTTCGGGGTATGTGGTAGCCGAAATTGTGGCAAGGCTTTTCAGCGGTTTCATAGTTGACAGTTTCGACCGCCGCCACGTGCTTCTTTGGAGCGTGTCGCTGTTTTTTGTGTTTTTCGGCGGCTACCCCATTGCCGGAACGCTCCTAATGTTCGCCATAGTGAGAACCCTTCACGGCCTGCCCTTTGGCGTGGTAACGGTGGCCAACAGCACAGCGGCAATTGACGTGCTGCCCTCGTCAAGACGCAACGAAGGGCTCGGCTTCTACGGCCTGAGCAACAATCTCTCAATGGCAATAGCCCCGAGTGCGGGAGTATTCATATATAAATGGACAAACAGTTTTGAACTTCTCTTTTGGCTCTCGTTTTTCATAGCCATGGGCGCGCTCGGAGTGGCCTCCACGATAAACCTTCCCAAACGCGAAATCAAAACCGACAAACGCCCAATCTCGCTCGACCGCTTTTTTCTTGTCCGCGCCTGGCTTCTAAGCATCAATATCGCATTTTTCGCATTCTCGTGGGGAGTGATGAGCTCCTACATCGCACTCTACAGCAAAAACGTGCTGGGAATAACAAGCGGCACGGGCACATTTTTCATGCTAATCTCAACCGGGCTAATCGCCTCGCGGCTTCAAGGCGCCAAAGCCCTGCGCCAAGGAAAACTTACCCTGAACGCCGCCGAAGGAGCGTGCATCTCGCTCATAGCATACTTCATCTTCATCGCATTTCCCTCGACATTCACCTACTACGCTTCGGCACTGCTCCTCGGACTGGGCAACGGGCACATCTATCCCGCCTTTCTAAACATGTTTGTAGGCATGGCGCACCACAACGAACGCGGCACGGCAAATTCTTCTATACTGATGTCGTGGGGAGTGGGCATGGGAATCGGAATTCTGTTGGGCGGAATGGTGAGCGGAAGCCATGGATATCAAGCAGCGTTCTGGATGAATTTCGCGGTAAACGCCGCCGGAGTGATTTTGTTCTTCGCCGCCACGCGCAAATTCTTCCTCACACGCAAGATAGCGGAATAAAAACAACCGAGAGCCCGCAGCAGGAAAACAAACTCTGTTGAACTTTCGAAAATTACCCACACACCAAAGACCATATCACGACAAAAATCGCTATATTCGCAGACAAGAAATATAACGACAGATGCAAAACGGAAAACTCCTGTGGGTGGACGACGAAATAGACATGCTGCGCGCCCATATCATCTTTCTCGAAAATAAAGGATACAATGTAGACACCGCGACAAACGGCATCGACGCTCTCGACATGTGCCGAGAAGGAAATTACGACCTTGTAATGCTCGACGAAAACATGCCCGGACTAAGCGGATTGGAAGTGCTCACGCAGATAAAGGAGATACTGCCCGACACACCCGTTGTAATGGTAACGAAAAGCGAGGAAGAAGATATCATGAACCAGGCCGTGGGACAGAAAATAGCCGACTATTTAATAAAACCCGTCAACCCGAGCCAGATATTGCTTACCCTTAAAAAGAATATCCACAAGCGGGAAATTGTGGACGAGGTAACGCAAACGGGATACCGCCAAGAATTTGCCAAAATAAGCATGCAGATAAACGACTCCCTTTCCGCCGAAGATTGGACCGATGTCTACAAAAAACTGGTGTATTGGGAACTCGAATTGCAGGACACCGGAGGAGCGATGGACGAGATGCTCAAAATGCAAAAGGAGGAAGCAAACACGGTGTTCGGCAAATTCGTAAAACGGAACTATCTTTCTTGGCTCAAAAGCCCAGATGAGCGCCCCTTGATGAGCAACGATTTGTTCCGCAAGCGCATCTTCCCCCTACTCGATGCGGGCAAAAAGGTTTTTCTGATGGTTTTCGACAATTTCAGATACGACCAATGGAGAATGCTGAGCCGCGACCTTGCAGCCGACTTCGCTTTTGACGAAGAATTGTACTATAGTATTCTTCCCACCGCCACACAATATGCGCGCAATGCCATATTTTCGGGACTCATGCCCCTACAAATCGAAGAAATCTTCCCAGGGCTTTGGGTTGACGAGAACGAAGATGAAGGCAAGAACCTGAAAGAAAAAGAGCTTATCGCCACACAACTGCACAGGTTCCGCCGCAAGAACACCTATTCCTACAACAAAGTAAACGACTCGCAGGCTGCCGACAAATTCCTCTCACAACTTCCGCAACTCGAGAAGAATGATTTGAACGTGCTCGTGGTAAATTTCATCGACATACTTTCCCACGCACGCACAGAACAGAAAACGGTGCGCGAGCTTGCCTCGGACGAAGCAGCATACCGCAGCATAACGCTCTCGTGGTTCAGATACAGCGCAATGAAAGAGCTTTTCCGCCAACTGGCAGAGCGCGGATTTACAGTGATAGTAACTACAGACCACGGGAGTATCCGTGTAGGACAACCGGCAAAGGTTGTAGGCGACCGCGAAGTGAATACAAATTTGCGCTACAAACTCGGAAAAAATCTGAAATACAACAACAAGGAAGTCTTTGAGGTACGCCGTCCTGCCGATGCCCTTCTCCCCTCGCCCAACCTCTCAACTTCCTACATTTTTGCCACAGGCAACAGATTTTTTGCCTATCCCAACGATTTCAACCACTATGTAAGATATTACAGCAACACATTCCAACACGGCGGAATCTCAATGGAAGAAATGATTGTGCCTTTCATTACCCTCCATTCCAAACGCCGCTAAAAACAAACAAGACAACATAAACGGAACAATGGAAATCAAGATAACGTCATTAGACTGCATAGAAACTGCAGCAAAGCAATTCGTAGCCCAAATGGGCAACCGCAAGATATTCGCCTTTTACGGCAATATGGGAGCGGGCAAAACCACATTCATTCGCGCCATCTGCCGCGAGCTCGGCGTTACCGAAGAAGTAACATCGCCCTCATTCGCAATAGTAAACGAATACCGCAGCGAGACAACCGGCGCAAGTTTTTTTCATTTCGATTTCTATCGCATAAAAAAGATTGAAGAAGTTTACGACTTGGGTTACGAAGATTATTTCTACGGCGGCGGAGTAAACTTCATTGAATGGCCGGAATTGATAGAAGACCTCCTGCCCGAAGAAACCGTGAAAGTATCTATCACAGAAGACATTGACGGCACAAGAACCGTTGCGATAGACGCTTGAAATATTGCCGGAAAAACTACACGGCATCTCGTAAAAACTCCGCCGCATCTAGTTTAAATTAGATGCGGCGGAATTTAAATTTGGTGGCCCGGAGTTTTTCTGAGATGCCGCATCGTTTTTAAAACATCAATTTTGGTTCAAAAAACGACGCTCTTGGCTTGGACTACACCGGATATTTGGAAAAGTTTACGTACATTTGCGTAATGTTAAACAGTAAAACCCAGCAACAATGTTTGATGTAAAACAATGCCTGAACGACAGCGAGAAAAAAATGTCGCAGTCAGTAAAGCATCTTGAGGAGACTTTGGCACGCATACGCGCAGGAAAAGCCAATGTGGAGATTCTCGACGAAGTGAGAGTGGAGAGCTACGGCACAATGATGCCTCTCAACCAGGTTTCGGCAGTTACCACGCCCGACGCACGCACCATTGCCATTAAGCCATGGGACAAAAGCATGATGCGCGCCATTGAAAAGGCTATTATCGACTCCAACGTGGGAATCACACCCGACAACAACGGCGAGATTATACGTCTCACCATTCCGCCTCTCACAGAAGAGCGACGCAAGGAACTTGCAAAACAGTGCAACAAAGAAGGTGAGGCTGCCAAGGTGGGCATACGCAACATACGCCGTGAGACAATAGACAAATTAAAAAAGTCGGTGAAAGACGGCGTGAGCGAGGACAACGAAAAAGATGCGGAACAAAACCTGCAGAAACTTCACGACAAATACGTGAAGCAGGTGGACGAACTTCTTGCACAAAAGAACAAGGAAATAATGACCGTATAAGCCATGCGGGGAACCGTTATACGCACGGCAGGAAGCTCTTATCTCGTGCGCACGGCGGAAAAGGGAGATGTGGAATGCTCTGTGCGCGGAAATTTCCGCCTTAAGGGCATCCGCACCACCAATCCCGTTGCTGTGGGAGACAATGTAGAGATAACCATGTCGCCCGAAGGCAGCGGAATGATTGTGGGACTTCTCGACAGAAAGAACTACATCATTCGCAAAGCCACCAACCTTTCAAAGCAAAGCCAGATACTCGGTGCCAATATTGATCAGGTTTTGCTTTTCGTTACTATTGCGCGCCCCGAAACCCTTACAACTTTCATCGACCGCTTTATCGCCTCGGCCGAAGCCTATGGAGTAGACGTGATACTCGGCTTCAGTAAAATCGACAGCTATTCCCAGCAGGAAAACGAGCAGATGAATGCGTTGTCCGAGGTATATCAGAAAATCGGCTACCGCACAGTGAAATTCTGCGCCCTCGAAAGCATTCCACAAGAAGTGATAGAAGTGTTGCGCGGAAAGGTTACGCTCATCGCGGGAAACTCCGGAACAGGAAAATCAACCTTTGTAAACTCGCTCATACCCGACGCCGGCGCAAAAACATCAGAGATTTCCGAAAGCCATCTCACTGGAATGCACACCACAACCGACAGCCGCATGTATTTCCTTGAGCAAGGCGGCGCGGTAATCGACATTCCCGGAATTAAAGGCTTTGGAACGTTCAACATGAAGCGCGAAGAAGTGAGCCATTACTTTCGCGAATTGTTTGAGACGGGACATGAATGCCGCTTCAACAATTGCACCCACACCAACGAGCCAAGCTGTGCCGTGAAGCAGGCACTTCAGGAAGGCAAGATAGCATCTTCGCGCTACGCGTCCTATCTGAATATGCTCGAAGACGATTGCGAATCGAAATACCGCGAGGCTTATTGAGCCTACGAACCACTAAAAAAATCCTTAATACAGAAAAGATGAAACCATATAGAATTACAACCGCATTGTTTGCGCTGGCAGTAAACACGTGTGTGCTTGCCGGAAATCCGCAAACGCCCGCAATCCAAAACATAAAGGTCAAAGGATATCCCGGAACGCGCATCGACCAAATCATCTCAAACCGCGTGATGAAAGAAGACCTCAAATCTTTGGTAGACGTGTTTGCCACAAAAACGGAAAGCTTCCGCTGGCAAACGGAGTTCTGGGGAAAATGGGCGATAGGCGCCTGCGCACTCTACGAATACAGCCACGACAAAAATCTGTACGACCGCATAAAAACTTCGGCCGAGGGAGTGATGAAAAACCAGGACAAAAACGGATACATAGGCAATTATGCGCCCGACAAGCAGCTTAAAGAATGGGACGTGTGGGGACGTAAATATGTGGTGCTCGGACTTCTTGCGTGGCACGACATATCTGGCGACAAAAAAGCTCTGACATCGGCTTGCCGACAAGTGGACTTCCTCGTATCGCAACTGAAGAAAAAAAATCTTTCGTTTGTTGAAACCGGAAATTACCGCGGTATGCCGAGCGCTTCGATACTTAATGCCGTTGTCAAGCTCTATAATAAAACTAACGACAAGAAGTATCTGCAACTTTCGGAGCAGATAGCAAAAGAAATAGAGTCGGCAAAAGGTCCGCAAATCCTGACGAAAACCCTGCAAGGTATACCGATGTCTGAACGTTTCCCCGCGCAGCAATCATGGTATAACTTCTACAACGGACAAAAAGCCTACGAAATGATGTCGTGTCTGCAAGGATTGCTCGACCTATACCTTGTAAACGGCAACAAATCGCTTCTCGACGGCACCACAAAGGCCGTAGACATGATTATCTCGCAGGAAATCAACATTGCCGGCTCGGGCGCATCGATGGAATGCTGGTATGGCGGAAAAGCATTGCAGACCCGCCCCTCGGTGCACGAGATGGAAACCTGCGTAACCACTACGTGGATAAATCTGTTGCGCAGAATGCTGATGATAACGGGCAACGCAAAATATGCCGACCTTATGGAGCAAAGCATATACAATGCACTTTTTGCGGCATTCAAGGGAGATGCATCGCAGATAGACAAATATACGCCGCTCGAGGGAGTGCGTACAATAGGCGAGGAACAGTGCGGGCTGCACATCAACTGCTGCAACGCCAACGGGCCACGCGGTTTTGCCGCCATACCGCAAACGATGTACACCATCAAAGACGGCGCAATCAACGTGAACCTTTACGTGGCTTCGGAGGCTGAAATTTCGCTCGGCAACAAAAAGAATACGATTTCGCTGGTACAAGAAGGCGACTATCCGCGCACCGACGAGATGAGCATCAAAGTAAAAGCCGCCAAGCCCGCGAAATTTTCGTTGTGTCTGCGCATTCCGTCATGGGGGAAAGCCACAGCGGTGAGCGTGAACGGCGAGAAAGCCGAAGGAACTGCCGTTGACGGATACCTAAAAATAGACCGCGAGTGGAAAGACGGCGACGCTGTAAAAATCAAGTTCGACATGCCCGCCCGTCTGGTGCGCCAAGACGGTTTTGATGCCATTGTGCGCGGTCCGATAGTGCTCGCGCGCGACAGCCGCTTCGGTCAAGGCGACATTGACGAGGTAGTTTCCATTCCCAACAAAGGCGGAATTGTAGACGTCAAGCCTTGCGACACCCCTTCGTGGGCATGGATAAGTTTCAAAGTCCCGATGATTCTCGGCGTGGACTATATAGATCACGGAAAACCCATGGAAATAAATTTCTGCGACTTCTCGTCGGCGGGAAACTCTTGGAGCCAGAACGAACGCTACCGCGTATGGTTGCCCGAGGTAAACAACCCCGAAAATATTTTGAAGAAATAAATCCGAAAGCAATCCTTTCGGAAAAAAACACAAGCGCCGGCCATTTATTTGGTCGGCGCTTTTATGATGTCTCCACCGCATTTTGCAGAAGTATTTCCGCATTTGAAACACGCGGCAAGCACTGCCGAAAAACTATAATGGGATTTCGCAAAAACAAT
>CAVFYC010000100.1:0-7304 GCA_963626585.1 Christensenellaceae bacterium Phil1 | reverse complement strand
CGGAGTTTTTTCGTTATGCGGGGAGTGTTTCCGAGCGATAGTCATTGGGTGTAATTCCGGCTATTTTTTTGAACATTCTTGTGAAATGTTGCGGATATTTGAAGCCGAGGTCATAGGCTATCTGGCTTATGGAACTGTCGGGCGCGAGTATGCGCTCTTTTGCAATGTTTACCACTGTGAGCTGAATGTATTCCTGAGCCGATTTGCCCGTTTCCTTTTTCACAAGGTCGCCGAAATAGTTTGGCGAAAGGCACAACTCTCCTGCGCAATGCTTCACCGAGGGCAAACCGTTCTGTCGCGCTGCGCCCGATGTGAGATATTCGTCCAACAGAGTGTCGAATCGGGTGATGATGCTGCGGTTTACGTTTTGCCGCGTAATGAATTGGCGTTCGTAGAAGCGCAGACAATAGTTTAGCAACAGCTCTATATTGTTTGCAATAAGCCTTTTGCTCAACCTGTCTATGTCGTGGTTGAGTTCATGACCGATGTTTTGCAGACAATCCATGAACAATTCTCTCTCTTTCTCGGAAAGATGCAGCGCTTCGTTCACCTCGTATGAAAAGAAAGTGTATTCCTTTATATTGCGTCCCAGCGAAGTGCCGCGGATAAGCTCGGGGTCGAAACAAAGTGCCCAGCCATGGGGCTGGAACTCCTGCCCCGTGTCGCCGATGCCTATTACCTGTCCCGGCGCAATGCATACCACAGTGCCTTCCTGGTAGTCGTAGCGTTTGCGGCCGTAGTAGAGTTCGCAGTTAACCCCTCCTTTCAGAAATACAGCGTAGAAGCCGAAAGTTTGGCGCGCATGCTTAATGGTTTTAGCCTTTGAAAGATCTATCACGCTCACGAGAGGGTGGAACGTTTCCACTCCAAGATGTTTGTTATACTCTGCTATGGAGTCGATGTGCTGAATGTTGCTGTCTGTTGCCATGAGTGTTTGATTTTTGTGCAAATATATTGATATTGTTTATTATAATGTGTCTGCGGCAACGCAAATCAGTAATTCGGGTAGGGCATACCGCAATTCGTGCAAGCCACGGCGTTTTCCCGGCAAGCCCGATGGATAGTTCCGTAATTCGGGTAGCGGCAAATGTAATGGGTATAAATCCCCTTTGGCGGCATCGCGGTAATTTTGCATCGTAAGAGAAAAAAACGGTTGCGGTAATTTTGGTAATTAAATCAGTAATAAATGTATCTGCTGATAGGATAGATTATTATAATTTTGCCGTGTAACAAGAAAATAACAACAAAAATGAAAAAACTATTGCTGCCTATTGCGGGAGTAATGCTGATTGGCGCTGCCACATTGGCGTTTCTGAAAAATTCCACAGAGGTCGAGCCGGGGGGGAACCTTTCGGCGCAAACTGATAGCGACAGCGTGAAAGTGGAACTCAAGGGAAAAATTCTCGTAACCTATTTCTCCTGGCCCGAAACCGATGGCGTGGACGCGAATTCAAGCGCAAGCCGCGTGGTGGAGGACGGAAAAGTTTATGGAAACACGGAAATTCTCGCGAAACTCATTTCGGAAAAAACCGGAGGAGACCTGTTTGCCATTAAAACCGCCACAGTTTACCCCATGCCCTATGACACTCTGCTGAGCTACACCAAAAAGGAATCGGAAAACGAGGAATTCCCGAAACTAACGACCCATATTCAGAATCTTCAGGACTACAATATAATTTTCGTGGGTTATCCCAATTGGTGGTACGACATGCCGCGCGTGATTTACTCTTTCTTCAAGGAATATGACTTTAAGGGGAAAACCATAATACCTTTCGTTACTTACGGAAGCAGCCGCTTTTCAAAATCGGTGGAACATATTCGCGCTCTCGAGCCAGGCGCTGCGGTTCTTGAAGGACCGGCGGTGAAAGATGCCGATATGGCTTTGTCTGAAAAGAAGGTTAGTTCGTGGTTGCTCAAATATGGTCTTTACAAAAACTGATATCATTATGCTTAGAAAGATTAGAATAACTCTGGCAATCGTCGTATTTGCCTTGGTGAGCCTTTTGTTTCTCGATTTCACGGGCACAATACACGCGTGGTTCGGTTGGCTCGCAAAAATACAGCTTTTCCCCGCCATTATGGCGCTCAACGTCGGCGTGGTAATAGCTCTCGTAGCCCTCACATTGGTTTTCGGCAGAGTTTATTGCTCTGTGATTTGTCCGCTCGGCATTTTCCAGGACATTGTGTCGTGGATAAGCGCGCGGAGAAAGGGAAAGAAACACCGCTTCTCCTATACCAAACCGCTTACATGGCTCCGCATCACGATGCTCGTGCTTTTCGTCGTTGCGATATTCTTTGGATTGTCGGGCATATTGGACCCCTACAGCGCTTTCGGGCGTATGGCGCAAAATCTGTTCGCTCCGGTTTATACTTGGGGCAATAACCTGTTGGCTTATGTCGCAGAACGTGTAGACAGCTACGCATTCTATCATCGCGAAGTATGGTTGCGCGCTTTGCCTACATTGGTTATCGCAGTAACGACATTTGTTGTAATCGTGATTTTGGCGTGGGGCGGACGCACATACTGCAATACCATTTGTCCGGTGGGCACTGTGTTGGGTTTTCTCGCGCGTTTCTCGCTTTTCAAACCAGTGATAGATGAAAACAAATGCCGCAACTGTTCGCTTTGTGCCCGAAGCTGCAAATCTTCGTGCATAGATTTCAAAAACCATAAGGTAGATTATTCGCGCTGTGTGGCTTGCATGGACTGCATTGCCGCATGCAAACACGATGCTCTGCACTTCACGACAAAACACCACGCTGCAAAAACCTCCGACACCGCCAAGGAAACCGCTCCCGACAGTTCCCGCCGCGCTTTCCTCACTGGTGCGGGAATTATAATCGGAACTGCGGTGGCCAATGCCCAGGAAAAAACCGTTGACGGCGGACTTGCGGTGATTCTTGACAAGAAAGTGCCGAAACGAAATACGCCGATAGTTCCGCCAGGTGCCGTGGGGTTGCAACACTTCGAGGACCATTGCACCGGATGTCAGCTTTGCGTTGCCGTATGTCCGAACGATGTTTTGCGCCCACGGCTTGCAATGAAGCCAGAATCCTCTTACGAACGCGGATACTGCCGCCCCGAATGTACGAAATGCTCCGAAGTTTGTCCGGCAGGCGCTATACTTAAAATCACACCGGCTGAAAAATCATCGATACAGGTAGGCCATGCCGTTTGGGTGAGGAAAAATTGCGTGCCCATCGCAGATGGTGTGGAATGCGGCAATTGTGCGCGCCATTGTCCCGCAGGAGCGATAACCATGGTGCCTTCGGATTCTGCCGACGACAGTTCTCCCAAAATTCCCGTGGTAAACGAGGAACGCTGCATCGGTTGCGGTGCATGCGAGAACCTTTGTCCCGCGCGTCCCTTCAGTGCAATTTACGTTGAGGGGCATGAACTCCATAAAACTATTTGATAAACTTGAAAAGATGAACGAGAAAAACAATATAAATCGCCGCGAGTTCCTTAAAAAACTTGGTATAGGAGCTGCGGCAACGGGTACGGCGGCAATCACAGGCTGCACCACAAAGAAGAATCCCGTTACCGATGAGGAAACAACGGCACAAGGCGAAATTCCAAAGGACAAAATGACCTATCGCACCAATCCCAAAACGGGCGACAAGGTTTCGATTCTCGGCTATGGCTGTATGCGTTGGCCCACTATTGCAGACGAGAAAAACAAGGAGGGAGAAGATAGAATTGATCAGGAGACTGTGAACCGCCTTGTGGATTATGCGATAGAGCACGGCGTGAATTATTTCGACACGTCGCCCGCCTATTGCAAAGGGCGCTCAGAAGAGGCAACGGGCATCGCTTTGCATCGCCACCCCAGGGACAAATATTTCGTTGCCACCAAACTTTCGAATTTTTCGCCCTCAACTTGGAGCCGCGAGAAGTCTTTGGAAATGTACCACAACTCTTTCAAATATCTCCAGGTTGACTATATCGACTACTTGCTCCTACATGGTATTGGCATGGGCGATGACGGAATGGAAACTTTCAGGGCCCGTTACATCGACAACGGCATTCTCGATTTCTTGCTCGCCGAACGAAAGGCCGGACATATACGAAACCTTGGTTTTTCATACCACGGAGATATAAAGGTGTTTGACTATTTGCTTTCGAAACACGACGAATATCAATGGGACTTTGTGCAAATCCAACTCAACTACCTAGATTGGCAACACGCCAGGGAACTTAATCCGCGCAATACCGATGCGGAGTATCTCTATGGTGAGTTGGAGAAGCGAAATATACCGGCTGTAATCATGGAGCCATTGCTTGGAGGACGTTTGTCAAAGGTTCCCGACCATATTGTGGCGCGTCTTAAACAGCGCGAACCCTCCCGAAGCGTTGCGTCGTGGGCTTTCCGTTACGCGGGAACCATGCCCAACGTACTCACGGTGCTTAGCGGTATGACTTATATGGAGCATTTGCAGGACAACCTGCGCTCTTATTGTCCGCTCAAGCCGTTGACGCAAGACGAAATCAAGTTTCTTTACGACACCTCCGACATTATGGTGCAGTATCCCACGATTCCTTGCAACGACTGCAAATATTGTATGCCTTGCCCCTATGGCCTTGACATTCCTGCCATATTTGTTCATTACAACAAGTGTGTGAACGAGGGCAATGTGCCCGAAGATCAGCAGGCCAAGAACTATCGTGAGGCGCGCAAGGCTTTTCTTGTGGGCTACGACCGCAGCGTGCCAAAACTACGTCAGGCCAACCATTGCATAGGTTGCAACCAGTGTGTGCCGCATTGCCCGCAAAATATCGCCATTCCCATGGAAATGCAGCGCATTGACCATTTTGTGGAACAGTTAAAGCAGGGAACACTATGATCGACGCAAAACTTATAGATCTTCTGCGTTCCAACGGGCACACGCTTGTGGTTTCTTCGCAAGAGATACGTTGTTTCAACGGGCGCGGCGTAAAGGATTTGCTCCGTTTGCTTCGCGAGGAACCCGAGATGCTGCATGGGGCGAACGTTGCCGATAAAGTGGTGGGAAAAGCTGCGGCGGCGCTCATGGTGCTCGGCAGAGTGAACGAAGTGTATGCCGAGAAAATCAGCGTATCTGCCGTTGCGCTTCTTGCGAAACACGATATCATTTTGCAGTATTCCGAGAGGGTGCCTTATATAACCAACCGCGACGGCACGGGGTTGTGTCCGCTGGAACAGGCATGCGGCAGCCTTAGCGAGCCGGAGGATATATTTTATGCCATACAGCGGACGTTGGAAAAAATGATGCTTAACAGTAAAACGATAACTGACAACAAATAAATTTTTAAGGATAAAGATATGGAAACAAGAGCTGTAAGATTATATTCCTGGGGATATAATGACATTAAAACCTATATTGCAGGCGTGCTGTTTGTTGCCGGCAACATTGTGTTGCCCCAAATGTTCCACCTTGTGCATCAAGGGGGAATGATATGGCTGCCGATATATTTCTTCACCCTTGTGGGGGCATACAAATACGGTTGGAGAGTGGGGATAATCACTGCCGTGCTTTCGCCGCTTGTCAATTCGGCAGCGTTTGCCATGCCCGCTCTGGCGGCATTGCCGGCAATAATTATGAAATCGGTTTTGCTCGCGCTGGCAGCCGGCATTACATCTGAGCGCTACCGCAAGGCCACGTTGCCATTGCTTGCCGCCGTGGTGTTGTGCTATCAAGTGCTCGGCACAATGGGCGAATGGATTATGACGGGCTCGCTGTTTGCTGCCTTGCAGGATTTCCGTCTCGGTATTCCCGGAATGCTTTTGCAGATATTCGGCGGCTGGCTGTTGATTAACCACGTTATTCGCCGCTGAAACGCTTTACGCATTATAATATAGTAGCATTGCGGTATTCGTTGAGACTACCGCAATGCTGCCGTTTAGGGGATTGCCGTTCACGGGCAACCTTTATTTTTTTTGCCGACTGTCATCGTATGCGGTATCTCACGAGAAACGGGTTGCCGTCCTCGTCGATGTTCTTGAAGCGTTTGCGCAGGTTCTTCACTTGTTTGGGGCGATCCTTCTCAAAATCATTGTATTCGTTGCCGCCTTTCCAAACATCGTACATCCCCGAAGCATCTTGTATTGCAAAGATTTCATTCTCGTTCATACATACAGGAGTGCCAAAACTCAGCATGCAATCGTCAATGTAGTTCGCCAGCGACAGAACCTTCCCTTTGCCACTTTCCTTGTCGTACGCCGCAATCACGTACTGCCCATTGACAAGAACAAGACTCAACAAGTACTTGTCCGTTTCCTGAAACTGGTTTGGATCGGATATGTGCGTGTTCACAAGTCTGAACATCTTTTCGTCGTTATTATAATCCTTGTCGGGAATCTCCGGCCAATTGTATTTCCCGAAATCCAACATATACGTGGTTTGCGCATCATCGCTCCCGTCGCTTAGCGTCATTATGCTTCTCTCGTATTCTGCCGATATGCTCAAATCGCCTTTATGGGAAGAAAAGGGACTGAATCTTTCTTTGAAGCGGCTTTCTATACAGCTTTTTATCTGTCCGAAATGGCTTACAACCTTGCCGTTGCCGTCCATAATCCAATAGTTGTGCGGCTGCGACCTGTCTTCGCTGTAGTTGGCCATGTATCCTATAAATCCGTCCGCATATTTTGCTATACTGTTGAATGTTTTCGGAAGGCTTATCACCTGTATTCCGTTGCCCTTGGTGTCGTATACATACAGTTTCTTGTTCAGCTTGCTGAGAACGTTCACGGTCTTTTTTTCTGGGTCAACGAAAAAATCAGTTACCTCCAGATATTCGCCCGCACCATGTCCCTGTTCGGAAATTGTGCTGACGTGCTTGCCCTTGTCTGAAAAGATGTAGATGCTTTTTCTATGCTTATCCAAGATGTAAATTAAAGTGTCGAGCGCATCCACCTTGATGATGTCTCCGATATATACAGATGTGTCCTGAAGGGAAATCAGTGAGACATCTTTTATCAGCCCGCTTTTCTGAATATCCACAGGATGATCCATTTCATATATGATTTCAGACGTATTGGCAGTAGTTGAACAACCCTCCAAAGTGAACAAAAGCAAAAACAATGATATGTAAAAAGTTGTTTTCTTCATGTCTAAAAAATTTATGGTTATGGTTTTGCAATTATACGTTTTACATTATAAATAACAAATATATTTTCGATTATTTTTGTTATGTAGAAGCTATTTTAAAATAAAGATTTATAGGAATTTGCAGACATTCTGCATCATTGGTGTTTGATACGGAAAAAATTACACGGAATCTAGCAAAAACTCCGCCGCATCTAATTTAAATTAGATGCGGCGGA
>CAVFYC010000099.1:0-7362 GCA_963626585.1 Christensenellaceae bacterium Phil1 | reverse complement strand
TATATATATATATATGCAAGATTCTTGCAAAACATCGCCCGCAATACGTTTTACTTGAGAACGTCCCGAATCTAAAAAGCCACGACAAGGGAAGAACCTGGGACAAGATTTACCATTCGCTAAGCGACCCTATCGAAAAAGGCGGACTTAACTACGACGTTAAGTGTGAAATTCTTTCTCCCCACCAATTCTGCATTCCGCAACACCGCCGCCGCTTTTATATTGTATGCCGAAACCGCGATTTCGGAAGCCTCGACGGTTTCCGCTTTCCCACTCCCAGCAAACGCCCCTGCGACATCACCCGAATCATCGACCCTGCCGACACCGACTACCCGCCTGTGAAACCTGCCACATGGCATCAGCTTGAAGTTTGGGAGGATTTCATCAAAAACTGCTCGGCCCACGGCAAAACCATTCCCACTTTCCCGATTTGGGCAATGGAGTTTGGCGCAACCTACGACTATCGCGAAACTGCCCCCGCCTATCAGAATCCCAACCATCTGCGCAGCAAAAAAGGACGCTTCGGCAGCAAAATCGCCGGAGATACCGTTGCCGAATGTCTGGCGTGCCTGCCCGTGTATGCGCAAACCGCAAAGGCGCGGAGCTTTCCCCAATGGAAAATAAAATACATCGAACAAAATCGAAACTTCTACGAAGAAAACAAAAACTGGCTCGGCCCTTGGATTGACAAGATACGCAATTTCGAAAACAGCCATCAGAAGATGGAATGGAATTGCGGGCAAGACGTCGCGCCTACATTGTATGACAAAATAATTCAGTTCCGTGCCTCGGGAATTAGAATCAAGAACCCCACGTTTTCACCGGCTTTGAATTTGTGCGGAACGCAAATTCCGATTTTTCCGTGGGTGGAACTGCCGGCGGGAACGGTTGCCGAAGGTGCGCGCCCGCGCGGAAGATATATGACAAGGCGCGAAGCCGCAAAACTGCAGGGAATGATGAAACTGAAATTCGGCGACGAAAATTTTCAGTTCTCTGTGGCGCGCTCCTACGCGGCTCTCGGCAACGCCGTGAACGTTACCATTGTGAAACACATTGCTAAAAATCTCATTGCTTATGACTGAAAAACTAATATCCTCTGTTGACATTTCCATAGGCTCAAACATGTATGGCCGGATACCCGACTTGCCAAATACTCCGTCGCATGTGCTCGCCGAGTTCATCGACAACGCAATTCAGTCATACCGCGACAACCGCGCGATGCTCCTTGCAAAACAACCTGATTACCGTCTGGCGGTAAACATCACGCTTGAATGGGACGCCGCAACCGGCAACCCCGCCCGCATAGTGGTCAGCGACAACGCCGGGGGCATAAATACGGAAAACTATACCCATGCTTTCAAACTTGCCGTCGCACCTAAAAACAACCAAGGTCTGAACGAATTTGGAATGGGACTGAAAACGGCGGCACTGTGGTTGGGCGAAGTGTGGAGCGTGAGGACTTCGGCGCTCGGCGAAGGGTTCTCGCGAACGATAAGGTTTGACCTCAACGAAGTTATAGTCAAACATCGTGAAACCCTTAACGTGATTTCGGAAGAAGAAGATGCCGACGCGCATTACACGGAAGTTGTTATCGAAAATCCTACACGGCAGTTCCCCTCGAAAAAAAGCCTTGAAAAGATTTCGGAGGAACTTAGCAGCATTTACCGCAAGTTTCTCCGTGCCGACGAGGTAGACATCTATCTCAACGGCGAGAAACTTAGTTTTGAAGAGAGCGAGATTCTTTGCGCGCCTTTCGTGCGCAATCCCGAGGGCGGCAATATCTATTGGAAAAAGAACATAGATTTCAATTTCAAGAAGTATCATGCCACGGGTTTTATAGCAATTCTCAAAAATATCAACAGCACCAAAAACGGCTTGGTGCTTCTTCGTCGGGGACGCGTGGTTTATGGGGCAAATGCCGACGGACGTTATTTCCCCAAAAGTCTGTGCGGGTCGGTAGGAACGTTCCTTTACAAAAGAATTTTCGGCGAGCTGGAACTCGAGGGCTTTGACGTGGCGTTCAACAAAAACGATTTGCAGGACAAAGAAAACCTTGAAGCGATGATTGAAGCGCTCCGGGACGTAATTCATACGAAAGAATTCGACCTTTACACCCAAGCCCAAGAATATCGCCTTGACAATAATAAAAAAAGAGCCAACGAAATTATCCGCGCGCACAACAAAAACCAGGCGAAATACGGCGATACGAAAATCGAAACGAGAAGCGAAAAAAACAACACGGCATCTTGCGAAAACGATGTCAGACATAATTCTAACGATGTCGGACATAATTTAAATAATGTCAGACATGAGAAAACCGTGAAAACTTACGACGATTTCGACGAGAAATATACCATAAACGGGAAGGAATATTTGCTGCACGTAGACTTTATTGATGGGGGCAACGACCTTGTTTGGCTCGACGTTTCGGAGAAGGCGGAAAACAAGATAGCATGTAAGATAAAAATGAACCATGTGTTTTTCGAATGTTTCAAGAAACAGGACAAAGCCGTGGTTACGATTCTAAAAACCATGGCTCTCGCAAAATTCACCGCGAAAGAAGACGGAAACGACACCACGGCAGAATTTTTCGAGAACTTCAACGAGTATATAAAACAAGCAAAAGTATAGCAATGCCAAGGATTACAATTATAGGCAAGTCAGCACCTGCGGCGAACGATAACCCACATGATTCCGCCGTTTTGCAACATGTGAAAACCGGCAGGCACTTTAACGCCTTCGTCGACTCGCAAAAAGCCGGACTACATGCCGACGGAACATTCCGCGCAAAGGGCATTACCGATGCGGGAGCGCTTACGCTTCGCAAAGAAACCGAGCATATCCTTGCGAGGTGCAACCCCCACAACGCTGTGGGCAATATAGAAACCACACACTTGGCTGTGGGATATGTGCAAAGCGGAAAAACAATGTCGTTCACCGGGCTCACGGCTCTGGCACTTGACAACGGCTACCGTATGGTGGTTTATTTGGCGGGGTCAAAGAACAACCTGCTTAACCAAACCGCTGCACGCCTGAAAAAAGACCTTACAAACAGCACGGAAAACAATCCGCAGCATTTCAAAATTCATCTTGCACCGACAACGGCTGACCTGAATCAAATTGTGGGCAACCTATATTTGAAAGAAACCATTCTGCTCGTTCCTATACTCAAACATCATAAACACATAGACAACCTTATAAAAATCTTCACGAGTTCAGATTTTGTTGAGGCGATGAAAGGCGAAACCGTTGTCATAATTGATGACGAAGCCGACCAAGCATCGCTAAACAGTTTCGGACGGAAGAACAGCAAGAAGCATGACGACGAAGATTACGAGCAGTCGCGCACCTATGATGCCATACTCAGAATGCGCGCCGCCCTGCCGGGAAACAGCTATGTGCAGTATACAGCTACTCCGCAAGCCAATATATTGATAAGCATTAAGGACCTGCTTTCTCCCCGAAGCCACACGCTTTTGACTCCAGGCGAGGGATATGTGGGCGGAAAGCTATATTTCGGCCGCGGCAAGGGACATGAACTGTTTCACGGGCGGTTGATTCAGGAAATACCCGAGGCTGAGGTTTTCCACAAGAAGAAAAATCCGCTCAAGGATATGCCAAAATCACTCTTGGACGCTTTGGCAATGCACATTCTCGCAGTGGCAATAGTTGTGGAGCATCTCAGAAAACCCGGGATAAGGTTTCTTTCGATGATGGTCCACCCCGACAATACCATTAACTGCAACAAAATTTTCAAGAAGTGGATTGAAAACAAAATGAAGTCATGGCGGAAATTAATCTTCAAGCCCGATGGCAACGACGACAAAGAAGATATGATTAACCTCTTCAAACAATTGTATCCAAAAGCGGTGGAGTTTTACAAAGAAGAGGAACGTCCGGAATTTGAAGAGATATTGCCGTTGATAGAACGGGTGTTGTGCAGTTGGAAAGTGTATCTTGTTAACACCGACAAGGAAGCACAGACAAAAATAGACTGGGACAATTACGAAATGCACGTACTTGTAGGTGCCGAGATGCTTAACCGTGGTTTCACCGTGGAGAATCTTTCCACCACCTATATGCCCCGTTATTCTTGCGGGCCTACAAATGCCGACACCATACAGCAACGTTGCCGTTTCTTTGGGTACAAGCGCGAATATATCGAGTCGTGCCGAGTTTTCCTGCCTCAGAAATCAATTGAAAACTATTTGGAATACATCGACCACGAGGAAGAATTGCGCTCAATACTCTCGCAATGCGACAACCTTGCCGAGGCTGAAAGAAAAGTGTTGCTTTCGCCGCGACTGCGGGCCACAAGGGCAAACGTGCTCCCGGTTTCGGTTGTAAGTTCGCGGTTGTCGGGCTTCAAGGAACTGCAGGCGTACGAAAGCGTAGAGAGAATAAGGAAAAACAAAGAGATGGTGGAAGAATTCCTCCGCGCCCACGACAGTCTATCCTGGGAAGTGGTGGAATACAATACGGTAGACCGCACACACCGCCGCTTGAAATTGCCGGTAGAAGAGGCGGTGAATTTCTTAGACGACTTTCAGTTTGGAAATTATAGGGCGGCGATGCTAAAGGCAGCCACAATAAGATATCTGCATTTCCTGTCGGAAAAAGAAGATGCGCCTTTAACTTTCGTTTATTTCTACCAAATGGCGTTCAAAAGGCCTGAAGACGATTTGCGCCGGCGTACTTTTGATTCTACAACGCACACCGTAGTTCCGCTTGCCACAGGTCGTTCGATTGTAGACAAGGAAATTTATCCCGGCGACCGCGAAATGGTGGGACAAGACTCCATTACGATTCAATTATACCATATCTTTTTGGACAAAGCTCCCGTGGAATTTGCCCGTGATGCCTATTCCATTGCAATTAACTATCCCGAAAGTTTGGCTACTAGCTATGTGGTGAACAATCAAAACGGTTATGATGACGATGAAGACGACGATTAAACATACTAATATGCCCGAAGATGAAATTTGCAGGCTGTTCAAGAATCTGAAACCAGAAGCCGGAAAATCGTATGACGTTGGAAATTTGCCGGGAACGGAACATAAACTGGGTAAGTCGGTTGAGGGCTATCCAATGTTCTTTTTGCTTACAAATGCAGGCGGTGTGCAATGCCCCAATACCAATCTTGAAATCCTTACAGTGGACTACAATTTATACTGTAGCTTTGAAGATGAAAATTCACGGGAAACGCATTGCAACTATACGGTTCTGACGTTGCGCAGCTGCGATGAAATTCTTCAGGAAAACTTTATAGCGATAACCATGTTGGTTATAAAACGTCTGTCCGCCGTACCTTCTCGGCACGAGATAGCGAAAGAGGTGGAAAATCTCAAGTATATTTTTTCCGCGGCCAAACAAGCGCCAAAAAAGATGACGCAAGGATTGTGGGCAGAACTGCTTGTGATAGCCTGTAGCTGCGAGCCGGATAAAATGGTTGAGGCGTGGCACAGTCAGCCTGCGGCAAAGTTTGATTTTGCCATGGGACGTTTCAAACTTGAAGTCAAAAGTACTCTCGGATATACGAGTTTGCACCATTTCTCCCTCGATCAGTTGTGTCCCTCTGCCCATTCTTCGGTTTTTGTGGCCTCGGCGGTGGTGCGTGAGTGCGCGCGGGGCAACGGAGGTATGTCGGTGGACGATTTGCGCGGCTTGATATCCGAACGACTGGAGTCAACCGATGCCGACCTTCGCTTGCGGACAATAATACTCGAGACATTGGGCGAAAGATATGAGCAGGCGCGCAAAATGACGTTTGACTACGTGGAAACTTGCGACTCTTTGCGTTTCTACGATGCGGCTGACATTCCGCGTATAAGCAAAGAAAATGTTCCTGCGGGGGTAACAAATGTGGGGTTTAGCAGCGATTTGACGGGCGCGAAGGCTATTGCTTTTTCTGACAGCGCTTCGGCTTATGCAGACAACCCTTTTTATCATATGTTTTTCTGTAAAAATCAAAACTGATGGCGTATTTGAATAGCAACGAACTGGTAAAGATTTTTGACGAACAGATGTCGGAGTGCGCGGAATACCGTTGTGTGTCGGGCATGTCAAATCCTATGCACATTGTGTTCGGCGAAACCGAAATGTTTGTGTATATAAAAAATCTTTCGCCGGCTTATTTTACAAATGTAGACGTTTGGCGCGCGCAGATGACGGGCGTGGAATCGTTGAAGAGCATAAAGGTGTCGGACAAGATGTTTGTTCTTCTTGGCTATGACGCAGAGCATGACGTGTATGCCGCCTGGAATCCGCACCATGCCAAACAACGTATAGACACTGCCGCGAGTCCTTCGTTTTATTCGCGTTTCTCGTGGCAAGGACAAGCGGCGGAGGCCGACACGTTTATGGCAAAGGATTTGAAGAACGACGGTGTGGTGTTGCTCTTTCCCCGCAGCCTTTTGGAGATATTCCTCAGAGATATAAACGTATTCTTTCCCGAAGTTACGAAATACGTTGCCAAAGGTTCTAAGCGCCTTGCGCGGTTGAGGAGAGCCGAGGCCGTGGAAAACGAAGGCGATGATAACGTGGTTGATGATGCGAAAGAAGAGGAGAAGGTGGATTATGAAACGCCCTGGATTGACGGAAACGGAAACCTTACGCGCATAGCAAATCCCGAATTGCTGGAATTGTTGAAACCAGACTTGGATACAGATTATCCGCGCCGCACATCGGCTTATGCCACTATTGAGGATTTCTACGGCGAAAGGTTTTCCAACATGCAATTGGCTGATTGGTCTCGTTTGCTCAACGACATTGATTGGGGAAAACCCGTTGATAACCCAGCGAGAAGCCGTAAGTTTGCCCCCAAGAAGCCGCATCAGGAACGCAAGAAGATTCGTATAACATATCCCGACGGACATCAGACGTGCCACAACAAGGTTCTCGACACTTTGCTCGAAGTAATAGAATACGCCGGGGTGGAAAATGCGAGCAAACTCGGGATAAGAATGGGACTGACGGGCGGCTTGCCGCTTTTTAATGCCACAATAGACCCTAAATATGGCAAAGCGTTCAAACAGGTTGGGGAGAATTGCTATATAAATTCGTGTTCCGAAACACAGATAAAGTTTTTCCAAATAAATCAGATGAACGAAATGCTGAATTTGGGGCTGAAAGTGGAACTTGTATGAGTTTCGGAAAAGTTGAAAAATGACGCCCGAAAAATTTTGCCGCATCTCGTAAAAACAATGTCTGACATTATTTGAATTATGTCAGACATTGTTTAAAAGATATCAGACATCGTTTTTCACGAGATTGGACCTCGAAAATACGAGGTCGGACATTGTTTTTACGAGGTCAGACCAAATTTAAATTCCGCCGCATCTAATTTAAATTTCATGGCCCGGA
>CAVFYC010000098.1:0-7476 GCA_963626585.1 Christensenellaceae bacterium Phil1 | reverse complement strand
TATAGCAATTTATTTTTTTGAAATCTATACTAAGCGCAATATAATTTCACATTTCACAAACAAACTGCCTTGTCGAAAACTGGGCTATTGCTTCTAAAAACCGCCATTAAGATGCCCGAAAAAAATACAAGGCATTTTGTAAAAACTCCGGGCCACCAAATTTAAACTCCGCCGCATCTAATTTAAATTAGATGCGGCGGAATTTTTGCGAGATGCCGACATGTTTTCTGGGCCGTGTTTGCAGCATGTTCGGAATGCTGCATTAGGGCTTCAAAAAGTCATGGACAAAAAACTTTTGCCTACCTTTGCCGTAAACAAAACGGTGTATGAAACTTGTAGATGCTATTCCTTTGCGCCATTCGGTGAGATGTTTTCTGCCCCGACCTATTGAGCAGGAGAAACTGGCTATAATAAAAAAAGAAATCGAGGATATCGGCAGAAGACATAAGGTGGAGATGCGCCTGCACACGGGCGAAAGAAATTTGTTTGCAAACATGCTGTCGTTTTTCTGCAACTTCCGAAACGTAAAAACGTTTATCATTGTTTCTGCAACCGATATGGAAAAGGCGGGATACTATGGCGAACGAATTGTATTGCTTGCCCAAACGCTGGGGCTCAACACTTGTTGGGTGGGACAGACTTATAATCGAAAGGAAATACGGAAGCAATATAATATTGCGCCCACGGCTGTGATTGCCATAGGATATGGGGCTACGCAGGGCAAGCCTCACAAGTCGAAAAGCTATTCCGATGTTTGCGATGTGGAGAATCCGCCACTCTGGTTCAAGCATGGTGTGGACGCTGCCCTACTCGCGCCTACAGCGATGAACAAGCAGGATTTCCGGATTACGCTGTCAGAAAAAAACAGACCTGTTTTCACCGTTGGCAAAAGCAGGTTTGGCGATTTGAATCTGGGTATAATAAAATGCAACTTTGACATTGCCGCAGCCGAATACGGATACCGGCAAGAAAAATAGCCGTCCGCGGATTTCGCAAACGGCTATTCATTATATTATTATAGCCCTATTTCTTGGGGCATTGGTTTCACTTTGCCTTTTCGAGCATATAGTCGATAAACGGAGTGATGTGTTTCTTGCCGAATTCCACATTGTAGATTTGCTTGCCTATTCCGCCGCCCATTCCTTCGAGCGCGAGCACACTGTATGCGGGGTCGGTTTTCAGAGTTTGGGCCTCGGCAGCAACTTCTTCGTAGCGAGCTTTTCTCGAAGCATCGCCATTTGACATCTTGGCCACATCGATTAACTTGACAGCCACATTGGCAGTGGCTTTAAGCTTCAAAATCCACGGACGAATGTCATCGTAGAAAAGTCTGTGGGAAGGAATCGGCGAATTCTGCAACCCTTCGAGCGTAGAACAGTTGTCGGCCACACTCTTGAGCATCTCGCACAACTTAGCAGCGTCGCCGCCGTTTTTATAAGCATCGATAAGCGCGCCAAGTTCCTCGCTGTCGTTCACACGCAGGAAAGGAATGACTTGTTTAAGCGCTGGGGCGAATTTCTCTCCCACAACAGCCGGAAGAGCAGCCTCCCAACTTTTCACAGAATTGAAAGCACCATTATTCCAAGCGAAATCGGCCACGCTGAACAAGGGAATTTTTGCAATTTCTCCCTGCTGCATAGGATTGCTAAGCAAAGAAGCGCAATTTTCGAGCTTCTTGGGCAAAGTGGAATTGCTTATAATCGCCGGCATGTCCACGAAATTCGAATACATATCGGCAGGGAAAGTCCAGGCATCGGCATTGTCGTTGCAAGGATAGTTCCACCACCATGCAACTCCCCTTCCAAAATCGCTTTCCACCACATTCAAGTCTTTGTTGTTGGGCACAGTCCAAACTTGCTCGCCCGTGATATAAACCTGTGTCTTATGCGGAGTGTTCGACAACGCCTTATAGAAATTTGTACGCGTTTGCGGTTTTTCCCAGCCGTAAGCATAGAGCTGCGGCACGAAATGCAGCGGTTTCAATGTATCGGCAGGCACTGCGCCCTTGAAGTTCCATTTTTTGTCCATCGCATTCTGTAAATCCGTAAGGCGTTTTGCATTCAACGCAAGCGTAGGAGCGTCGGTAGGCACGCCCACATCGTCAACAAACACTGCGAACTGGCGAACACCAAGCTTGTGCATCAATTCAAATTTGCCCATTATCCTGTCGATTACATTGTTGTCCTCGCCGGTGAAAGCCTGCCCCGGGTGAATTGCCCAAATAAAGTTTACCTTGGTCTCGGCTGAAACGTAGCAGATGTCCTGCATGTTTTCTGCCGTGAAGCACCCCATGGACTTTTGTTCCTCAGAAAGGGTTGACGGATATGGCTTGTCCCAATACTGAGAATGGTAGGCGTCGCTCTTTGCTCCGTACATATACGAATTCATCTTATGACGCATCATAAATCGAAGCAAGTCTTTTGTTACCGGCACCGAATATGGCATTCCGTAATACCCTTCGATAACTCCACGATCCTTGATATCGGCATAATCATATATGTTCACGCACGCCATATTATCGGTCCCTTTGTCGAGCATCTGCTCCAAACTTGCAAGTCCGAAGAACACAGCATTCGTATTCTCACCCAAAATCACGAGTTGAGCCAATCCTTTCTTTGCTGTAAGCGAAACAATATGACGGTCATACTTTTTGTTTGAAAATATATCGCGTTTCAGTCCGAGTTTCTTTGCCAATTTGTCAGCCACACCCTTTGAACCATTAACGCCAAGGTAGATTGTGGCGCAGCCCTTTTGCGGTTTCTTTACAAACGACGCTTTCATTAAATGTTCCTGCAACACCTGCACCACGCGGGCTTTTGTTGGAGCGTCGATGCCCTTTTCGGCAATCACGCTCACCTCTTTCGTAAAAAGACACTCGCCGCTCAGCAATTCCTGTTTCTGCGGAACGGGATAGATGTCGTAAACCTTTTGAGCCGAAACGCCCATGCTCGTGGTCAAAAGGCATGCAATAAAAATCTTGCGTAGGTTTTTGAAAAACATATTATATTGTAAGTTGATTATTTCAATTGCAAATATAGCTAAACGAAACGAATTGAGTCCACAAAGGTTCATATCTTCACGCAAATGCGCACTTTTCTGCTCCTCGCGCATTGCCGCAAAAACGCTTGCGCTTATCGGGAAAACGATGTCTGATATTATTTAAACAATGTCAGACATCGTTTGAATAATGTCTGACATCGTTTTCACCACATCCCACATCTAAAAAACAACAACTGCAACAAAACAAAAACCGCCATATTCCGATGCGGAACATGGCGGCATGTATGCTTTGAAATCTAATACAGTCTACATCATTTCAAGAGTGTAGAAATATAATACCACACAAGGAATGGCAAGGAGCGAACTGTCAAAACGGTCAAGCGCTCCGCCGTGTCCGGGAAGGAAGTTGCCGCTGTCTTTCACGCCAAGCGTGCGTTTTATCTGGCTTTCCACCAAATCGCCCCACGTTCCAAAGACAACCACAACCAATGCCATACCTATCCATCTCGGTAGTGGCATTGCCGGGAAGAAATGTGCGAACACCAACGACGCAGCAATTGTGAGCAATGCGCCGCCAATGCTACCAATCCACGACTTATGGGGACTTATCGAAGGGAACAACTTTGCGCGGAAATACTTCTGCAATGTAGAACCTACGCAATACGCGCCCATATCATTGGTCCAAAGAAAAACCATAATCGCAAGCGGATAGGCGTATTCATAGGAAATGCTGCCATAAAACGGGTTCACGCGAAATGCAAGCACATTTATGAGCGCAATAGGCAGAGCTATGTATAACTGCGACGCAAAGGCAAACGCCCAGTTCTCAAGCGGATTTTTGCGGTGAAGGTAGAGTTCGCTTATCAACAGGTAAACGGTTGTCAATATATAAGGTACGAAAATCATTGAGCCCACGGCTTCGGTATTGAAAGCCATCACCGCGAGAAAAAGATAGACCGCCGCCACCGTACTAATCATTCTGTTGACCTGAAGACCCTTTTGCCGATTGACAAGAGAGCAGAACTCCCACACGCAAACGGCCGAAATTGCAGCGAAAAGCACTACAAACGAAACAGCGCTGCATACAATGGAAGCTACAATGACTATCGCAAAAACGATGCCCGATATCGTGCGTGTTACAAGGTTGCTCATGATTTTATTTTACCTCTTCTCCGTCTTTACCTTCAAGGGACTCTTCTGTTTGCGGGATATCGTCGTCTTTCAAAGGCTTTTCGGATATATTATCTTCGGACGATTTTTCCTGTTCGTCCTGCAAAAGTTCATCGGCACGGCTGCGCCATGGACGTTTGCCGAATATTTCTTCCACATCCTTGGCAAAAATCACTTCGCGTTCTTCGAGCACAGAAGCAAGTTTGGCATGCCCGCTCTGATGATCTTTCAAAAGTTGTTTGGCACGCTCGTACTGACGCGCAACAAGCGCCGCAACTTCACTGTCTATGGTTTCAGCCGTTTTCTCTGAATACGGTTTTTCAAACTGATACTCCTGATTGTTGTAGTAGCAGAGATTATAAAGTTTCTCGCTCATACCAAGATAAGCAACCATGCCATAAGCACGTTTTGTTACCGTTTCCAAATCATTGAGTGCCCCTGTGGAAATATGCCCTGTGAAGAGTTCTTCGGCCGCACGCCCGCCGAGCGTCGCACATATCTCATCCTCCATTTGTTCTTTGGTAGTGATATTTCTTTCCTCGGGGAGATACCATGCTGCGCCCAATGCCTGACCGCGAGGCACAATTGTTACTTTTACAAGCGGGTTGGCGTATTGCAAGAACCAGGATATTGTGGCGTGTCCGGCTTCATGAAGCGCTATTGTATGCTTTTCTTCCTGCGTCATCACCTTTGTCTTCTTTTCGAGTCCGCCGATAATTCTATCTACAGCGTCAAGAAAATCCTGCATTCCTATTGCCGGTTTGTTATGACGCGCCGCAATCAGCGCTGCCTCGTTGCAAACGTTGGCAATGTCAGCTCCAGAGAATCCGGGAGTCTGTCTCGACATCAAATCAACGTCCACAGTTTTATCCATCTTCAATGGTTTCATGTGCACAAGGAATATCGCCTTTCTTTCGCTCAAATCGGGGAGATCTACATGGATTTGTCTGTCGAAACGTCCGGCTCTAAGCAAAGCCTTGTCAAGTATGTCAACGCGGTTGGTTGCTGCCATTACGATAATACCTGAATTGGGGCTAAATCCGTCCATTTCCGTCAGCAATTGGTTCAATGTATTTTCGCGCTCATCGTTTCCGCCCATTGCGGGGTTCTTTCCGCGCGCACGTCCAACGGCATCTATTTCGTCGATAAAGATTATAGACGGTGCTTTCTCCTTTGCCTGGCGGAATAGGTCGCGCACGCGGCTCGCGCCAACGCCTACAAACATTTCCACAAAGTCGCTACCCGAAATTGAAAAGAACGGAACGTCGGCTTCGCCTGCTACAGCTTTTGCCAAAAGGGTTTTTCCCGTTCCCGGAGGGCCTACGAGCAATGCGCCTCTTGGTATTTTTCCGCCGAGGTCGGTATATTTCTTAGGGTTCTTGAGAAAGTCCACGATTTCCTGCACTTCCCTTTTTGCGCCTTCCTGTCCGGCAACGTCTTTAAAGGTTATGTGTTTGCCTTGTTTCTTTTCAAAAAGTTGCGCCTTGCTTTTGCCTACGTTGAAAACGCCTCCGCTTCCTCCGCCGCTGTTCATTCGGCGCATGAAGAACAGCCAAATTGCAACAAAGATGAGTAATGGGAATACATTCAAGAGCAAAGACCAAAACATATTGGAGTCTTGAATGTATGAAACCGAGCCTTTGAAATGCTTCGCCTGAGTTTCAGCCTCCACAAACTCTTCCACTTTGTCCACCGAAGGGTATTTTGTGCTTACCGTAGGGGAACTGCCTGTTTTCTGCGAGTTGGTTTTGAAAATATCGCGTATATACTTCCCTTCAACAAACATTTTGGCAGTGCCGTCTCCCTTGTTCACTTCAATGCGACGGGCATAGCCTTTCGATACATAGCTTTTGAAGGTGGTATAGTCCACTTCCTTGTCAATGCTATTGCTTCCCGTATTGGTAAAAAGCATTATGACAAGCGCGCCTACAATCAACATGTATACCCAATTCAAGTTGAACTTGGGCATATTCTGCATTGGTTTTTGGTTTTTAGGTGTCATGATTTTTATTCGAGGTCGGGAACAGAGGATAACTCGGCATCAGCCCAAAGGTGTTCCAAATCGTAGAATTCACGTTCGATGGGCTGGAAAATATGTACGAAAATATCTCCATAGTCCATGACAATCCACACGCCATTCTCGAGACCGGATACCGAAAAAGGCTTGGTATTGCAATTTTCGCGCAGTTTGTCTCCTATTGATTTGGCAATGGCTGTGGTTTGGTTCGAAGAATTGGCCTGACATATCACGAAATAGTTGCAAGGACTGCTTTCTATTTCGTTAAGGTCTGCCACTACGATTCCACTTCCTTTTTTATCCTGGATTCCTTCAATAATGTTCTTGAGTATAACTTTTGTATTGTCCATTTATATAAGTTTGGCTGCAAAGGTAGGCGTTTTTGTGGATATACAATCTTGAAAGCCCTTAAATATTGTTTCATACGAGCATCACGTAAAATTATTTGCGAGAAAATGCTACTGAAATTTTGTGGTTTCAAATAAACAAATTACTTTTGCAGTCGAATTCGGGACGAGTTCAATACTGTTTGGGATATGGTGTAATGGTAACACTGCAGATTCTGGTCCTGCCTTTCCTGGTTCGAGTCCGGGTATCCCAACAAAAAGACGCCTGCTGAAAAAACTTCAGCGGGCGTTTTGTTTTGCAAACGGGTTATGGTAAGAATGTAAACAAACAACAACAATATGACAATAAGAAAAGCGGAGCGCAAAGACGTTCCTTTGATACTTGGATTTATTAAGGGCATTGCGAAATACGAGAAAATGGAAAACGAGGTGCTTGCCACTGAAAGCATGCTTGACGAATGGCTGTTTGAAAAGCATGTGGCCGAAGTGGTGTTTGCTGTGGAAGACGGCAAAGAGGTTGGTTTTGCACTTTACTTCCACAACTACTCCACTTTTGTGGGCAAGGCGGGGCTTTATCTCGAAGATCTTTACGTTTTTCCCGAACATCGCGGCAAAGGCTACGGCAAAGCGCTTTTCCTGCATTTGGCAAAAACTGCCGTTGAGCGCGGATGCGGAAGAATGGAATGGGTTTGCCTGAATTGGAATCAGCCAAGCATCGACTTTTATCATTCCATGGGCGCCGTATCTTTGGACGAATGGAAAACGTATCGCCTGACCGAAGAAAAGCTACAAAAACTTGCAAAAATCTAACGCACGAAAAGTTCCGCATAAAAGCCTTGTAATCAACACAAAGCCTTTATAGTTTAAACATAGCGAATTATGCTCTGAACGATGTCTGACATAATTTAAATTCCGCCGCATCTAATTTAAATTAGATGCGGC
>CAVFYC010000097.1:0-7586 GCA_963626585.1 Christensenellaceae bacterium Phil1 | reverse complement strand
GACATTATTCAAACGATGTCAGACATTATTTAAATAATATCAGACATCGTTTTTGACGATATAAGACCTTGAAAATGAGACGTGCTGCAAAGGGCAGAAAAGAAGTTCCTGCGAGGCGTCTTTATGGGGATTTGCGCCTGTGTCAACGCTTGTTTTCGAGCGAGGAAAGGTTGTCGTAGCTTTTTTGCAGCATGGCTTTCCCAAGTTCAAGGCGGCGCGCCGAGGGCGAAGGCTCATCGGTGAGTACGCGCTTGGAGGTGAGGTCGTAGACTGTGGCTCCCGTGGAGTCGACAAACGATATGCCATTGTCGAAAGCGTGGAAAGCCGAGGGATAAACGTATGTGGAGGACAGCACGTCGCGCGAGAATACGAAATCGTCGTGCTTTATTCCCAATTGGCCGAGAAGTGTGGCGGCAAGATCGCTCTGGCTGCAAATTTTGTCGATGCGGCGAGGCGCCTTGAGCGCACCTCCGAGCCACAACATGGGTATATGGTAGCGGCGGGGTGAGGCTTCGGTGAGCCCTTGCGGGTAGCCAATGCCGTGGTCGGGCAAGATTATTATCAAAAGGTCCTTCCATTGCGGCGTGCGCTTGATTTGCGAAACAAACCGACCAATGCAGTCGTCAACATAAGCTATGGCGTTGGCCTTTTTGTCGCCTTTTATCCTGTCGTAGGGCACTCCCCAAGGCTCGTGAGAGGCAAGGGTGAGAAAAGTTGTCTGCCATGCACCCGATTTCACGGCACGTTGGCGGAGCATGTCGTAGAGGTAGTTGAACGTGATGCTGTCGGTAACTCCCCAACCATGGGTGAGGCGTTGCGCAGGAGTGAAGTGCGTGTCGCCAATTACGGAGGTGTAGCCCGTGGAGCGCAGGTAGCTCTGCATATTTGTGAAGTTGATGTCGCCGCCATAGAGGAAGTCGTTTTTATAACCGTTTTGCCCGAGCGATTGGGCTATTGCAGGCAGATTTCGGCTTGCTTTAGGAAGTTTCATGACCGATGCCGTGGGAAATGCAGGGTATCCGCTAAGAATGGAAAGTACACCTCGGTCGGTGCGGTAGGAGTTTGCGTAGAAATTTGTGAAGAACACGCCCTCACGGGAAAGGGCATCGAAATTCGGAGTTATGTTGCCGGGATTTCCCATTGCGCCTACAAATGTTCCGGCAAAGCTTTCTGTGATGATTATAAGAATGTTGGGGCGCGGGGTGTTGAGAAGCGTGTCGGGCGCAACGGTTTGCGTGGAAAACTTGAGCGCATTGTAGAGGCTGTCGCAGCGGTCTTGCGGGAAAAAGCGTCCCATCTTGGAGAAATCTTGCGACTTCTTGAGCGAAGACAACAGGCTGAATTCCGGATTTACTGCCGAGTGGTTCAGAAATTGGTTGTTGCTGAAATAAACCATTCCCACATTGGCTGTGGAACGTCCCACTCCGCCGCGAATGCCAAGGAACACGATGCCGCCCAAAAGCACAGTGAGCAAAGAAGTTGCGATGCGGCGGTTGCGAGGAGGGAAATCGAATTTACGGGGTGTGCATCTGCGCAAATCTAAAAAGAACAGCGTGGACCACAGAACTATTGCAAGAATTCCGACAACAAGGTAGCCGATGCTCACACTGCTTGTAACGCTCGCGGGAGAGGACAGATAATTGAATATAGTGGCGTCTATTTTATAATCCCAAAAGGAATAAAGGCACGCGTCGGCTATAGAAACAATGGTGCAGAATATCGCCACAACGGCATAGTATATCTTTAAGACGCTGCGCAGTTTTGGCACTCTCACCCACGTGTTGAGCAGCATGACGAGCAATATGGGGGCAATGATGTAGCTTGCAGTTGCAATGTCGAGCGGCAGACCGTGCCACACAACCGACAAATAATCGACGGCGCGGCAGCCCCGCCCTACAGAACCGTTGTAAATCATGAAAACAATCTTCCACGATATGAACCAGACCAATATCTCGGCAAAAAGGCGGAACAGAAAAATGAAAAGTCTCTTCATAGCTTTGCTCTTATGGGTTGCGGCATTAAAGCTGCTGCATGTCGTTCAAACGTTTGTAGTATCCGTTGAGCGCAAGAAGCTCGTCGTGGGTTCCGCGTTCCACTATGCGCCCTTCGTGGAGCACGCAAATTTCGTCGGAGTTCTTTATGGTTGAAAGACGGTGGGCTATCGCTATCGTGGTGCGCGTTTTCATAAGGCGTTCCAGGGCTTCCTGCACAAGTCTTTCGCTTTCGGTGTCGAGCGCAGAGGTTGCCTCGTCAAGAATGAGTATATCCGGATTTTTCAGAATGGCCCGCGCTATGCTCACCCTCTGTCTTTGTCCGCCCGAAAGCCTGCATCCCCGGTCGCCCACCGTAGTTTCGTAGCCGTTTTCGCTCTCCATTATGAAATCGTGGGCATTGGCAATTTTCGCCGCCTCGATAACTTCTTCCAAGGTAGCATTTTTTACGCCGAAGGCTATGTTGTTGAAAAAAGTATCGTTGAAAAGAATAGCCTCCTGATTGACATTGCCGATAATTCCGCGCAGGTCGGCAATTTTAAGTTCGCGAATGTCAACGCCGTCAATGGTTATGCTGCCGCCGGTAACTTCGTGGTAACGCGGCAAAAGGTCTACGAGCGTGGATTTGCCCGAGCCGCTCTGCCCTACAATTGCTATCGTTTGTCCGCGCTTGATTTTCAGCGAAACGCCATGCAATACTTCCGCCCCGTTCTTGTAGGCGAAATGTACGTCGTTGAATGAAATTTCGTCTTTGAGCCCTGAAACGGTTTTGGCATCGGCAGCCTCTTTTATGGGATTGGGCGCGTTGAGAATTTTGTTTACACGTTCCACCGACGCCATGCCTTTGGGTATGCTGTAGGAGGCCTTTGCAAAATCTTTCAAAGGCTGAATTATGCTGTAAAGTATCACCATGTAGAAAATAAACGTGGGCGCGTCGATAGGGGAGTGCTTGGAAAAGATAAGAGTTCCGCCATACCACAAAACAAGTACGATAAGAACCGTGCCCAAGAACTCGCTGACAGGATGGGCCGAGGCCTGGCGCACAGCAACACGCGTGGCGGCGTGGCGATATGTGTTGGTGCAGCTGTCGAAACGCTCGTTCATTTTTTTCTCAGCCGTGAAAGCTTTTATGATTCTCATTCCGCCAAGAGTTTCCTCAAGCTGCGCCATGGTTTCGCTCCATTTGTTTTGTGCATAAAGCGACTTTGCTTTGAGCTTTCGCCCTATCCTCCCCATTGCCCAGCCCATCACGGGAAGCACAACGATTGTGAAAAGGGTGAGTTGCCAGCTTGTGTAGATTAGGACGGAGAAGTAGCAAATCAGAAGGATTGGATTTTTTATCAACATCTCCAACGAACCCGTTACAGAGTTTTCTATCTCGTTTACGTCGCCGCTCATTCGCGCAATGATGTCTCCCTTTCGTTCGTCGGAAAAGAAAGAAAGCGGCAGAGCAAGTATCTTATGGTAAACACGGATTCTAATGTCGCGGACAATGCCTGTGCGCATCGGCACCATGATTGCCGCCGAAGCAAAGTAGCTTCCCGTTTTGAGAAAAGTGGTGAAAGCAAGAAACAAACCTATCAGCAGCAAAGTGGTAGAGGGTCCGTATTGATTTATTAGCACTGTGGTGTAATAATAAAAGTTGTTCACCAAAATGTTCTTCAAGCTCTCGCCGGCTGTGTCCCATGGAATAAAATGGTAATTGGCTTTCTCTATCCCGAAAAGCATTTGCAGCATGGGGATTATGGACATGAACGAAAACACATTCAATATTGCCGAAAGCAAATTGAACAATAGCGAACCGATGAGGTATCGCTTGTAGGGAAGAACGTAGTTGGCTAAAACCTTGAGGAATTCTTTCATTGTTTTGGGCTGTATATTAAATATGATGTTTCAATGTTTGCGTCCGAAGTCGGCAGGAATTTCTCCCCACTGCTTCGTCTCCCATTTTATAATCTTGTTGGGAAATTTGTTGTCGCAGAGCCATTGTTCTGCGCGGGATATGAGTTGGAATAGAGCCTCTGTCTTTTCGTTTCGTTCAAGTTTTGTGCGGCATTTCTTGTTTTTCACCCACAAAATAGCGTTTCTGCTGTCGGAATAAACGGGCATATTCAAATCTTTCTGCTTCATCAGCGCAAGGGCGTGCACTATGGCGAGAAATTCGCCTATATTGTTTGTGCCCCAAACGGGACCGAAATGAAATATTTCGCTTCGGTCGTCCAAATACACGCCTCGGTATTCCATTTTGCCGGGATTTCCGGAACACGCCGCGTCCACGGCAACGGCCTTACGTGCCACTTCGGACGGAAGGGAAAGCGTATTGGCGGTACGGGCTGCGTATTGCTTTACTTCTTCGCTTCGTTCTTGAGGATTGCCAAGCATGAATTCCCGATTAGCTTCCTCCTCGGTAGCAAACGACTTGAACTTAGCGCCGCCGAAATGCCGCGTCTCGCGCTGACAATCCTCCCAAGAAGTATAGACTCCGGGATTGTGTCCGCACCATACTACATAGAATTTTTGTTTCTTGCGCGACATTTTATTTCATTATAAGTATTGCGTTCCCAAAATACGCCGTCGGAATAACCTTGAATGTCTTTGTTTGTTTCCGCAAGGTCAAGCCGTTTCATTGCCAGCATGCAGTATTCCCGTTCAGCCTCTATTCCGCAAAATTGCCGCCCCAGTTTTTTCGCCACGACGCACGTAGTGCCGCTGCCGAGGAACGGATCGAAAACCATATCGCCTTTGTTGCTTGAGGCAAGGATTAGTTTTGCCAGCAGTTTCTCTGGTTTTTGCGTGGGGTGCTCTGTGTTTTCTTTCATTGACCAGAACGGAACGGTTATGTCGTCCCAAAAATTCGACGCTCCCGTTAAACGGAAATTTCCGCTCTCGGTTTGTTGCCAGTCCTTGGGCATTCCGTCTTCGCGATATGTGGCTCTCACGCGCCGTTTCTGCACCACGTTGTCAGCATTGAAGGTGTAGTTTTGCGCATCTTTGACGGCAAACCAAATGTCTTCCATCGAATTTTTCCAGTTGTGCTGCGTGGCGCGTCCTTTCTCGCGTTGCCATGTTATGCGGTTCTGTATCGTGAGTTCCTTGCTCAATGCTGCGTGGATTTCGGCCGTACATTTCCAATCGCCGCAGAAATAAAGTGAGCCGTTGGGCTTTAATTTTTTACACACCTCGTGCAGCCAGCTTTCCACATATGTGCTGTAGTTTTCGCTATTCATCGCTCCGAACCGTTTGTTCCCGAATTTTTTTGAAATGTTGTAGGGCGGATCAAGAATAACCAAGTCGGCAAAACCATCAGGTATATTCTGCATGGCACGCAAGTTGTCGCCCCAAATCACGGAACCGGCATAATTCTCCGCATTTACGTTTTCGGCGCAGACAAGTCTGTTCTCGTATTCCTGCCGTTCGTTATCGCTGAGTTTTATGCTGTTGTTCCGTCTGGAGTGAGGGGTGTCGGCTGTCGCGGGGTGCATTACATTCTTTCCGGCATTTCTATTCCGAGGAGTTTCATGCCTTCGCTTATCACTTTTGCCACGTTTGCCGAAAGCACAAGGCGCATGTGTTTCACCTGGGCATTGTCTTCGCGCAAAATGGAGTAGTCGTGGTAGAACTGGTTGTAGGTCTTCACGAGTTCGTAGCAGTAGTTGGCAATTCCTCCGGGGTTCATTTCTTCGCCGGCTTCCTTTACAGTGTTTCCGAAGTCGGATATCATTTGTATGAGCTGGCTTTCCTTTTCGTTTACAGGCGTTCCAGTTTCTACGGGGCCTGTTGTTTTCAGTCCGTCGCCGGCAGCTTTTCTAAGCACCGAGCGTATGCGGGCATAAGTATATTGTATGAACGGGCCGGTGTTTCCGTTGAAATCTATACTTTCTTCGGGATTGAAAAGAATGTTCTTGCGTGCGTCTACTTTGAGAAGGAAATATTTCAATGCTCCGAGCCCTACAATTCTTGCTATCTCGTTTTTCTCTTCTTCTGAGACGTCGTTGAATTTTCCTAGTTCCTCGCTCATCTTGCGTGCAGTGAGCACCATTCCTTCTACAAGTTCGTCGGCGTCTACCACAGTGCCTTCGCGGCTTTTCATCTTGCCGTTGGGGAGGTTCACCATGCCGTAGGAGAAATGCACGAGGCTTTTGCCCCACTCAAATCCCAGGCGGTCGAGAAGAATCGACAGCACCTTGAAATGATAGTCCTGCTCGTTGCCCACAACATATATCATCTTGTTGATAGGGAAATCCTGATAGCGCAATTTTGCTGTGCCAATGTCTTGGGTCATATACACCGAAGTGCCGTCGCTACGTATTAGAAGTTTTTCGTCAAGCCCGTCGTTTCGCAGGTCTGCCCATACGCTGCCGTCTTCTTTGCGGAAGAAAAGTCCTTTCTTCAGTCCTTCGTCAACGAGGCCCTTTCCCACGAGATACGTGTCGCTTTCGTAGTAGATCTTGTCGAAACCTACGCCGAGCGCCTTGTATGTTTCGTTGAAACCGGCATAGACCCATTCGTTCATCTTGCGCCAGAGAGCGCGCACTTCCTTGTCGTCCTGCTCCCATTTTACGAGCATTTCGTGAGCTTCCTTGATGAGGGGCGCTTCGCGTTCGGCCTTGTCTTTGGCAGAATCGGAATCCATGCCCTCGGATATGAATTTTTCGGTAAGTTCCTTCACCTCGGCGCGATAGTGCTTGTCGAAGAGCACATAATAGTCGCCAATCAAATGGTCGCCTTTCTTTCCGGAACTTTGAGGTGTCTCGCCGTTGCCCCATTTGAGCCAGGCGAGCATAGACTTGCAGATATGAATGCCGCGGTCGTTCACAATGTTGGTTTTCACCACCCTTTTGCCGCAAGCCTCTTCTATATTGGCGAGCGCCCAGCCGAGCAAGTTGTTTCTCACGTGCCCCAAGTGGAGCGGCTTGTTGGTGTTGGGCGAAGAATACTCAATCATCCACAGCGGTGCATCGGCTCCCGGTTTTTCTATGCCGTAGTTCTCGTCGGCATCAATGGAGTTGAGCAATTTTGCCCAGCTTTCCGATGAAACGCAGATGTTCAGAAATCCTTTCACCACGTTATATTTTTCCACCGATTCGCAGTTGTTGAGCAGATACTCTCCAATTTCCTGCGCTGTGTCTTCGGGTTTCTTTTTCGACAGTCTGAGAAGCGGAAAAACCACAAGCGTGAGCGAGCCTTCAAACTCGCGTTTGGTTTTCTGAAGCTGTATCATACCCTCTTTGGGGGCCACTCCGTAGAGAGTTTCCACGGCCTTGGCAGCGGCAGAAGCTATATTTTGTTCTATATTCATATCCTTATATACTTATATTTCCACATATTACGTAACAGTCTGCAAAATTAAGCATTTTGCTGCGATATCCGCCGTTTTTCGCCGCACAACATTTAATATAGTCCTTATAGCTGTTTTTCTTGATAGGTTTGAAACTGGGGAGCTCTGTGTTTTATGGCTGTTTCTACGGAAAATAATGTTTGTTTTCGGGGGAGTGGAAGTGGGGGATTGGGGGCGGGAAAAATGATAGGGTATATTGCAAAAACAATGTCTGATATTATTTGAATAATGTCTGACATCGTTTGAATAATGTCAGA
>CAVFYC010000096.1:5989-7590 GCA_963626585.1 Christensenellaceae bacterium Phil1 | reverse complement strand
TCCGCCGCATCTAATTTTTACGAGATGCGTCGGAATTTAAATTTCATGGCCCGGAATTTTTACGAGATGCCGTGTAGTTTTTTTGCCCCGGCAAACCATGCTCCCAACACCGCGTGCCGGCACTTTTTTGCACGCTTGCAATGATAAAAATCCGCGCGGCGGAAGATTTTCTTGCATTTGTAAATTAAAAAGTGGGGCAACTCGCTTTTCTAACATCGTTTTTCATTATATTTGCATCTGCGGCAAAAGCAACAATGCCGAAATGAAGAGAAATCCATTATGATAAATCGAGATTTAATACGTATAAAAGTCGTTCAATTAGTATATTCCTATTATCAGAATTCCGACAAGACAATTGCGTCAACCGAGAAGGAATTGCTGTTCAGCCTGTCAAAATCCTACGATATGTACCGCTATCTGCTTATGCTCATAGGCAAAGTGTACGAATACGGGGTGAAGGATACCGAAGTGCAGCAAAATCGCGCCAAGCGCCTGCATCTTGATGTGGAAATCGATACACGCTACGCCGACAACCGCTTTGCAAAGCAATTGGTGGAGAACAAGGCGCTCCTTGACTTTGCCAACAACGCCGGCGCCGACATAATGGACGAATCTCTCATAAAGAAACTCTACAAGGCCGTGAAGGAGAGCGACGCCTACCGCGAATACATGAGCCTCAGGAGACCCGAGTATGCCGACGACCGCACTTTTTGGCGCAAAGCCTACAAGGCGTGCTTCGTTCCCTGCGAAGATATCGACGCCCTCTTCGAGGAAAAAAGCCTTTACTGGAATGACGACCGCGATGTGGTAGACTCGTTTGTCATGAAGACGATAAAACGGTTTGAGGAAGCCAACGGCGCCGACCAGGAACTGCTCCCCGAATACGACAACGAGGAAGACCGCCAATTTGCCATAAAGCTGATTCACGAAACCCTGACACAGGAAAATGAATACCGCAACATCATCGATTCAAACGCCAAGAACTGGCAACTCTCGCGCATGGCGTTAATGGATGTGGTGATTATGCAAATCGCGATAGCCGAGATAATAAATTTCCCAACCATTCCTGCCACGGTTTCAATCAACGAATATCTGGAGCTCTCCAAGATCTACAGCACACCAAAGAGCTACGTCTACATCAACGGGCTTCTCGATTTCGTGGTAAAGAAACTCCGCGCCGAGGGAACAATAATGAAATAAACTCCAAGGCAACGAAAAACATTTAGCACATATATAATAACAACTATAACTAACAATCAAGAAAAATGACTCAAATGATTTCAATCCTTCAAGCCGCTCCGCAAGGACAAGGAGGTTTCGACGCCACTTTCCTTATAATGATTGTGGCAATTTTCGCCATCATGTATTTTTTCATGATACGTCCGCAGCAAAAGAAGCAGAAGGAAATCCAAAAATTCCGCAACTCCCTCGAACCGGGAATGGATGTCGTAACCTACGGAGGCATTCACGGAAAAATCAAGGAGATTGACGACGCAAAGAATGTCGTTGTGCTCGAAATTGCACGCGATGTAAAGATCACGGTAGAGAAGACCCACATCTTTGCAAACGCTGCAGCCACACAGCAAACACGCTGATTTCAT
>CAVFYC010000096.1:0-5790 GCA_963626585.1 Christensenellaceae bacterium Phil1 | reverse complement strand
TTGCCCCGCCGACAACGCTTCATAATAACCGCCGCGCATAGCAGCGCGGGCGGCGCATATCGGTTGCGATGAAAATCAAGATAAACGGAAAAAACTTAAGGAGACTGTTTGCCAAAATTTGGAACAAGCAGTTCCTTAAGTTCTTGTTTTTTGTAGCCCTTTCAACCTGTTTCTGGCTTTTTCAGAACCTTAGTTCCAGTTATGAAATGGAGTTTGAAATTCCGGTGCGCCTTGTAAACGTGCCTGAAAAGGTTGTGATAACATCTCCGCCCCAGACAAAAATGCGCGTAATGCTCAAAGACCACGGTTCAACGCTTCTGCAATACCGCTACTTCATGGATTTTTCGCCCGTGGCCATAGATTTTTCGCAATACGACCAACGCAGCGGGCACGTGGCCATACTTACGCGCGAGCTCATCAAGCAAGTTTCAAAACAGCTCTCATCTTCCACCCACGTCAGCAGTTACCGTCCCGACACGATAGAGTATTATTACAACTACGGCGCGTTCAAGCGTGTTCCCGTGCGGCTTCGCGGAAATTTCAAGGCCGGCGGGCAGATGCGTGTCTCGGGTGTTTCGCTCATTCCCGACTCTGTGAGCGTCTATGCCCTTGAGAGTGTGCTCGACACCATATCTGCGGCCTACACCACGGCTTTGGAGGTGAACTCCCTGCGCAGCGATACCGTTTTTGCCGTACCTATCCACGGCGTGAGGGGCGCGAAATTCATTCCGTCTCAGGTCAAGGCTAAAATTTATGTTGACATGATTACGGAGAAAACCGTCCAAGTGCCTGTGGAGATGGTGAATTTCCCGGCCACAAAGGTGCTGCGCACATTTCCGCCGCGTGTAAACGTAACGTTCCAGGTTGGAGCGTCGAAATACAATGCGATAAATTCCGACAACTTTGTGATTGTGGTGAGCTACGACGAACTTCTCGACAACACCACGGGCAAGTTTGTGCCCAAGTTGAAGACTATTCCCAACGGCGCTTCGCATGTGAGGATTTCGCCCTCAGAGGTGGAATTTGTTATCGAAGATATTTTGTCGCCCGAGTGATATGGACGGCATGACAAGGGTGGGAATCACCGGCGGGATAGGGAGTGGCAAAAGCTATGTGTGCCGTCTGCTCAAAGAGGAGGGCTTCCCCGTTTTTGATACCGACACTTCGGCGCGCGAAGAGATGTTGCACAACGAACTACTGCGCTCGCGGCTCAGAGCACTTGTGTCGCCCGACGTTTTTCGTGCCGACGGAGCGTTGAACAAATCTGTTATCCGAAGGTTTCTTCACTCTTCCCCACAAAATGCAGCGCTTTTCGACGGCGAGGTTCACCCTTGCGTGCGAACCAGGTGGCGCGAATGGGCGGAAAGCCAGGCATCTCCTGTGGTTTTCATGGAATGTGCGCTGCTCTACGAGGCAAGTTTCCACACCGAGGTCGATTTCTGCCTGCTTGTCTCCGCTCCCGAGGATTTGCGGGTGCGGCGCGTGATGCAGCGCGACGGCATTCCCGAGGCCACGGTGAGGAAATGGATTGGCATGCAGCTTTCGGAGGAGGAGAAGATGCGGCGCGCCGATTTCGTGATATGCAACGACGGAAAACGGGATTTGATGTCGCAAATCCGCGATGTGTTAGAGGCGATTCAGGGGCGCGGAAAGTAGGTTTTCAAAGGCGAATTTTCGCCCTTTGCAGGCATTTGAAAATCAAGACGTTTGATATGCCGAAAATTCCGCCGCATCTAATTTGAATTCCGGGCCATGAAATTTAAATTCCAACGCATCTAATTTTTACGAGATGCCTTGTAGTTTTTTTGATGTCCCAAATGTTTTTTCCGTAATGGCTTTTGAGGGGTAGGATAGGGGAGGCTCACACGTTTTTTGCCCCGCAAAACGGACACGTGCCCTTGTGGCGCAATTTGTGTCCGCATTTCCCGCAAACGTATCGGTACATGCGCTTTTTTCTATACTCAACAAAGGCGAAAATTGTGTACACCACGAACAACGCGTAACCCACGTAGATCATCGTCAATGCGGCAAAAACCAGATAAACCACCATCATCATTCCCCCAAGCGAGAGCAGGTAGGGCACGGCGTCGCTTTTGCCCATTTTGTGCCGCGCATCGTCGGCCGAGGCAAGCATAAGTAGAATCATAAGCCAGAACCCCGTAATCATCAGAGCCAATATCGGGGGAACGGCAAACGGATTTAGTGTCGGGTGGAAGTAATATTCTTGCCACGTCTGCGGCACAAAATGCTGTATCGACGCATATACCATTGCTATCACAGCCACATCAACGCAAAGCAAAGGGGGGTAGATGCTGTCGATATCGTTGAAATGCACAATCTTTGCCTTCTTGCGGCGAATGATACGCATCAAGACCACCGCCACGGCTATCACCGCCACACAGCAAAGCGCCACGGTGCGACGGTTGCCGAAGGCGTGGATAAATTCCGAGATTGGATCGTCGGGTACAACGCTTCTCAGCAATTCTTTCTCGCGCATCCAGCCTATTGTATACTGGTCGCGCGCTATTTTCACCCACATGCTGTCCACGGTGTCGGTTGCGGCCTTTGCAATGTCGGCCACCACCACGCGGTCGTCCCTGTAAACCCACGCCGTGTCGCCAAGCGATTCCACGAGGTCGGCAGGCGATTGCGGCAGAAGCATAAGGCTGTCGCCCGTTACCTTGAAGTTGTAATTTTCTGTGTAGTGGTGTGAGTACGAAAACTCAATTGAGTCGCGCTGGCGTTGGGTGAAGTCCCAACTCAAGTCCACCTTGGGGCGCGGGTATTCGCACCCTGCGGCAACCATAAGCGTTGCCGCAATCATTGCAAGGCGGACAAACAGTCTATTTCTCGGCATAAATCTTCATGATGCAGCATTTGCAGTCGAAATCCAGGCGGAACCGTCGTCCGTCGCCCAGTTTCAGGAAAAGATACGAGCGGTCGCTGCCTTTTTTCTTCAGACACATTCCTATTTCGTGGCGCAGACAGTAGCGGCAAGTCATGATTGGTGCGTCGGCCGGCGGCTTGATTTCCCACGCCGGAGCCACTTCGGTTGCGCCGCAAAGCCTGTAGAATTTCTCGGCTTCCTTGTTGGCTATATTATATGAGTAGTCGGGATTCTCGTCTAAGCCCACGGCGTTGCGCCTCACGGTTGCCGGCACTCTTCTGCGGCTTTCCGCCACAATGGCATCGGTTACCTTGCGCCGCGCTTCGGCAAGCAGCGACGACGGAATGAAGTATCCGTCGTTTTCTATCGCCACTCCGCCCAGGCAGAACGGTGTGCCGCCGAGTTTTGTCAGTTGCGCAATGATATTTGTGCGCTGAGGTTGCCGCGCCGTCTCGTGCGCGAAATCTATCGTGGCCTCTCCGCTCCGCTGCAACTCGTCTGTGCCTTTCAAGATGAAACCTCCGTCCTTCAACGTGAGGCTGAAATCCACCGAGATGCGCCTCTCGGCCGACTGTTTCGCGAGGAGCTGCGAAAACCCCTCGTCGTGGTTGCGAAAAAGCGGCATGTGGTTGTGAATATCCGGCGGCATGGAGGCGGGATATAGCTTGCAGCCCTCCGCGCGGTTCACCCTGAAGCCGCGAAGTTCGTCGTTGTCGTTAAAATAGCAGAGCCCGTCGCCATTGTTGAGCTTCTTGTGTCCCGAAACTACGATGTAGCGCGCACCATATTCGCGTATTTCGCCCACGGGCTCGCCTATGCTTTTCGGCGTAGCGGGACAAGCGAGGCGCATAGTCCTTCCGTTCATAAAATAATCGGTGAAGCCGCGGTTGAAACTCTTTTCCGGGTGGGGCGCAAACGCCAGAGTGGTTTTTCCGGCCGATGCGCGCACGTATTCCGGGCGTTTCGCGAAAATTGCGTCAAGCCTCGTGCGATACCAGGCGGTTATGTTTTTCACGTACTCCGCGTCCTTTAGCCGTCCCTCTATTTTCAGCGAGCTCACCCCGGCGTCAAGCAAATCTTCGAGCCATTCCGTGCGGTTGAGGTCGCGTAGCGAAAGCAGGTGTTTCTGTCTCAGGATTTTTTGCCCGTTTTGAGTTTCGAGGTCAAAGGGCAGCCGGCAAAACTGCGCGCACTCTCCGCGGTTTGCGCTGCGGTTGAAGCAAAACTGCGAGGCATAGCAGCGCCCGCTGTAGCTCACGCAGAGCGCACCGTGTATGAAGGCTTCGAGACGCATTGCCGGGCATTCTTCGTGGATTGCCTTGATTTCTTTCAGGGAAAGCTCGCGCGCAAGAACAGCCGTGTCGAAACCTTCGCTGTAAAGCCTCTTGATTTTTTGGGGAGTGCGGTTGTCGCATTGGGTGCTGGCATGGAGCGCAACGGGAGGCATGTCGCCGCCAAGGAGTGCCGCGTCCTGAACAAGCAATGCGTCCACGCCCGCGTTGTATAGCTCGTGCGCCATGCGGCGGGCCTCGTCCACTTCCCCGTCATAGAGAATGGTGTTGAGCGTGGCGTAGATCTTTGCGCCGTATACGTGTGCCGTGTCGGCAAGGCGCCTTATGTCGGCTATGCTGTTGGCTGCCGCTTCGCGCGCGCCAAACTTCGGCGCGCCTATATACACTGCGTCGGCGCCGTGGACAATTGCCGCAATTCCGGTGTCGGCGTCGCGGGCAGGCGCGAGCAGTTCTATTTTTCGCTGTGCGGGCGTGCTCATTGTTTGTTCACGTAATAGTTGAGCCAATTTGAGTAGAAAGCGTCGGCAGCCCCGCGCCACGAATCGTTGATGCCCTTCTCGGGGTTGTTGTCAACGTAGTAATTCTCGGGCGGGTCGATTGTCATTCCTCTTCCAAGGTCTCGGCGGTATTCGGTGTCGAGAGTTGTGGGCGAATATTCCAGGTGTCCCATCACGAAGAACTCGCTGCGGTTTTTCGGCTTTACGATGCCGACGCCCGAATCTGCGCCCTGCGCAAAAATCTCCAGGTCGTCCACTTTGTCGATGTCGCATTTCCTCACCTCGGTGTAGCGGCTGTGGGGCATGTTGAACCGCTCGGGAATTCCCCGGAAGATAGGAAGATTCTGTTTCATCAGTTTCTGTTCATACACCCCGAAGAGTTTTTTCTCCAGCGCGTATTTCTTCACGTGGTAGTGGTGGTAGAGTCCCACCTGCGCCCCCCAGCAGAGATACACCGCCGAGCCAATCTCGGTGCGCGACCAGTCGAAAATTTCCGTCAGCTCTTTCCAGTATCTCACCTCCTCAAACTCTATCCTCTCCACCGGAGCACCGGTAACTATCATGCCCTCGTATTGCTGCGAAGCCAGTTCGTCGAAGTTACGGTAAAAGGCGTCCATGTGCTCCTGCGGCGTGTTTTTATACCGCTGCCCGCGTATCTTCACCGGCACAAGCTCCACCGGCAGTTCAGTCTTCGAGAGTTGCCGCGCTATGTCGTTCTCGGTTACCTTTTTAATGGGCATCAGGTTGAGCAGGAGTATTTTCAGAGTCTTCACCCCCGGCGCAATTTCGCTTGCGGGGTAGATGGTGATTCCCTCTTGGGCAAGTTCGGAAATCGCCGGCAGGTTTTGGGGCACGTAGAGAGGCATTGCTATAAAAATTTACCGTCCTGCGAAAGGCAAAAAGCCTTTTGCGGGAACTGTGTTGATGTATCGTTGCAAATTTACGCAAAATTCCCGTTTCTCCGCCCCATGCAAGCCGCGTTTTTGCGCATTTCGTGCCTGCCCCGCGCCCCGCGCGGCATACCCCTCGCCCCGCCGTTTTTCCTACAAGGCATCTCGCAAAAACTCCGCCGCATCTAATTTTTACGAGATGCGTCGGAATTTAAATTTCATGG
>CAVFYC010000095.1:0-7617 GCA_963626585.1 Christensenellaceae bacterium Phil1 | reverse complement strand
GCGTTTGCGGCGAAACGTTTTACTCTTTCACCGGAATGTTCTTAATCACGTCGAGCAGCAGGTCCCATACCATTTTCACTGTGGGTATGAGCAGTTTTTCGTCGGGCGAATGCACTCCGAGCAATGTGGGCCCGAACGACACCATGTCGATATGCGGGTATTTCTCGCTCAGCAATCCGCATTCCAGTCCTGCGTGTATGGCGAGAATCTTGGGCTCTTTGCCGAAAAGTTTCTTGTAGGAATCTATCGTGATCTTGAGCAGCGGACTGTTTGGGTCGAGCTTCCAGCCGGGATATCCCTCGGAGGTGGAAACTTCTGCGCCAGCCAGTTCGAATGCAGCCCTTATGGTTGCGCTCATGTTCTTGCGTGCACTGCCGATGTTGGAGCGCTGCGAGCTGATAACCTCTATGGTGTTTTCTTTGCGGTGAATGCTTGCAAGGTTTGACGATGTCTCCACAAGCCAGTCCAATTCCTGACTCATGGCATAGATGCCGTTGTCAACGGCTTGCAGGGCAGTGATGATTTTGTCGGCAGTGGTTTTGTCGACAACCTCGGCGGGGTCGCTGCTTTCCACATAGAAGTTGATTGTTTTCTCGGTAACGGAATATTCTTCTTCGATCTCGGCAGTATATATATTGGCGTCGATGCGTATGTTCTCCTTTTCGCTCATCGGCACAGCGCATATTGCCCAGCCTTCGCGCGGAATGGCGTTGTGGAGGCCGCCGCTCTGAATGTCGGCAAGGCGCAGGTCGTATTTTTTCATGCAGTTGTAGAGAAAACGCACGAGTAGCTTGTTGGCATTGGCGCGTTTCTTTTCGATGTCGTCGCCCGAGTGTCCGCCCGTGAGCCCTTTGATGCCCACTTTGAAGAAGTAATAGTTTTGGGGCGCGGCCTCGGTGGTGAAACTGAAAAGGGCTTGGGTTTTCGCACCTCCGGCGCAGCTAATGAATATCTCGCCTTCGGTTTCGCTGTCAAGGTTGAGGAGGTATCTTCCGTCCATGAAGCCCGGTTTCATTCCGCTTGCGCCCGTGAGCCCGGTCTCTTCGTCGCGCGTGAATACGCATTCTATCGGTCCGTGCTCAAGGGTGTTGTCTTTTAGAATGGCGAGCTCCATTGCCACTCCTATACCGTCGTCGGCTCCAAGCGTTGTGCCTTTTGCCGTGAGCCATTCTCCTACGATTTCGGTCTGTATCGGGTCGTTTTCGAAGTCGATTTCCACGTGCGAGTCCTTTTCGCAAACCATATCCATGTGGCTCTGTATGATTGTTGTCTCGCGGTTTTCGTATCCCGGCGTAGCCGGTTTGCGTATTATCACGTTCCCGGTTTCATCAACATGGGTCTCGAGTCCGAGTTTCTCGCCATAGCTTTTGAGAAACTCAATCATCTTTTCTTCTTTCTTTGAAGGGCGGGGAATTTTGTTTATTTCGGCGAAACAAGCAAACACCTCTGCGGGTTCCATCTTTACGTTTGTCATAATTAGTCGGTATTTTATTTGATTGATAAATTTTGTGTCGCGGTAAATGTTTATCTTTGCACCAACAAAGTTAAGTAATTTGGAATTAGCAAACAACAACGCGTAGACAATTACGCTCTTTGCGTTCCGCCAAACAAGAATATTAACAATCTCAACAATCCGCTCAAAAATGAATAAGCCTTTGACAAAATTGTTTGTTGCTTCAATGATGATTGGCGCAACAGTGTGTTTCTCAAGCTGCGACCCCAAACCAGGGAAAGCCGTTGCAACAGCCGAAGACTCAAAAGAAGCAAAAACAGAAGTTGCTGAAAACAATAAGATAGCCTATGTTTGCATCGATTCAATCATAAACAATTATGAATTCTGCACAGAACATAGCAAAGTGCTCGAGAAGAGAATGAACAATATAAAAGCTACGCTCGCTGCTAAGGGCAAGGCTTTGCAGAACTCGGCAATAAGTTTTCAGCAGAAGGTGCAGTCGGGCGAAATAAAGTCGCAGGAACAGGCGCAGAAGATGCAGGCTTCGCTCCAGAAACAACAGATTGACCTCGAAAACCTGCAAGATAAATATTCCGCGCAATTTGAAAAGGAACGCCAGAAGTATAATGAGGAAATGAAAGACTCTATCGAAAACTTCCTCAACGACTACAACAAAGACCACAAATATGCCATGATCTTGAGCAAGGTGGAGAACAACATTCTCTATGCCGAAAAGAAAATGGACATAACCGAGGACGTGCTCAACGGATTGAACAAACGCTACAAGTCTTCGAAAACTGCCAAGACAAGCAAGAAGTAAAACGAAATGAGATACGGTTTCGTCAAGGTGGCAAGCGCGGTTCCCGCCGTGAGAGTGGGAAATTGCGCATTCAATACCCAGCACATAATCGACCTTATAAAAAAGGCCGAAGATGCGGGGGCGGAAATAATATGTTTCCCCGAGTTGTGCATCACAGGGTATACGTGCCAAGATTTGTTTGAGAGCAGTTTGCTGATTGACGACGCCGAAAAAAGCCTTGCCAAGATCGTAGAAGATACAAGGCAACTAAACATCATTTCCATTGTAGGTTTGCCGATAGTAATAGACGGCTATCTTGCTAATTGCGCTGCCGTGGTGCAGAAAGGCGTTGTGCTCGGAATTGTGCCAAAGACATTTCTTCCGAACTACAAGGAATTTTACGAGAAACGCTGGTTTGCTTCGAGCGATGAGCTTCGCAGCAGGCAAATAAACTGTTGCGGACAAAACGTGGCGGTAAGTGCCGATGCTTTGTTCAGAACTCCCGATGCAGTCTTCGGCATTGAAATTTGCGAAGATCTGTGGGCGCCTATTTCGCGAAGCTCGCACCTCACACTTGCCGGCGCAGACATTATATTCAATCTGAGCGCCGACAACGAATGTGTGGGGAAACACGATTATGTTGAGGCGCTGGTTTCAGGACAAAGCGCACGCACCATTTCCGGGTATATATTTACGAGTTGCGGTTTCGGCGAAAGCACACAAGATGTGGTGTTCGCCGGCTGCTCCCTTATATATGAAAACGGAAGACTGCTTAATTCCGGAAAACGTTTCTCCCTCGACGAACAGTTAGTGGCAAGCGAAATAGATGTTGAGTTGTTGCGCCACGAAAGACGCGTGAACACAACATTCCGCCATTGCGCAAGAATAAATGTGTCGGATAACAAATTTGTTTGGATTGACACGGCAAACGTGGCAAACCATAACGAAAATCTTACACGCCATATAGAATCGTTGCCCTTTGTTCCCGCAAACACAGATTACCACAACCGCTGCGAGGAAATAGTGAACATTCAGGCTAACGGCCTCGCAAAACGTTTGGCTCACATTCATGCAAAAAATGTAGTGGTTGGCATTAGCGGAGGATTGGATTCCACTTTGGCTTTGCTTGTTTGCGTTCGGGCGTTCGACCTTCTGAATTTGGATCGCAAGGGAATCGTGGGCGTTACAATGCCCGGATTCGGAACGAGTGTCCATACACATACAAATGCAACCGACTTGATGGAAGAATTGAACATTTCCGTTCGGGAGATATCCATTAAAGACGCTTGCATACAGCATTTCAAAGATATTGGACACGACCTGCAAACCTACGACATCACTTATGAAAACGGCCAGGCGCGGGAACGTACGAAAATCCTAATGGATGTGGCGAACCAGGTGGGAGGTATTGTTGTCGGTACGGGAGATTTGAGCGAATTGGCCTTAGGTTGGGCCACGTACAACGGAGATCATATGAGTATGTACGGAGTAAATTGTTCCATTCCCAAGACTTTGATACGCCATCTCATTCAGTGGTTTGCCGACAACACTCCAAATAAAGACGTTAAGAGGACTCTTGAAAGTATTATCGCCACTCCGATAAGTCCGGAGCTAATTCCGACAAACGAGAAGGGAGAAATTGTGCAGAAGACCGAAGATAAAGTTGGCCCTTACGAGCTTCACGATTTTTTTCTGTTCTACACGCTTCGATATGGGTTCTCTCCGGCGAAAATATATTTCCTCGCAAAAAAAGCTTTCGCCCTAAACAATTTATACAACGATGAAATAATAAAACATTGGTTGAAAGTGTTTTTTCATCGTTTCTTTCAGCAGCAATTCAAACGCAGTTGCCTTCCCGATGGTCCCAAAGTGGGCAGTTGTTCTTTGAGCCCGCGTGGAGATTGGCGCATGCCGAGCGACGGAGATGGCTGCGCGTGGAAAGAAGAATGCGACAAATTATGAACGTGTAATAAATTACATATAAATAGCAATGAAAAAAACAATCTTGGTTACTGGTGGTACGGGATTTATAGGGTCTCATACAACTGTAGAACTTCAGCAAGCAGGCTACGATGTAGTTATTGTAGATAATCTCTCAAACTCAAAAGCCGATGTTGTTGATGGAATTGAAAAAATTACAGGCATTCGCCCTGCGTTTGAGCATGTGGATTGTCTTGATATGCCTGCGCTTGAAGGGGTGTTCAAGAAATATCCTGCAATCTCGGGTATAATTCATTTCGCGGCAAGCAAAGCGGTGGGCGAGTCGGTGGAAAAACCATTGAAATACTACCGCAACAATATCGTATCGCTTGTAAATTTATTGGAACTCATGCCGAAATACGATGTAAAGGGTATTATTTTCTCTTCTTCTTGCACCGTGTACGGTCAGCCTGAGAAAGAAAATCTTCCTGTAACTGAAAAAGCTCCGATAAAGAAAGCCGAAAGTCCTTATGGGAATACAAAACAGATAAACGAGGAGATAATTGAAGATGATATCAAGAGCGGCGCTCCTATCAAGGCTATTCTTCTTCGTTATTTCAATCCTATCGGTGCGCATCCCTCTGCAATTATCGGCGAAATGCCCAACGGCGTTCCTGCTAACCTGATTCCTTATCTTACACAGACTGCAATTGGAATTCGCAAGGAACTTAGCATTTTTGGCGATGACTACAACACTCCCGACGGCACTTGCATTCGCGACTATATTTATGTTGTTGATTTGGCAAAGGCTCATGTTTGTGCTATGAGCCGAATCCTTGACGACAAATGCCAGGAGCCGGTAGAGATATACAATGTAGGCACGGGCAATGGCGTTTCTGTGATGGAACTCGTCAATACATTTGAGAAATGTACCGGCGTAAAATTGAATTACAAGATTGCGCCGCGTCGTGCAGGCGATATCGAAAAGATTTGGGGCAATGTTGATAAAGCCAACAACGTTTTAGGCTGGAAGGCTGTGCATACTCTTGAAGACGCTCTTTCTTCTGCTTGGAAATGGCAGCTTACTCTTCGTGAGCGTGGCATAATGTAATCTTTGCCGCTGAGGAACAAAACAAACAATCCCGCAGTACTCTGAAACGATGTGTCCTGCGGGATTTATAGTTAATACACAAAAATATATGAGCAACGAGATCCAGACTCCTTATTATATAATGCACGAAAGCAAACTTCGCAGAAATCTAAACGTAATAAGCGAAGTGGCGCGCAAAGCAGATGTTGAAATTATTTTGGCGTTTAAGGCTTTTGCCTTGTGGAAGACATTCGGAATTTTCCGCGAATACATTAAATCCACAACAGCAAGTTCTCCGTTTGAAGCCTTGCTGGCGAAAAAGGAGTTCGGACATCTTGCCCATACATATTCCCCGGCTTACGAACAACATACGTTCCCGACTATTTTGGAATGCTCTGAATTTATCACGTTCAACTCTTTGAACCAATACCAGGCGTTCTTTCCGCAAATAGAAGCATGGAACAAAAAAGGGAATGGGCATCGTGTGTCTGCCGGTCTTCGTATCAATCCGGAGCGATCTGAGATTACCACGGAAATATACAATCCCTGTGCACCCGGAACGCGTTTCGGAATTTCTGCATCTCAAATGCCCTTTCCGCTCCCCGTTGGCGTGGACGGCTTCCACTGCCATTGTCATTGCGAGAACGATTCTTTTGCTCTTGAAAGAACTCTTGAAACGATAGAAAAGAAGTTTGGAAAATGGCTCGACCATATAAAGTGGCTGAACTTGGGCGGCGGACATTTGATGACGCGTAAAGGATACGATGTGGCTCATCTCGTTGAAATTTTGAGAAATTTCAAACAGCGCCACGCAAATCTTAAAATCATAATGGAGCCCGGCTCTGCTTTTGCATGGCAAACGGGCGAACTTGTAGCAAAGGTGGTTGACATCGTAGAGGACAAAGGAATTAAGACGGCCATTCTGAATGTGAGTTTCACCTGTCATATGCCCGATTGCTTGGAGATGCCTTACCAACCCGAGGTGTTGAGGGCGGAAAATTTGGGCTTTGATATAGACGACTCCCGAAAACGTGAAAACAATGTGTATCGTCTGGGAGGCAACAGTTGTTTGAGCGGCGATTTTATGGGCTATTGGCTTTTTGACAAGGGTTTGAAAATCGGGGACAAACTGGAATTTCAGGACATGATACATTATACCACGGTTAAAACCACGATGTTTAATGGCATACAGCACCCTGCAATAGTTTTGAAACGGGAAAGCGGAGAAACCGAAGTACTTAAAGAATATGTTTACTCCGATTACAAAAACATGATGGATTGATATGATTTTGTGATATATAGCATTTTCGTGAAAAACGTTTATCTTTGTAATTGAATCTATAAGAAATGATAATGATGCGCAGAAAAACTATACTCCTTGCCGCTGTAATGATGCTGGTTACGCTTAAAACAGTAGCCCAAACGAACGCATACGATTTATATATCTCGCAATATTGGAGTATGGCGGTAGAACAGATGCAACGCTATCGTGTTCCTGCAAGTATAACCCTTGCGCAGGGAATCATTGAGACCAATGCCGGAAAAAGCATGCTTTGCACAAAGGCCAACAATCATTTCGGAATAAAATGTTCGCGTGGTTGGACAGGGCCTTACGTATTGGCAAACGACGATCTCCCTAACGAACGTTTCCGCTCTTACCGCAGCGCGCGCGAAAGCTATGAAGATCATTCCAAGTTTCTAACTCAAAATCCCCGCTACGCTTTTCTTTTCAAGTTGTCCCCCACGGATTACAGGTCGTGGGCTTATGGTTTGAAAAGCGCGGGCTATGCCACAAATCCCCGCTATGCCGATTTGTTGATTGGGCTTATAGAGGATTACCAGTTATACCGTTTTGACAATTCCCGCGACATCAAACCGCGTCAAATCCAACGTCTTGAAAACAAGGCGGAGCATCAGGTATATTTCAACAACGACAATTATTACGTGATAGCCCGCGAGGGAGATACGTTCAAGAGTATTTCAAAAGAGACCGGCGTGTCGCGCCGCCGAATTGCGAAATACAACGAACTTCCTAAGGACTATGTGTTGCAGGCAGGCGATGTGCTATATATGGAAAAGAAGAAAAAGCATGCCGAGAAAGCATATAAGGGAAAACTCATCGCTGTGCAGCAAGGCGAGTCCCTATATACAATTGCCCAACGCTATGGAATACAGTTGAAGAGCCTTTACCGCATGAACAATCTCCCTGCCGACGCACAGGCATACGCAGGAATGGAACTGTTTGTGTATAGATAACCCCCATAGAATAGGACAATTAAATTCCGGGAAGCCACGGGCTGAAAATATGTCCGCATCTCGTAAAAACTCCGCCGCATCTAATTTTTACGAGATGCG